>CAYGFS010000019.1:0-19688 GCA_964349305.1 uncultured Pseudomonadales bacterium
ATAATTTGGTTGCCATGTGCGGCACCTCCATAAACGCGTGCCACCACTTTTACTCACAAACTACAGGGAATAAATCACTATCGTTGGGAAAAGCATGTACACATAAATAACTAGGTCATAGTATAGCACATATTCAGGCCTTTTGTGTCAATAGTTGATATCCTCTCCCCAAATCGGCCCGGTAGCGTCCGAGGTAAGTAATAAACTTGATTTTGGGAAAACTCCATTTAGTACAGCTCAAAACCTTCACGGTAGGAGATTCAATCAACTTTCTCGCCCCGTATTTTACTTTTCCGCCAAACCAAATGGGGCTGCCATAAGGGGCTACTATAATGACATTGCCTGGTATTTCGCTCGCAGTCAGAGTTTTTTTCACATACTCTTTGTTGGCCAATTCCCGTATTTCTCTGCTTAGCTCTCTTGGATAAAACCAACACAGCCACCTCATGAGCAGATTGACTGGTTGGTATTCATCTCTCCGATATACCGGGATAAACTCTATCTGGTACGCTTTTGCTACAACTCCAATTATCTCTCGCATCACTGGGACATATCTCGCATATCCAGCCAGCGGCATATAAATCTTGGCTGGGTTCAGGGTTAGTCTAATATGCCTGGCAGTCAGCAAAATATCCCACGGGTTGTGATGTGTGTCCAGGACGATTAATCCACTTTTCTTTAGACTTTTGCGGCAATGGGTTAGAATATCCATATATAAATGTAGTATAAAGGCAAAAAAATAACATGAAAGGTTTTCTCAATTTTATCCGCGAACAAGGTGTCATGGGGCTCGCGGTCGGCTTCATCCTTGGTGGCGCCATCTCCAAAGTCGTCTCCTCCCTCGTGACTGATATCGTTAATCCGTTTGTGGGGATAATCCTCGGCTTTACCAAAAATCTCGAAGATACTTCTGCTTGGGTCGCCGGTACCCAGGTCATGTGGGGACACTTTCTCGCCGTCCTCATCGACTTTATTATCATCGCTGCTGTCGTCTACTTTGGTGTGCACGGTCTTGGATTAGACAAAATCGACAAGCCCAAGGAAAAGAAAAAGTCATGAGTGATGGAGAATTAGTCGCTTGGGTAGACGACGACGAGAATCTTATCCAGGTAATCCCACGGACCCTGGCCAACAGCGATCCCAAATATCTCCACCGGGAGATTGCCGCTATTGTGTATGACGATAAAAGACGCATCCTGCTCCAGCAGCGTAGTTTTACTAAAAAAGTCGGCCCTGGTGTTTGGACGGTGACAGTAGCCGGACACGTGACCTACGGAGACTCGCTCGAGCTCACTGTCGAAAAGGAATTAAGCGAAGAAATGGGAATCACGATCCCAAAGTTTATTTACTTATTTCGGGAAAAAGTTTCACAGTCGAATGAAACTCACTTTTGTCATTGGTATATCGGCAAGTATAACGGGGGAGAAATAGTGATTGAACCTACGGAGGTTGAAGCATATAAATGGGTCACAGAGCAAGAATTTGCCAATTTTGTTGCAACCCAAACCGTTAGCGATCGCACCATCACCATGTGTCAGCGCTTTTGGGCAGGGGAGTGGGATGACCTGCTAAAATAACTCATATGCAACATCTCTTTCTCTCAAGTAGTGCAGATGACGCCGGAGCTGCCGATAGCATCTATCGCCGTATAGGTCTCCACAAGCCAAAAACTGCCTTCATCTACACGCCCACTGAAGCCGAGGCTATGATTGGTATGAAAACCTGGGAGGGAGAAGAGAGGGCAGCATTAAATAAAGCCGGCTTTGCTACCTTTGACTACACCATTACAGGCAAAAATCTTGACCAGATTAATGCCGACCTCGCAGATATCGACGTACTCTATATAAGCGGCGGTAACGAATTTTATTTTCGTGAAATGTGTGACGAATCCAATTTTGAGCAGTTTGTTCAATCATTCGTCGCGAGTGGCAAACCTTACATCGGCACCAGCTGTGGTTCGATTATGGCTTCCCACGATATCAGTCCCACCCAAAAACTAAATGATCTATCGCTGTTAAAAAAACCTATTAATACTAAAGGATTCGGCTTTGTTAACTTTTCGATCCTTCCCCACTGGGGACTTGCGGATTTTAAAGAGGGTTACACCAACGACAGTTTTGACATTCTATTTCAATCTAAACTTCCCTTAATTGCTCTCAACAATTACGAATATATCGAAGTCCTTGGCGATAGCTGGCAAATTGTCGATGTGAGGCACGAAAAATGAAGCGCCTTTTCCTTACCTCTCAATCTCAATACGTCGCCCACAGTATTGGTAAGAAACTAGGATCGGATGTGAGTAAGCCTGCTGTTTTTATTACCACAACCATCCACGACAAATCACATTCCAATCTTGCTTGGCATCACACCAATCGTGCCAAACTAGTAGAAGCAGGATTTCATTTTGACGATTATGATATTGCCGGAAAAACTAATGAACAAATCAACAGTGATCTCGTTAAATACCAGATTATGTATGTCGAGGGAGGTAACAGCTACTATCTCCTGCAAGAATCTCAGAAAAATGATTTTGGCAACTATGTTAAACAACGAATAGAGACTGGAATGATCTACATCGGTTGCAGCGCAGGGAGCGTCATTATGGGTCCCGATATCGAGCCGGTCCGGCGGGAAGAAACTACTCCGCTCGCTCCAGAACTCCAGGGAACTAAAGCATTCAACATCGTCGACTTTGTCATCATGCCCCACTGGGGTGGTGAAGAATACCGCCATCTCTACAATGACTATCGTATGGAGCATATCTACAACGAAGATTATCCCTACCTCCTCATCAACGACTATCAGTATATTGAAGTAGTGGGCGATCAATTACGCATCATCGATGTGAGGAGAGAGCAATGAAGCTTTATTTAACTTCCAAATTTCACCACGTCGCACATGATATCGCAGGTAAGTTGAGTGAGGAGCAAAAACAATCAGTCGTTTACATCACCACACCCTTTAAATATCGCCAGTTCAAGGAGAGCGAACTCGCGTGGCATTACAACAACCTCGATGCCATGAAAAAGCATGGATACCAGTATGATTTTTACGACATTACTGGTAAGACGAGTGGTGATCTTGAGCGGGACTTGTCGGGGTATCAGACGATGTACGTCGAAGGTGGTAGCGCCTTTTTCTTCATGCAAGAAGCACTTAAAAATAATTTTGGCGATTATGTCAAAGGACGTCTGGAGCAGGGGATGATTTACATTTCCGAAAGCGCAGGGTCAGTGTGTGCCGGGATCGATATCGCGGCCAACTCTAGACCAGGAAAATCGTTAGAAAATTATGACTTGCCTACTTCTGCTGGATTTAAGCTCGTCAACTTTGCTATTCTTCCTCACTGGGGTCAATCAGAAAAGCGAGAGGATTATCTGGACTACAAAATCCCCAACTCATACCATGATGATTATCCATATATTCTTCTCGCCAATACTCAGTACGTCGAGGTCACCGACGACTGGTATAAAATAGTAGATGTGTCACAATAGATCCCAATGAACAAATCTCTCAAGTTACTTCTCGCCATTAATAGTGTTTTTGTTTTAGCTGGAAATCTCTTGGGCCCACTCTATGCCATCTTCATCGAGGGACTGGGAGGGAGTATTGCAGTAGTGAGTGGTACGTGGAGCGTCATGCTGCTTGCTACCACTCTCGTCAACTTTATACTTATTAGATACGGAGACAAAATACGTGAGCATGAATATCTGCTTATCGTCGGTTTTATTCTTCGATCAGTTGTGTGGATTGGATTTATCTTTGCCGGGAACATCACCATGATCATTTTACTCCAAATCATCATTGGCATCGGCGAGGCAGTTGGGAGTACAGGTTTTGATGCGATCATGGCTGAACATCTCGACAAGTCAAATCATATTCGTGATTACGCAGTCTGGAAAACAATCTCCAATATCCTTGCAGCTTTAGCCACACTTATTGGTGGGTTTGTTGTCACTACCTACGGTTTTGCTCCAATGTTTGTATTTATGGGGATAGTCGCCTTTGGCTGTGCTATCTTTACCTATTTCTTGCCTCGTCGCGCGCTATAATACAACTGTATGAGCAATAAAGTTTTAGACAGTGTGCAATTTATCCAAAAAGCGATTGTGGTCAGTAAAGACGGCAAAATATTGGCACTCAAGCGAGCAATGGGAGACGATTACCGCGCTGGCTGCTGGGATTTACCTGGTGGTAGATACGAAGAAGGTGAGGATGTCATGGATGCCATCAAGCGCGAAATTAAAGAAGAAGTAAATCTCAATGCTCTATCCATTCAGCCGATTTACTTAACCAGTGGTGTCAATTTTGCCAATCAACTAATGTCGGGCAAGACGGTATTTGCCGCCTGTCACTTGTGCTCACAGTGGTCGGGCGAAGTAGCCATCTCTGAAGAACACACCGAATTCCGCTGGGTGACACCAGTCGAATTTATGGATTTCAATTTCGGTGACGATGGGGGATTCTTTAAATCTAGTATCAAAACGTATATTAAAAAGTTCGATTATTCGAACCTGCCTGCGCAGGCAGGTCATTAGACTATCTATGCCAGCACCAAAACTCCTAAACAACGTCAAGTTCTTCCAGAAATGTCTTGTCGTGGATAAACACGGCAAGATCCTGGCACTGCGGCGCAATCCGGCTGACGTCCGCCGACCCAACTGCTGGGATCTGCCTGGCGGCAACTACGAAGCAGGGGAGGACGTGAATGACGCTCTCAAGCGCGAAATCAAAGAAGAAACATCGCTCCAAGCTGTCAGGTTGCGTCCGATATATCTTACGAGCTCCGCTGGCAAAATTTACGCAGATACTACCATCTTCGCTCTGACCCAGCTTTGCGATAAATGGAAAGGGGAGGTAAAGCTCTCTAGCGAGCACGTCGAATTCCGCTGGGTCACCCCACAGGAGTTTATGGAGTTAGAAACTGGCGACGACGGAGGGTTTCTCAAAGATAGTGTTCGTGCCTATCTCAAAACAATTCCTGATCACTGATAAATTTCAAAATATTTTGCAAACGATTGTACAAATTGATATGGGTTTTCTTTAAGCATTTGCCTAAGTTCATTCACGCTAAACCATTTGACCTCTTGCGTTTCATTCCGATTTATATCTAACTTAGTTGTATCCAAGTCGATCTGACCCGAAAACATTTGGCAGTAGAATGTGTTTTCTCCGGTAATCATTAGCTTCTTATCTTCCTTTATTACAATTTCTTCTAACCCTATTTCATCTTTGGCTGCTAGTTTGATTGCGCTCAAATATGTTGATCCTTTCTCAACGATGCAGGCAACACTCGGACTCCATCTATTTGGATCGCGTCTTTTTGAAGTAGGACGTTTTGACAACAACACCTCTCCTCTGTTATTGGTAATCCACAATCCCGCCACCCTAATCACGTCGCTCTCGTCTAGGGCATCCATTTTCTTGTAGCCAATTTCCTGATCGTTGTTATCTACCAAAATGGCGTATCGTTCATGCTTAATATCGAGCATTTTATCCAGCTCTGTCGATACTCGCTCAAAGATTTTAATATGTCCATTAATATTGGGGTGCAAACAATCATCAAAATCATTGTCGTTCAATCTGTCATTAATATCTACAAATACCAAGTTATTTCGCAGCGATACTTCCTTCAGCTTTGAGTCGTACATTTTCACTCGTGACTTAGTGTACGATTTCTTCGTCGTACTTTGGATCAGCGGCGTCGTCAGCATCTCACTCCCCTTGACCAGTCCCACCACCAGAATCTTGCCGGTAAACTTTTTCGCCATATCAATCAACACTTGGACATTTGACTCAAAGACATCCAGCGGAGTTTCAGGATTGTTCTCAGTGTCTCTAAACAAAGAATCATTGACTCCGATATTAAAAATAATAATTTCAGGTTTACGCGATTTTGCCTCACTGTCAAACCTCGCAATTACATCTGTAGTTGTATTCCCGTCTATCCCCAAGTCATACAAAGAGTACAAATTATCAGAATTTTTCTCCAAGTGGTTACGGAGCAAATTGGCCCAAGCCACCCGGAAGGGGAGTCGTGGCCCCCAAGCAATACTGTCGCCAAAAATACAAATATTCATACTCTCCTAGATTATACACGCTAGTTTTCGCGCGTATCTGTCTACCCTGCCCCGTCACACTTGACATATTCAAAAAACAGAATATGATAAATGGATATGCGTGCAGCAGAATTTGCCAAACAAGCTAACCTATTAAAGGTGCTGGGTCATACCAAAAGGCTCGAAATCGTCTGTCTTTTACATGGCCACGAGCTCACGGTCAACCAAGTCGTCCAAATGACGGGATTACGCCAGGCGGCAGTCAGTCAGCACCTCATGAACCTCAAAGACTCGACCCTTGTACGCCAAAGCAAAATCGGCAAAGAAGTTTACTACTCCCTGTCAGAAGATCGCTTCATCAGTTTGTCTCTCTTCCTTGACAGTCTGACCAAAGTCAGACCCATGTCAGATGCCCAGCCCACCGTGATAGACCCAATCTGCCGTATGTCACTCACTCCTCGCACTGCCAGTTTTACGGCCGAGTATGATGGAATCAGACATTATTTTTGTGGCAAAGGCTGTCTCAATGAATTTAGTGGTTTACACAAAGGAGCTTTATGAAAATACTGATTCAGTCACTCCTCTTTATCATTGTGGTGGCCTTGTTTGCTGTGACCTCCGACCGACTCACCCAGATCGAGCAAAAAGAATCTATGAATGCACCCACTACCAGCGAGCCCAAGCTCAGCGATCAGGATTTTTTGACGCAAATGATCGAGCATCATGAAGGTGCTATAGCTATGGCCAAAGAAGCCGAGCAAAAGTCGAAGCGCTCAGAAATCAAAGACTTTGCCTCTGACATTATCTCTGCCCAGTCGGGTGAGATTAGTTTCATGTATACATGGCGCCAGGACTGGTTCAAAGATGAAGGCCACGTCAATATGCGCATGGGTGCCGATATGCCTAGTATGGCAATCAGTCTAGGCGAGTCCGACGCAGAGTTTGACCAGAGATTTTTAGAAGCGATGATCACCCACCACGAGGGAGCCATCAAAATGGCCAACCAGGTTTTATTGCCCACAGGGCGCGGAGAGATCCACGATCTCGCCAAAAACATTATCGCCACCCAGTCCAAAGAAATCATTACTATGCAATCATGGTTAAAGGAGTGGTATGGAAAATAAAACAGGCTTGGCTCGCCAACAGGCTGCACACACCATGAAATACGAAGTCAAGGGTATGCACTGTGCCAGCTGCGCCAGCATCATCAAGCGTAAAATCGAAAAACTGCCGGGAGTTGAGTCTGCCACCGTCAATTTAGCTACCGAAACTGCGCAAATCAGTATGGTAAGCCACGTGCCCACGGATACTATGAACGAAGCCATTTCGCCCCTCGGCTACACTCTCTTAGATACGCAATCAAACCCTCCCGCTGACATTCCCTCCGAATCGGCGAGCCACGATATGTCGGACATGAAGATGTCTGACACCATGGATCCCAAGAGTCCCCATTTTGGACACGACATGGGACCAATCACCTCGGATGCGACCAAAAAAGCCGAAAAGCTCGCCGAGCTCGAAAAGCTGCGGCAGAAAACCTATTTCGTCATGCCCATTGCCATCGTTATTTTTACTCTCATGATTTGGGATCTGCTCCATCAACAATTTGGCATCCTCACCGGCCTACCGATATCTATGATGGCTTTTAACCGCATCTCCTTTATCCTCGCCACCCCCATTATGTTTTGGGTTGGCCAGCCATTTATCCAGGGATTCCTCCGTTTTATCAAATATCGTGTTGCCAATATGGATACACTCGTCGGCATCGGCACCCTGGTCGCCTATACTTATAGCTCGATCCTCCTGTTATTCCCCGAAATTAATACCATCTTAAAAGCCCCTGAAGGATTATATTTTGACGTCACCATTGTCGTGATCGGCTTTATCACGCTCGGTAAATATTTAGAAGCCCGCTCCAAACTAAAAACCGGCGAAGCCATCGAAAAACTGCTGGGGATGCAAGCCAAAACCGCGCTAGTCTTGCGTGACGGCAACGAAGTTGAGATCCCCGTCAGCGAGGTCGTCGTGGGCGATATAGTCATCGTCAAGCCAGGGGTCAAGATCCCAGTGGATGGTGAAATAGTCAAAGGCGACAGTAGTGTGGACGAGTCCATGCTGACTGGTGAGCCTCTGCCTATCGACAAAACTGTCGGCGATAAAGTGATTGGCGGCACCATCAACAAACAAGGTATGTTCCAATTCCGTGCCACCGTGGTGGGCGAGCACACCATGCTCTCCCAAATCATCAAAATGGTCGAAACTGCCCAGGGGAGTCATGCTCCCATCGAGCGCCTCACCGATCAAATTTCCGCTGTTTTTGTCCCCATTGTGCTGGTGCTATCAGTGTTGGTGTTCATTCTCTGGGCAGTCCTCGGTAATCCGCTCCTGGGACTCCTCAGTTTTGTCGGCATCCTCGTTATTGCCTGTCCCTGCGCCCTGGGGCTCGCCACCCCCACCGCGATCATCGTGGGTGTGGGCAAAGCGGCGGAAAAGGGCATCTTGGTCAAAAATGCCGAAAGTCTCGAAAAGCTCCGTAGTGTCAATTTTATTGTGCTCGATAAAACAGGCACTCTCACCAAGGGGCAGCCCTCGGTCACGAACCTTAAATCTGTCGCAGGAGTAAACGAAAAAGATGCGCTCCAAATCCTCGCCTCTTTAGAAGCCAACTCCGAACACCCCCTCGCCCTCGCCATTGTCGAGCGCGCGAAGGTCGACAAAATCACGCTTTTGGACGTGACCGACTTTACAACTATTCCTGGCCAGGGACTGCAGGGGAAAGTGAACAAAGTGCTTTACTACGGCGGCAACGTCAAACTGATCGAATCACTCGGACTCAAAATTGATCACGATATCATCGAGAGCTTTGCTGAAGTTGGCGCCACTCCCATCATCCTCTCCACCAAAAAAGAAATCATTATGTACTTAGGGATCAGTGATACTCTCAAAGACGAATCTGTCCAAGCGATCAAAGACCTCCACAAATTGGGGATCAAAGTTGCCATGTTGACGGGCGATCACCAGTTGACGGCAGAGCACATCGGCAAGCAGGTCGGCATCGACCGAGTGCTGGCCGAAGTAATGCCAGGGGACAAAGCTGACGAAGTCAAAAAATTACAAAAAGAGGGATACAAGGTGGCCATGGTCGGCGACGGGGTCAACGACGCGCCTGCTCTCGCCACCGCCGATGTGGGTATCGCCATGGGTACGGGGACGGATGTGGCCATCGAGTCGGCTGGACTCACTCTCCTGGGTGGTAATCTTGAGCGTCTCCCACAGGCGATTCGACTTTCTCGCCTCACTTTCCGCGTCATCAAGCAGAACCTGTTCTGGGCGTTCTTTTACAACGTGATAGGTATCCCCATTGCCGCTGGCATTCTTTATCCCCTCTACGGTCTCATGCTGAACCCCGGTATCGCTGGAGCCGCCATGGCCTTCTCTTCTGTCTCTGTAGTATCAAATTCCCTGAGATTAAAACTTATTAAATTATAAAAATACTGGTAAACTGGATTACTGGAAAACTGGAGCACTAACATATGAATCTTTGGTTTGTTTTTCTGACTGGTCTCACCAGTGGTGGCGTTACTTGCGCTGCTATGCAGGGAGGCATCTTGGCTAGTACCATTGCCAACCAAAAGCGTGCTGAGGGTAAAAAAGTCGAGAGCGATGCTGCACCCAATAGTTTTGACGTCGGCGATTGGGGACCGGTTTCCGCCTTCCTCTCAGCCAAGCTCATCATCCACGTGATCCTGGGATTTTTCCTCGGCTGGCTTGGCTCCGCTATCACCCTCTCCCTCGGTATGCGCTTATTCTTCCAAGGTTTTGCTGCCCTCTTTATGTTTGCCTCGGCTATGAATTTACTAGAAGTGCATCCCATTTTCCGTTATGTCGTGATTGCCCCGCCCAAATTTGCCCGCAAATTAATCAAAAATAACACGACTGCCGACCGTCTTTTTGCCCCGGGACTCCTCGGTTTTCTAACCATCCTCATCCCCTGCGGGGTGACCCAAGCTATGGAAATTTTGGCTATCAGCTCCGGCTCGCCCATGCAGGGTGCACTCATTATGGGAAGTTTTGTAATAGGAACCGCTCCGATGTTCGTCCTGATCGGGATTGCCACCGCGAAACTGTCTGAAGTGTGGCGGGTTTATTTCTTACGCACTGCGGCGGTACTCCTCATTGCCATGGCTCTCTACTCGATCAACGGTATTTTGCAGGTCTCTGATAGTCAGTACTCGCTGGAGCGTCTAGGTCCCAAAATCGTGCGCCTCCTCCCCCCCTACGATACCAAGTCTCGCACTACCACCCCGACTCCTCAAATCGTCGACGGGGTGCAGCCAGTCACTATTAACATTCTAAATAATGGATATTCACCTAAGCGTTTCGCCGTCAAAAGCGGCACACCGGTCCAGCTGACTGTGAATGCTGGCGAGGTCTACTCGTGTGCCACCGCCTTTACCTTCCGCGCCTTTGGCATCAATGCTTTTGTTAAACCCAATACCAACCAAGTATTTACTTTTACCCCCGACAAAAAAGGACTCTACACCTTCTCCTGCTCGATGGGGATGTATAGCGGCACTATGGAGGTGATTTAATGTTTAATTTTTTCAAAAAAAAGCCAGTCGGGACAACAGTTACTTTAAAACTCAGCGGGCTCCACTGTAGCTCGTGCTCGCTCAACATTGACTCTGAGCTAGAGGACTTGCCCGGCGTAATTGAAACCAATACTAGTTATGCCAAGCAAGAGTCGGTCATCACTTACGACCCCAAACTGACCGGTCCCGCTCATTTCAAACCCATCATCGAAAAGCTCGGCTACGAAGTAGTAAAATAAACGGATGAAACTTTTCCTCGCCTCCCTCGCCAGCGCCACTATGGATTTAGTACAACCGCTGCTGTCAGATGAACCCAGTAATCTCAAGCTCGCCTACATCGCAACCGCCGCCGACACCTATCCTGGTGCCTCGTGGATAGAATCAGATAAGCAGAAAATGTCGGAGATGGGTTTTGCATACGATGTTTACGATATTAAAGGTAAAGATGTCAAGACACTGCGCCAAGAATTGTCGACTTATGACGTCATTTACGTCACGGGTGGCAACACATTTTATTTGCTCTACCAAGCACGCCTATCCGGCTTCGATATTGTTATCAAAGAATTGATCAGCCAGGGCATCGTGTACATTGGCGGCAGCGCAGGATCGTGTATTCTGTGTCCTACTGTCAAGCACGTCACCATTCTAGATCACCCTGAGCAAGTTCCAGAGCTAACCAATTACAGTGCGCTGAATTTAGTTCCACAGCTCATCGTTCCCCACGCCGGGCGTGACAAGTATCGCGCGCGTCACGAGCAAATCAAAGCGCAGTACGGTGATCAACTCCTTTTCCTCCGCGACGACCAAGCTTTAGTCGTAAATGATGATAAAATCACAATCGTTACAGCCACCAGTATCAAGACATAAAAAATGATAAAAAAAGTTGACAACTCAAATACAGCGCAAAATCCCGTCGGTCGTTTCATGGTGGCAGTGGGTGCTGTAATCGTAAATCCCGGAGGGAAAATCCTCTTAATCAAGCGCAGCTCCAAACTCGATTGGCAACCGGGAGAGTGGGAAATTATGTATGGGAGGATTGCCCAACACGAAAATGCCCAAGCGGGTTTGGCTCGTGAAGCCAAAGAAGAACTCGGTATTTCAATCACTCCCAGCAAACCATTGACTTGTTGGCACATTTATCGCGGTCACGAAGAAACGGCCGAAAACGAATTAATCGGCATTACCTTCTTGGCTACAACAGACCAAACTGAAATAAAACTGTCAGACGAGCATGAAGGATATCGTTGGGTAACCCCATCAGAAGCACTCGATTTGATTAGAATTGATGGCATCAAGCGAGATATTCTGGCTTACCTCGACCTCGCATAAATCAGTTATACTGGATTAATGAAGATCAACTGGCCCTGGTCCCGACCCAAAGATAATTACTGGCTGTTGCTCTTTAGTATCGCCATGGTTCAGGTAGTCGGTATCATTGGCTCTCTCTTCACCATCGACGCCATCCCCACCTGGTACGCCTATCTCAACAAACCATTCTTCAATCCGCCTAGCTATGTTTTTGGTCCAGTCTGGACTATTCTCTATATACTCATCGGTATCTCCGCCTATCTAATTTGGCGACGTCATCAGTTTGGCAAAAAAGCCCGCGCATTTTGGCACGTTTACGCTACACAGTTGGTGTTAAATGCCCTGTGGTCTATTATCTTTTTCGGTTTTAAGCAGCCAGGACTTGCTTTTATCGAGATCCTCGCCATGTGGTACTTTATCGTCCGTACGATCCAAGAGGGGCACAAAATTGAGCGCTGGTCTGCTTACCTGCTTTATCCCTATCTTGGTTGGGTGAGTTTTGCCAGTTTGCTCAATTTATCTATTTGGTTGCTCAATTGACGACGATGATCTATCAGATTGCCGGCCTCATTCTCCTCTGTCTCGGACTCATTTATTCCACGAGTCTCATCATCGCTTCGATTAAAAGTCTGGCTATCAAAAGCCGGCTGGGCGCCTATGGGATCACTGCCTTTATTCTGGCTATCTCTACGTCGCTGCCAGAACTGATCGTGAGCATCGTAGCTGCTTTTGAGGGGAACACGAGTCTTGTACTAGGCAATATTATCGGCAGCAATATTGCCGATTTGTCTCTAGTCATCGGCGGCGCCGCCATCCTGGGCGGCTCTCTCGGTGTTACTGGAAGTATTCTGAGTCGCGATATTTATTTAACCGGTGCGGCCGGATTTTTGCCGATCTTTTTGATCGCCGACGGCACGCTCTCTCGCCCTGATGGAATAGTCCTCCTGGTTATATACATAGTCATGATCTCGACATTTCTTCGGTCCCATCACAAGTCTCTCGCGCAAAATGCTCTTGCTAGGTCACCCATACAACGGCTCCTGGCTGTTGTGACAAGCGGTCATAGTAATGGTAGTTTGTTCAAGTTCTTATTTGGGGTCGCTTTACTCTTAACTTCTTCTCATCTCATTGTCAGATTATCCACTGCCTTGGCAAATAGCACCGGTCTCACTACCCTCTTTATCGGCCTTTTTATTGTCTCAATTGGCACCTCGCTACCGGAGCTCGCTTTTGAAATTAAAGCTGTCCTCAGCGGCCAAGTCAAGATGGCGCTTGGTGACTTGCTGGGATCGGTGGTTGCCAACTCTACGCTCATCTTGGGATTAGCCGCCATCATTCGCCCGCTCACCTTGACTCACCGCGGCCTCATCCCCTATGGACTAGCCATTGGCGCTTTTACGCTCATGTACTTTGCTTTTATTGCTTTCATCAGATCCAAAAAGAAACTAGAGTGGTGGGAGGGTCTCATCCTCCTGTCAGGATATGTACTGTTCGCGCTGCTGGAATTTGCCCGTACCTAAGATTTTCACCAGTATATATTTGACAGCCTCAATACTGGCAATCACAAAGGCCGTCCCAACTGCAATCGTGATCCAGTCACTGGGCACTATTGGCACTGTCCCCAGCAGGGATTGCAGTGGAGGTAAATAAAGGGCTGCCAGCTGCATCAGGACTCCCATAGCTACCCCTCCCCACACATATCCATTGTCAAACAAATTGGTTCTCCATAGGGGTGTCGTAAAGTTGCGAATGACAAAGACCGAAAAAAGTGTGTTGATCCCCAAAAAGGCAAATGAGAGGCTCCGAGCATAATCTACCGCATGACCCTGGAGGATTGAACGGTAAAACATGGCTACCACAATCAGTCCCGATACCAGTGACACGACACCTACCAGTATTTTCGACGACAAATCAAAAAACCCAGCCTTACCATTTTGTTCTACCTTGAGTTTACGCGAATCAACCGGGTCAAACGCTAGTGCCATGGCCGGGAAGGTGTCGTTGGCGAGATTGATCCACAAGATTTGGGCGGCGGTTACCGGCAGGGGGAGCCCAGCGATCATCGAGGTCGTAATCACTACCACTTCGTCCAGCGAATCCGAGAGGAGATAGCGGATGACCCGCTTGATCCGCTCAAAAATACTCCTTCCTTCCTCGATCCCAGCGATCACTGTGCCAAACCGATTGTCTAAGAGCACCATGTCGGCCGTTTCTTTCGATACTTCGCTCGCCGAGGAGACCACGATCCCGACATCGCTCAGTTTGAGTGCCGGCGCGTCGTTGATCCCGTCACCCATCATCGCCACTACTTGTCCTTGTTCTTTCAGGATCTCGACTACTCTCAGCTTATCCTCCGGTGCAAACCTCGCAAACAAAATAGTAGATTCCACTATCTTTTTTTGTTCATCATTGCTAAGCGCACGAAACTCACTCCCCACTATGACTTTGTTTTCCGTTTCTATTCCCAACTTTTTCATTACATATTCTGCGGTTTGGGCAAAGTCTCCGGTAATCACGCAAAATCGTACTCCCAGCTGCTTTAGTTTGGGTATTTCTTCTGCTACTTTGATACGGATTGGATCTTCCATCACTATGATCCCCAGATACTTCCAAGTTTTACTATTGATGGCAATGTCCAGTTTCCCCTCCCTCAGCTCACACATTGCGATCAAGCGGTATCCATCACTCCCCAGCTCGCCAAACCGTTTGATTAATTGCTTTTTATCATTTTCTTTTATCCGGCAATATTCTAGGATTATTTCTGGTGCCCCGCGCATCACCAGTCTGACTTTCTTACCATTTATACTCTCACTGGCTCCGTACTTGTGTGCCGAATCAAAGGGGATCGTGGCCGTGCGTCGCCAACCCTTTAGCTTGGAGATTTTCGCTCCCCACACCCCAGCTGCAATCTCGATCGCATCTGCCATATCATTACCCAGGATTGCTGCCTCGGCTAGGCCAGTTTCGTCACCCTCGGCTTTGACTACTTTGAGCTCGCCGGTGGTGAGTGTCCCCGTTTTGTCTGCACACAGTATGGTCACTTTTCCCAGCGATTCTGCTACCAGCAGCTTGCGCACCAACCCCTTGCGCTTGAGCAATTTTTGCATTCCCACCGCCAAAATCACGGTCAATGTAACAGCGAGTCCCTCGGGTATCGCCGAAACCGCTACCGCGATCGACACCAAAAATATTTCTCTCAGTGGCATCCCTCTGCTCAGTCCTACGGCAAATAGCAGGGCAGCAACTGCTACGACCACGATCGTGAGACCTTTGGCAAATCGCTCCATTTGCTGCTGTAGCGCGGTCGGCGTGCGGCTCGTCGTCGTAAGACTAGACGCAATCTTGCCCATTTTGGTATTGTTGCCGATGGATACCACGCGCATGATGCCCAGTCCCGTCATCACCGCCGTGCCCATATAAACCTCGTCTTGCTTGGCGCTATCTTTGATCACTGCACTGGACTCTCCGGTCAACATGGATTCATTGATGGCAAGGGTGCTCGACTCTAAGATCACGCCGTCGGCTGGGACTTTATCACCTGATTTGAGAAAGGCTATGTCTCCCACCACCACTTGAGCTATGGGGATTGTCACTCGCTTGCCTCCGCGCACCACTTCGGCACTGACTTCGACAATTTTCTCTAGGGCAGCCAGCGACTTTTCGGCTTTAAACTCCTGATAAAATCCGAGGAGTCCATTAAGTAATACGGCACCCCACACTACAATAGCGTCGCTGGTCCCATGCATAAAATAGCTGATCATGCCGGCCACAAGGAGCACAATCATCACCGGTGAAGTAAACTGTGTCAGTAGCAACGCCAGCGGAGAAAAACTCTTCCCACCCACTATCACATTACGGCCATGCATAACCTCGCTGTGGGTTACCTGTTTTAAACTCAGTCCTTCTAGTTGCTGCCGCATAACTCACTTTTATCTTCGATTTCTTTAATGTGATCGACACTCACCACTTCTTTGTCATGGCTGGCAGCACTACTCCCTACCACAAATATTGCCGTCGAGTACGCCTTGATCGGTGTCTCCATAATATCTTCGTTTTCTACTCCCTCTATATATCCCTTTATTCCTTTGTCCTGTGGCAAGACAACACCAATATTTTTAAACAGATCGCCCCACTTGGCGCCGCTGCGATGTACGTGCACCACGTCACCCACCCCATCGTGGAGGTGAGCCAACTCGATTTGTTCATCCTCGGCCGACTTTTTTTCATCATGTGCAGTACATGGCACAAAGTTCATAAATTTATAATCGCGATAATCCTGCAAAGAATCGTCGATATACACCCGAAACCCAGCATGATAATGAATACGTTCATTTTGTTCGTCTCTGCTCATACCAGAGTATGCAAAAAATGCTAGTACGCCTACGACCAATACCAAAATTAGCAATCTATTCCTCAACATGATGTTAGAATATCATTATGTCCAACGAACTTCTATCGGTCATTGCGGCCACCGCCATCATTAGCTCTGGTTCATTTATTGGGGTGCTCGCCATTTCCCTCAATCAGCAGTTTTTGAGCAAAATCCTCCTTTCCCTGGTCTCGCTCTCTGCTGGTACCATGCTCGCCGCGGCTCTACTCCACTTACTCCCAGAGTCCGTCGAAACACTCGGGGGCACGTTGCCATTTCAGCTGACTCTGCTCTCATTCATCACTTTTTTTGTGTTGGAGCGCTTTCTGCACTGGCGACACTGCCACGACAAAGAACACTTGACCTCTCACACAATCGGAACCATGAATTTGATTGGTGACGGCATCCACAATTTCCTGGATGGTGTGCTCATTGCTGCATCATTTGCCACCGGCGGAGGACTAGGGATCATCTCTACCCTCGCCATTGCCCTCCACGAAATCCCGCAGGAAATCGGCGACTTTGGGGTTCTTCTCCACTCTGGGTACAACAGACGCAAGGCCCTCATCCTCAACGTCCTCGTTAGTTTGACCGCGGTACTCGGCGGTATCATGGGTTACTTTGCGAGTCATACCATGTCCACCCTCGCTAACTATCTGGTTCCCGTCGCCGCCGGCGGATTCCTCTATATCTCGGCAGCCGACCTAATTCCCGAACTCAAGGCTGAAACATCTACCAAACGTACTATTTCTATGGTCGCGACCTTCCTCCTTGGTATCTTAATTATGTACTTGGTCAAAGATTAGCCTATGAAAATGCGCATCCACAAATACCTTGCCCACGCCGGCGTTGCCTCGCGCCGCCACGCTGAAGAAATGGTAGCTGCTGGCAAAGTTACGGTCAACGGCAAGCTGGCCCAAATCGGCAAAATCATCGAGAGTGATACTGATCAAATCGCAGTCGAGGGTAAACCAGTCAAAATCGACGAAGTACTTGTGTATTATTTACTCAACAAACCCCGGGGAGTTGTCTCTGCCGTGACAGATCCCGACGGTCGCCGTACCGTCACCTCACTCGTCCCCGGCGGACACCGCCTTTATCCCGTCGGCCGTCTTGATTATGATTCGGAAGGGTTGATGCTGCTCACGAACGACGGCGATCTCGCCTACAAGCTGACTCACCCCAAATTTGAGATCGACAAAACCTACCACGTGTTGGTCAAAGGGGTTATGACCGAAAAATCCATCGGCTATCTAGAACAAGGCGTCACTATTGAAGGCAAAAAAACTGCGCCGGCCGAGGTGAACATTGCCGAGGCGCAGCCCAGTAATACTTGGATCGACATCACTATCCACGAGGGCCGCAATCGCCAGATCCGCAAAATGTGCGAAGCTGTGGGATACCCTGTTATGCGTCTCATCCGCACGCACCTAGGTCCCTGGGAGCTAGGTGATATCCCCTCGGGTAAATACAAAGCCTTGTTACCCTCGCAAGTCGTGTTAAAATAACAAAGTCAAAAAATTATTTGAGAATTTGTCATTTGAGATTTAGGATTTAACTAATGTACGTCACCATTATTAATGATTGCCACGATCCCATTACCATGAATCGCCAGGTCGTCCGCGCGGCCACTTTTTTCCCGGCTACCCATATTAGTCCGGTCGCCGTCGGCAACTACGCCGACCTCGAAGCCAGCGGTGGCATTATTGATACCATCGACGCTGCCATGGACGAGCCAGGGATTATTTTGGTCAACGTTGCTCCCCGCCACGGCAAAGCCAAGAAATGGCCCAACGGCACCCCCTTCGGGCATGTCAAATATCAAAATACCCACATTTTCTCCACCCTCGACGGCGCGACTCTCTCGCTTGTCCACAAATATGGTCTCGCAGGTAGTGTCGAGGTTTACGATATCCCCACAGTGTTGGACTTTATGATTAGTCATGGTAAATTGGCCGAGCATTTGCGCGCTCCCATTACTAATACTCAGTTCCGCAGTTTCGAGTTTTTACCTCGTGTCGCCAACTGGTATATGAAAGGGATCGATATCCCTCACGAGGTCCACCCACTCTCTGATTTCCTCCCTGCCCCCCTTGCTGTTTGGTATGTCGACAACTTTGGCAACTGCAAAACCACTGCCTGGGCTAGCGATATCGACCACGCCGCCGGCAAAGCGATCAAAACTCAGTGGGGTGAGATAATGTGTTACGACAGGCTCAAAGATGTGCCAAATGGCGAGCCCGGTATTATCATTGGCTCCAGTGGTTATCGCGAAAAGCGTTTTATCGAAATTGTGGTACAGGGTCTCTCCGCCGGCAAACGCTTTGGCATCAAGGTCGGCGACAAAATCTTCGCTTAATCTTGACTCTTAGCACTCCATTGTGTAAACTGCTAAATTATGACAGATTTAGCACCCATAAAACTCCCAGTTTCTCACACCATACCCCTGATTCCTCTGCGCGATGTAGTGGTCTACCCCACGAACGAAGTAGTTCTGACCTTTGGCCGCAAAAAATCAATTTCTGCCGTCAACGCGGCGCTATCCAAAGACAAACTGGTCGCTCTCTTTGCCCAGCGCGATGGCAATCTCGACGACCCCAAAGCGGGCGATCTCTACGAAGTGGGTACCCTCTGTATGGTCGAGCGCACACTCAAAACCGATGGCGAGCTCAACGCCCTCGTTCGCGGTATTGCCCGGATCAAATTGGTCAGTATTGTTGAAGAATCACCCTATCAAATAGTTGAAGTCGTCGAGATCGAAGACAGTGTGGTGACCTCCGAAGAACTAGAAGCCTTGGCGCGCCATTTGACTACCCAGTTCAGAGAGGCCGTCAATCTCGGCAAATCGGTCGAGTTTACCAATTTTATGCGGCTCATGTCTGGGGTCAGTATTAGTGAGCTCTCCGATCAGATCGCACCCACCCTGAGTATCTCACTTGAGCAGCGCCAAAGCATCCTCGAAACTCTCGATCTCAAAGCTCGCTTGTACAAAATCAACGATTTCCTCGCCAAAGAGCTCAAGGTCTTGGAGATCGAAAAAAGCATCGCCAACAAAACTCAAGAAAAATTCAGCAAAAACATGAAAGAAGCAGTGCTCCGCGAGCGCATGAACACCATCAAAGCCGAGCTGGGGGAGTTTGATGACGGTGAAATCGAGCTAGATGAACTCCACGAAGCCGTACATAAACTTCCACTCCCCAAAAAAGCCAAAGCCAAAGTCCACAAAGAGTTTGATCGCCTCGATCGCATGTCACCCAACAATCCCGAATCGGGTTATCTGCGCACCTGGCTAGAAACCGTGGCTGAACTTCCCTGGGGCAAGCTGACTGCCGACCGAGTTTCCATCAAAACCGCCGCAAA
>CAYGFS010000020.1:0-17863 GCA_964349305.1 uncultured Pseudomonadales bacterium
GATTGTATAAGATTACATAAGATCTGTCAATCCAATTGAATAATCCACCAGTTGAAGCTGATGTCGGTGGTGGCGGCTGCGTCAATCCCGACAGTGAAACTACGATTACAATGGGGATCGATGGCGAGCGAACTTTCTGGACAGGTTTGTTTGGACTGGACAAACAGGACTTTGTTGTCGGTGTTGCCGGTGGGGGTCAAGTAGACCAGGGAATTGGGGGTGACGTAGGGGCTCTCGATGGTGAGTTGTGTTTGGGGAGAAATGAGGATGGATTGACCTGCCGTGGCGTTGCTGGTGGCAGTACCTACCAGACTAGAGAGGGCGCTGCTGTTTGTGGCGGTGCCGCCTGAGGCGATGGTGATCATGTTGGTAGTCAGACTGGCGAGGTTGGCTGACCCTGAGGCGTCGATGGTGGCGACGGTAACTCCGCTTTCGTCGAGAATATTTAAGCGTTCGAGATTGAGTTCACTGGCGGTGATTTTGCCTGAGACTGTGAGATCGCCGTTGATGGCGACATGGCCGGCAGAGTCAATAATCATAGTGTTGTCGGCGAGGGCGAGGAGACCAGTTTTGCTATTGATGCTGTCAACGTACAAACCATTGGTCACATCGAGGGTGGTGATGGTGGCAGTGCCGATCACCGCAAGGTAGTTGTTGATGGTGGCAAAGTCGATGTCGGCGGAAACGAGGGTGGCAGAGGAGGTGGCCGTAGGGACGAAACAAGGTTCCGAACTATCCTCCGCTTTGCTGCAGACCGCTGGAAGTTCGGAACCATTTGTTTCTGGGACGGGGACATCTTCGGCGGAGGGTGTGTTGCCAGCGAGGATAGATAACCGAGCTTTGATACGATCCGTAATGGTCTCGTATTCACTGTCCGTGAGTCCCGCTGAAAGGGAGGCGATCTTGGCGTCGAGTCCCTCGATGTGGTTGGCAGTAATCGTGTCGGCTACGATATTTCTGGCGGTGATGTTTTCGGCTTCGATATCGTGGAGATGAGCTAGTCTAGCGGAGATAGTCGTGGCTTCGATTTCGCCGTCGACGATCAGTGTTGGTTCCTGAGGTTCCGAACTACTTGGAAGTTCGGAACCTCTGATACGAACGGGGCCTGTGATGGCTATAGACTGATCTTCGGCAAGGGGTGAGACGGGGCCCGTCGTGTTGCTGCCAAAGAAAGCGGCAATATTTTCAGGTACAGACCAAGTATCTTCATCATTGATCACGAAGCCGATCGATTCACTCTCCCTGGTATTGCCCCAGGAAAGCGCGTCAAAGCGGGGAGCCGTCAGGCGGTAGGAGATAGTTGAGGGGAGCTGTGAATAAAGGTGGAGCTTGCCCGCACTAGCCTCTACTTCGTACCAGGACTGGCCATTGCCACTGGATGAAAGGAGTACCACGAGCTTGTCGAGATTGTTTTGCAAATCACTGACTTTGCTAAATATCCAGAGATCAGAACCCTCGGGACTAGTAGCTAAGTCTAGGGTGGTGCGGTAGCCTACACCCACGATATATTCACCCGTTTTGACGACGCCCGTAGTTTCTTCTTTGACCCCTGTCATGCTGGACATATAGGTGGCGAACTTGTCACCGTTGATCGTGTAGGGAGGATCGATGGTACCGGCGTCGAGCTTGCCGGCGCCGGTCGTGCCGATTGAGACGGCCGTGGCGTCGGCACCGGTGCTCAAATAAAAGGCACCGTTGCCCACGATGTTGCCATCGATAGAGAGGGAAGTACTTGAAGAGGCTGGGTCGACGTAGTAAGTGGCGGAAGAAGAATCTTGAAAACGCTGCCCGACGACATAACCGTTGACTTCGAGTTTTTGAGTGGGATTGGCAATGCCGATACCGACGTTGCCGGTTGTGTCCTGGAGTAAGAGGCCGGTGGTCCAAGCATTGAGTCCTGACTTATAAGCGAGGTTGAGAGGACCATACTCTGAGCTTAGATAGTCCCCCTGGCCAATGGTCATGATACCGGAGATACTGGCGGTGGGGGTGCCACTATTCATGTTGAGGACCGCAAATTTGGCGCTACTAGTGGCGGTACCTCCCAAGATCAGATCGACCGTTTTGTTGTACGGTTGGATAGTGCCGTCTGACGTTTGATCCCACCAACTAGCGCTGGCAGCGCCCATGGGAGTCCAGGCGCCACTCAAACTTTTGAACTCCATAACCCCGGCATTGTCGCGGATGCCGTAACCGCTGCTACCAAAAGTGGTGTCAAAGTTGAGATATTGATTGGCGGCGATACTGACACTACCGCCAAAGTAGCTTTGTGCTGTTCCGTTGGCGTAGATTGCGTAGTTGGTACCGGCGCCGGAAACATTGGTATACAGACCGTAGTTGGTCGTGCCGGCACCAGTCAGATTGGAATAGAGGCCGTAGCCGGCAGTCATGGCTGCCGACGAGTGAAAGTAGCCGGCGTAACCATTGGTAACATTCCCGAGAGTTTCTATGACGTTACTCCTGATACCGTAGCAGTTGGTGACTGTGACATTGGCTCCATTTGTTTGACAGTCGGAATTTATGCCGTATAAGTTGGTAAAGGTTGCGGTGTTGGCGGTGTTTTGGATACCAACCGTAGCCAAGCCGTAACTAGTAGTGGCATCCTGGCCGTTAAAATATCCGCCATAGCCAGTGGTAATCCCACCGGTGGTTTGGGTGGCGAGTTCGTCTACACTGCCATATACACCATAGGCGGTAGTGATGGCAGCACCATCGACATTGGTAAATACTCTCGCGCGAGCACCGGTTGCAGTTGTAATAGTACCCGTGGCGTCAGCGTTATACGCGTGTGAGTAGGAACCGTATGCATTTGTAATTGACCCTGTGTTGGTATTGTATGAGCTAAATAAACCACCATACTGATTGGTGATGATTCCCCCAGCACCATTGTTGAGCGCTGCGCCAGTAATGGCAGATGATGAGGTGGCCGTGTTATTGGGACTGTCTGGGGACAGGGTGGATGAGTTGTTTTGAGCGACTGCATATATCCCTCTGATCGTATCGATCGTGTTGCCGTTGGAGAGCTGGGCATCTGTATAAGTGCCATTAGCTGTGTGAGAGAAAGTTCCATCAGTAGCATTAACAGTAAGTGAGTTGTATAAACCATAATCTGTAATATTACCTGTTAAAGTACCAGTTAAGGTGCGCTGGATGGTGCCGGTGTAGGTACCAGTGCTACCCAAGGCGGTTGAAGTATTGATATCAAAAAGTCTATCGGTACGGGCAATTGTTCCTGTTCCCAAGGCTAGAGTTGGACCAAAGATGTTTCCACCTGAATCTACCTGGAAAAGATCACCGCTACCGACGACAAAAAGATTGGAAGGGCTGGTATCGCCGATGCCGACGTTGGCGTTGCTAAAGAAGAAACTGTCATTGGTATTAAAACCAAATTCACCCGCATCTGCGTCGGTGGCTTCGAAGTTGAGAGTAGGGTTGACAGAGTTGTCGTAGCCAAAGTAGAAATTACCGGCGGACTCGTCGATGCCGAAGATAGAGGCGGCGAGGGTGGTACCGCCGATGGCAAAATCATCGGTGGCCGAGGTTGGATAGATCACTCCGCTAGCCAGGGTCCACATGGAGCCTGATCCACCCGTGGCGAGAGCTGCATCAAGATCGTTAAGTACTCCTTGGACTGTCGTACTAGCACTATTGCTATATTCATCAAATGTTCCCACCACAAAGGCACCACTATCAACCGCTGAAGTAGTTTCAGCGAGGGTAGTGCTGCCGAAGATCAGGTTGCTGGCGGCGGTCAAAGTTAGGTTCCCCGCGGCGGTCAAATTGGCACCGATCCCGGTGAGAGCAGTGGTGCCGCCGGGTGCGATGACGACGTTGCCGGTAGTGGAGTTGCCAATGGTCAAACTCTGCTTGGCGGTGGTGGCGAGGGTACCGGTAGCCGTGAGATAGGTACCACCGGCAGCACCAGCCGAGAGGGTAGCGGTAGGAGTATTGCCACTATTAATATTTATGAATCCGGCACGAGCTGAAGCGGTGGCAGTGGATCCGACTAGTAGATCAAGGGTGTCGTTGATGGGAGAAATGGTGCCGAGTGAGTCAAGGCGCCAGTTGCTGCCTGAACCTGCTGCACTACACGACTGCCACTCCCAAGTGCCAGAACCAGGTGTTCCTTCGAATGTTAGACAGTATTCATCAGTTTGGCCAGTAGACAAGATCTCGTTGGCGCCGATGGAGTCATTGGGTAAGAGAATTTCTCCGTTGCCAGTGCCGTCGGTGAGTAGCTGGATTGTATCTGTGGCGGCGTCGCCGATCACCAGGGGGATATTGCCCGTGTTGATATTGCCACCTGAAACTGTAATATCGCCTCCAAAAATAGATCCAGCACTTCCAGCTGTGTAAATAGCATAATTAGTGTCAGCAGCACTCCCTGTAGTATTGATATAAAGGCCGTAGGCAGCACTTGTGCCTGCTCCAGCATTGTCAGTAGTGAGCGTAATATAGTCGCCATAGGCGTTATGGGTGCCACCAGTTGCACTCGTTAAATTAAGTGTCGTATAGCTACCATAGACATTGTTTGTTCCCGTAGTGATAACTCCATTACTTTGCGGTGAAGAATAAATACCGTAGATATCTTTTGCTGCAGTTGAACCGTTGGCGGCGGTAATATTGAGCCCCTTAGTTGTGAGTCCTTCAGATGCATAGGCGGAGACTCCGATGGCCTCGGTGATGGTGCCAGACGAGTCGTTTGTGGAGGAAAAATTGCCACCGATTGCGGAGGTAACCGTGCCGGTACCGCGATGTGAAATATAACCACTAGATCCGGATAGTTCACCGAGGTTTTTATCATTGCCACTCTGGATCCTCAGCTCTGACCAATCACCATATACTGCTCCTGTGGAGTTGGCGGAAGGATTAAGATTTACTAAATTGGTGATACCACTTGTCCAGTCGTTGCTTAAATCTGTGAAAGTTTCTTCGAGAGTAAGAACATTTGTTTCAGTGTTCGTGTAAAAAAGCGATGTGTCGTTGATAGACGCACTGGCACCGATGGCTGCGTGACTCGAGATGTCGGCATTGCCGATAACAGATAATTTGTCTCCTGGAGTGGTTGTGCCCATCCCTACATTGCCTGATTGGTCTATAACAAAGGGAGTGGTGTCGGAGGCTTGATCCTCTACTAGGAGAGCATTGAAAGCGCCGGTTTGGGTGATGGTGAGAGCCACGGCAGCTGAGGTGGTAGCGGAGATGGTGTCGTTTAGGGTGAGGGGAGAGATGTTGCCAGCAGAGCGAGTCCAGTAGTTGGTGCCAGTGGCGAAGCTGGAGAAATCCGTGACACAGTTGGTCTCGCCGTCGCCGGTACAAAACTTGGCGCCTTCGAACGTGTCGTCGGAGACGGCGTTGTTGTACAGTGAGACGCCGGAGCTGACATAGAGATCGGCACCGATGGTGGTTAAACCAGTATCAGTCACTGAAAATTTGGAGGTAGGTGAGGAACCGGAGAGGAGATTGAGAAGGTAAAAGCCAGTGTTGTTGTTGGCGGCTGTGCCGGTAATCAAGGATCCGGTCGTGAGCTGAGCATTGCTCACGTTGAAAAAATTGGTGCTGGTGGTATTGCCATTTAAGTTAACTTGGCCGGTGCCGTCGGGAGCGAGCGTAATGTTCCCGTTGCTGCCGCTTGTGGTGGAGAGCGTGAGGGCGGGGGCGGAGATGGCAAAAGTGCCAGAGACTCCAGTCAGTCTGGGAGACTGCTCCCCGACGATAATTTCCCCCCACTGATTCATGGGCACGACGGTGTTACGGATGGCAGAGATGGTTGAGGAGATAGGGAAGCCCTGGATGGTCTCGGAGTTTAAGGCATAGGCGACCGTGGCGATCTGCTGGCGGGGATCGAGCACTTCGGCTCCGACAGTGACTTCGAGCCAGACATCAGCATTTTCGGTAAAGACTGAGCTTGCAATGCCAGCTCCGCAAGTGTCGCCGATTTGAGTGTTGAAGACACCGTCATTATCGGGATCGATGCTACAGGTCCCACTACTATAGAGCTCGGTGCCGCCGGAGCTAGCGGTAAAAAGTTTGAAGACAAAATTGGTGGCGGTGGTGATAGGGGTACCACCGGCATTTTCCAGTCGACCCTGGAAAGAAAGCTGGCGATTGGGGGTGACGGGAGTAGAGGGATAGGCGGCGGTTAGACGAACGTCGCGGTTGAACTGGCGGTAGCCAAAGACGGCGAGTGTGGCGGTAAAGAGTAAGAGAGTGGCGACAAAGATGGCGCTGCGGTAATTGAATTTTTTCACGAAAAATAGTGATTGATCTGGACTAAGCGCCGTAACACTCCCGGAGTGAAGGGCTCCCACACTCCGGGAGTGCATGGGATCGTAGACTGAGGAGCTAGCAATGCTATCGGGTATATTGCTGGGAGCATAGACATTGGAGTACCAAGCTTGGAAGCGAGCCAATGACTTCTCTTTGCGCTCTATGGTAGAGGGAAGGGTACGACCTACCTCGGATAGATAGTTCCAGTACTTTTTGATGTTTTTTTCTTTTAGCAGTTCAGATAAGTTAGTGCTAGGTATGGCAGTGCCAGCCCAGTCTAGGTAGCGAGTGACGTCGGACTTATAAGACTTGATGGTTAGGGGAGAGAGGTGGAGGCTATTGAGGTAGTTGGAGAAGTGTTTGATATAGTTGTTGGCTGGAGTAGAGGCAAGGTTCCGAACTCCTAGAAGTTCGTAACCTTGCTGCATTGGGTTGGGGAGGGAGTAGGTGAGGGAGAGGAAGGTGCCAAACTGTTTGAGGGAGGCTAGTGTGCGTTTGACCATGGATGGCGCGGTAGCCACTGACTTGAGTGAGTCCAGATAATGGGCGTAAACCTTGGGGGAGGCAACCTGGCTAAGAGTAGGTTCGCTACCAAGCGATGCTAAAAATCGACGTACATCAGCGAAGTACAACTTGCGAGAAACTGCACCTAACTTGAGAGTAGAGAGATATTGTTTAAAGGCAGTTAACATATCTGGTAGTTATACGTAGTTATACTTACTTATCTACTATAATAATAAATACAAGTATCTGTCAATGGCCTGGAATCGCAATTTAATACCGCAGATGATTGCGGTAATGTTTTCATTCGTTAACACTCTCTGAAATTAATAACCAATCATCAATCATCAATAATCAATAATCAAACAATAAACAAAAATTAGCCACAAAATAGTCACACCACAACTGTATTCGGTTATTGATTATTAACCTAAAACGATCGTATATATCTTGCGCTTGGCAGAGAGGGAGAAGATATACAACCTGGTCTCGGTCTTAACAGTCAGGGTAGAGTAACGGCCAAGGTGGCGGATGTGCAGCCTGCCGTGGTCGGAAGTAACTAGATCATAGGAGATGGGCTCACGCCTGCTGGCTAATACTTGAGTTAGCCGCCGACGAGTGTCAGGGATCGAGTGATAAACTATTGTGCTCGATAGCGGCTCACCCCGACCATTGAGTAAAATAATGTTATATTTCCGTCTCCAGAGTAAGAATAGCAGTATGCTTAATGCTAGTGCTAGCAGTCCAACAGCGAGATAAGCTAATGGTAGTCTGGTTTCAAGTTTGGCGATCGTGGCGGGTAAACTAGGAATGGCGATAGGAGTGTAGGGGATAATGATATCTGGAACCCCGGTGAATGGCGGTAAGGGAACCGTAATTTGAGCCTGAGCGATAGTGACCGTAAAGTTGGGGAGAGCGGTTGTATTGTTGCCACGGTCGATGGCGACAATGGCGACAGTGTATCTACCTGGGATTAGGTGTTGGTAGAGATAGGCAAGTCCTTGGGAGTTGGTATTAGTTTTGAGAACATAGATATCAGATTCGGGCGAAGTGATTGTAATTTGGATATCAATGAATGGATCGGAGAGAACTGTAAAGTAAATATCTTTGGGTCCGGCAATATCAAAGTTTGCTCCCTCGAAAATGACGGGGTTGTGATAAGTGTCTAAATCTACCAGGGTCAGGGGAGGAGCAGACGTGTCGATGGTAAAGTCCCAAATGGTGGACTGGGCAGTGTTGCCGGAGGGATCACTGGCAGTGATGTACCATTGATACGTCCCATCGAGGAGAGAGATGGTCGGGAGGAGCTTGACCTCGTTACCATCGACCCTGGCGGTGTAGTTGCCCCCACTAGAGTTGCCTAGGTCGGAGATGCCCAGATAAGTGGCGGCGCCGTTTAGATAGAGGATATACGACACCGTGTTGCCGTTGGGGTCGGTACTGCGACGCCAAACAAATTCTGGGCGATTGTCACTAGTAATTGTCCCATCGACGGGGCGGATGAGGATGGGAGCGGTGGGAGGGAGGTCGTCACCGGTGGTGGCAGGAGTCGTGGGGACGGTAGCCGTGGCGGAGGAAGTGGCTGACTTGGGATCGGTGTTGGCGCGCGCGGTGGGCGCAGGAATAATAATCAATAACCAAATTACAATAAACAAACAATACTTAGCAATATTCCAAGAATAATCAATAACCAAATTACAATAAACAAACAATGAGTTCATGAATTTAAGTATACTTTATGTGATTATTGTTTGGAGCTTGGTGATTGAGATTTGGTTATTGCACAACTTAGTTGTGGCGGTTTTCCATTTCAATGATCTTGCGCTTGAGTTCGTCGATCTCGTCATCGCGATGGTCTTCGCGTGACTTTAGGTGGCGGCGGATGACGATAAAGAGGACGAGGAGGACGAGCAAGACTACGACGATAGCCATGATCAAGCGGTAGGGCATGATCCAGAAATAGAGCGTGCGCTCAGCCACTAGTCCAGGGCCGTAGCTTGCAGAGAGCGTGGCAGTGTAGCGCCCCAGTCCCCAAACAGTATCCCAAGTGCCAAGGAGAGTACGGGAAGTGAAGGGGAAGATATTGACTTCGTTCAGGGGGAGCTCGACCAGCTGGCGACCGATCATGTCGTGGATCACGATCTTGGAATTGGGACGAATGTGGGTGTCTGACTGGTTCTCTATAACGCCAGAGAAGTCGATGGGGCCAAACTCAGAGACATAAGATTTGACGGAGAAATCTTTGATCAGAGCGTCGTATTTGATATCGCCTGCAATGGTAATGCCAAATAGGGAGCCGATCTGTGATGAGGTGTAGGAAACATTCTTCTTCAGCCCTCGACTAGGGACTGGCTCGAAGAAAATGCCGGCGTAGTGACCACCAGGTAAAGCATCCTTGGGGATGTTGATGAGCACCACCTGTTGAGAGGTGGTTTTGGGGGGGATGACAATCTCGCTGGATTCAAGCGTGAACCAGGGGGAGGCTAAGTAGCGGCCGGAGGCGGACTCAGAGACTTTGATGGGGGTACCCAGATCGTCTTGGACAATGAAGTCGGCCGTAAAAACTTTGAGAATGACTTCATTCTCGGGATCGTTGTTGGTGATTTTGACGATTTGCTGCAGAGTCTCGCCGGGGTCACCCGTGAGGTCGACGCTAGGGGGAGAGACGACGAGGGAGACGACTTCTTGAGCGTGGGCTGGGCTGGGAAATCCAAAATCCAAAATAACAAACTCAAAACAAAGAAGCGCAAAAATAATAATAGATTTAAATCCAAAACGAAAACCCTTTTTAATTTTAGAATTTATGATTTGTTTTGAATTTGGAACTTGGTGCTTGGAATTTAACATATTGGGCAGTTGTCCTACTTAGAATGTTCCTGTGGCGGTATAAGTAATTTGGTTTTCGTAGTCCCCAGCGGCCTGGGTGGGGTCGACAGAGAGGCGGTAACAAACATAAACGTTTTGGGTACTAGCGACTCCAGTGCTAGAAAAAATTGTTTGAACCGCTTCGCCTGACGGAATCGCGAATTGGCGGGCGCAAAAGTCGAGAGCTATGTCGGAACTGCAATCCTGGAAGGCGTTGCTGCTCCACTCAAAGGGAACTGTGGTGGCGTCGATGTTTTGGATGGAGTAGCCAAAGCCATTGTTGGTGGCGGTTTCCCAGTCGTCGGAGTTGTTGTAGGCAGCGGTCGCGTCGCCGGAAGTATCGGGGATGATGGTGGCGCCGAGGCCATCACGGCTCATCTCGTCGTTTTCTGCCGCTGTCACCACGTATCCACCTACAGCGTTGGTGGTGACGGTCAGATCCTGCACGGCGTCGTAGAACGTTTCGAGGTTGGTGATGGTGCCAAAGGGGACGGCGGTGGCTGTCGAGTCTGGGCTGGCGGCGTCGCGGGTGACGCCGCAGTAGGTGCCTGAGTTGGCAGTGATGCCGGCGATGGTGAAGCTAATAGTGGGGTCGACGGTGGCGGTCACGCGCACTGACTCGATGTGGGCCACGCGGACGGTGGTGGCGTCGGTGGGTGTGGCACTATTGGGGTTGGCTTCGGCGGCGAAGTTTTTGATGAGAATAGGATAGGTGTCGGCAGTTCCTTCGGTATGGGATACGCCAGTGGCAGGAGCGATGGGAGTGTTGGCACCACTACCTATCGTGATGGTAATGGCTTGACCGACTGAGCCAGCACCTGAGTAATGAGCCTCTATACAGTGATAGTTGGTGGGGGCAGTGCAACCAGTGTCACCAGATCTGGTGGCTACTCCGGTGACAAAGTCATAAGTGCTCCCTACGTCTGTGCCAGTTACGGTTACACCGCCTGTGGTCATGTCGTAACCTTCATCATCCGCTAGTCCGTCATAGGCCGTGGTGGCATCGTCATCGGCCGGAAGAAGAATTTGGAAAAATCCATTGGCTACGGCAGTGACGGTAGTAAAGGTAACGGTATGAATGGGTTTAATGTGCATATAAATGGCATCGTTGTTGTCGTCATCTGTAGCATCAAGTACGGGAGAGACGGTCAACTCGTCGGCATCGATAATATCTATAATGGTGTAATATCCAGCAGTAGATGAACCGATTGTGAGAGTGTCTCCTGCTTTGAGATTGGCTGTGCTCACAGAGTTAGCTTGATCACTGGCAGAGTCGAGACCAGTGCTGGTTTGGATGAGGACGTGCGAGCTGCCAGCGGTGGTGCCGGTAGAATTGACGCGGCCGTGATAGGAGAGACGAGAGGTTTGGAGCGTGTCTTTGACGCTGGTCAAGTTGGCTGACTCGAGCTGAGCGGGATGCAAGAGTGCTACAAATATAGCCAGGACGATGACACTATAACTTACGAGATATTTCATACTATATATAAATCTATTGCGTTCGCAGCGGCGTGTCAATGGGTAGTTTGAATCTCTTACGTTTGCCGAGATAGATACCAGAGGTTAGAAGGAAAAGGATAGTGCAGAGAATGATAATGCGGATGGGCAGGAGCCAGACAACTCTTTCGATTTGCGTGAGTTTGGTGCCACCCTGGGTGGTGATAGTGAGGATTAGTTTGTGGGGACCGAGGGCGGACCAGGTTGGGATCCAGCTCATGGTAGATGGCTCATGGTTAATGGTTGATTGAATCTGCCTTAAAGAGTTGCCTAAGATCAAATTGGGATAGAGCTGGGTTTCATAAATTACTTTACCTGAGGGGGCGATAATCTCGTATTTGCCTTCTGGGCGGATCATGATGGGAGTAAGGTTTTCTAGTAGAGGTGAGATGGTGAGAGGAGACCAGGTATCGTGGAGGGTGGGAGGGGAGAAATCTTTGATTTCTAGATTGATGGGTACAACACCGGTGGGGTTTAAGGTGGTTACAATGAGGCTGCTGATAGAAGGGGTAGTAGCAGCAGAGGGGCCACTACTCTCCCCCGATGACGGCGCAACCTGGAAGACGAGAGCTAGATAGGTGTCTTGAGCGATGTCGCTGCTGACTGCGTCGATTTTGAGGGTGACGGTCAAGTCGGGACTTGCAAGATTCAGGTCGTATGACTGGTTGAGGGGAGGGGTCGCAGAGATCACGAGTGGGATGGAAGAGGGACTCAGGGGGGAGAGGTCGATCTGAGCGTGACCACTGACCCCGTCAGGTTTGAATAGGTGGAGCTGAGGAGTGATAGTGATGTCTTCTTCACCGAAGGAGTGGAGAGTGAAGGACTGGGAGACCTGCTTGTTGGGAGCGATCAAGATCTCGACGACGGGAGGAGAGACAGAGAGCCCGACTGACTGAGCACTGACAGGCTCTGCTATAAATCCAAAATTCAAAATAACAAATCCAAAACAAAATATAAATTTAAAAAATTTAAATCTATTCATAAACTCTTATTTAGAATACTACTTAATATCTTGAGTATCTCTAGTGATTCATTTAACAACCAGATTCGAGCGGATTCTTCTTCTGGATTTGGTATTATTAGATTCAACCAGAATCTAGTTTCTTTGCATTCTTTACGAGAAATTCTAATTCTCATTATAAAGTCTTTTTTGCTCAATGATTCGTTGGCTTCAATGTAGTTTGCACCAATTGAACCACTTGACCGAACTACCTGTTTACTGTCCTCCATATTGCTGATCGTTTTTGGTAACTTATTGATATACTGTCTTACTTTTTGTGCAAAAATAAGAGACCTGTTTTCTAAATCGTATTGTTTAGGATTTGTCATTTGTGTATCCATTTGTTTGTTATTTGGTGCTTGTAATTTTGAATTTAATAAACAGGTGTGGCGATATAGACAACTTGCGTACTATAGTTGCCCGCAGCCTGGGTGCCAGAGACCGAGAGCTTGTAGGTGACGGTAGCGATCCTATTTTTGCCGGCTGAGCTGGTAGTCATGACAGTGGCGGGGGACTCGCTGAGACTAGCATCGGGGAAGGGGCGGAAGTAGGTGGCGCCCACAAAATCGGTCGCGATGTCGTTGCCGGTCAAGTTGTAGCCAAAGCCATTGTTACTGGCGGTGGTCCAGATAGTGGCGGAGGTCTCGGTACAGGGACCGGAGTCACAGGAGGTGTCGGGGATGGTGTCAGAGCTGCCGCTTTTCTTGAGCTTGCTGGTTTCAAAAGCTGAGACCGAGTAGCCCTGGCCAGGCGCGGAGACCGTCAAAGTGTGACTACCAGTGGCAAAAGTATTGGGGATGAGCGTGCCGAGGTTGACGGCGAGACTAGAGATGCTAAAGCTAAAGTCGTAGAGAGTATAGATATACTGGAAGCCGGCTTTGACGTGGTAGCCGGTACTACTGAAGTACTCTGCGACTGTCTGACCTACGGTGTCGGTGAGATTGTAGGTGGCGGAAGACTTGAGACCCGAGGTAATGTTGAAGTTGCCCATGCGGATCGTGTAGTTGGGAGAGAGGAGAGTTTCGGCGCTCACTGCGGGAGGAAAGGAAATAATCAATAACCAATAACCAAACATCAAACAAAAGGTGAATAGATGTTTGGAATAATCAATAATCAAATTCCAATAACCAAACTTTTTATTTGAAGATTTCTGATTTATTGGTGTTTTCATTGTTTGTTTATTGATTATTGATGATTGGTTATTACTATTTAGTATATCAGTGTGCAAAACTAGTATAGTGGTAACTATGATGAGTAAATCACAGTATGTGGGTTGTGATGACCTGTCATTTCCAGCCAAACTGCGAGACCCCAAAATCAAGCCGGCAGTAAAGGGGTTGTGGTATAGAGGCGAGCTAAGACCAGAATGGTTCGAGAAAACGGTGGCGATCGTGGGTTCGCGGCGGATGAGTAGATATGGGATCCAAGTATTAAACGAGATAGTCCCAAAATTTGTGGCGGCTGGGTTCACTACAATTTCGGGATTTATGTATGGTATTGATACAGAAGTGCATAGATTGACTATGGAAAATGGCGGTAATACTGTGGCGATGCTTGGCTATGGGATCGATCAGGGTGATATAGAAGTAAATAGTAAGATGCTGATCATGTCCGAGTATCCAGCACTGACTCCCGCACAGCTTTGGACGTTCCCCCAGCGCAATAGGATAGTGGTGGGGATGTCAGACATGGTTGTGGTAGTGGAGGCTGGGGTGAAGTCAGGATCGCTCAACTCGGCTAGCTGGGCCAGGCGCCAGGGTAAGCCGGTATTTGCGGTGCCGGGATCCATCTTTTCCGCGACGTCGGAGGGGTCCAATATTTTGATCTCAGAAGGTAAAGCCATTTCTTTGACCCTCGAGCGGCTTTATCAAGCACTGGGGAGAGATGAGGAGTATTTGTACTCGCAAAAGGGGCGGATGAATAGGCAAAAGTCGCGATTGAGCGATAGCGAGAGTACTTTAGTTGCACTACTAAGGCTTGAAGGACCACAAAGCACCAATGAGCTGTCAAGAGGACTGGGGAAAACGGTGGGGGAGGTGTCGGCGATGCTCATGAGTTTGCTGCTGAGGGGAGAAGTCGCAGAAGAGAGAGGGATGTGGAGAGTGGTTTAAATTTGGTATAGTTAAATGATGTTGGCGAAAGTGAAGAGTGTGGCGACGGTTGGGCTAGACGCAAAGGAAGTGGTGGTGGAGGTGGACGTGGCGGAGAAGGGATTCCCCGGGCTGACCATCGTGGGTCTGCCGGATAAAGCAATTGGGGAAGCCAAAGAGCGGGTGAAAAAAGCCATCCAAAATAGCGGGGCGACGTACCCGGATAAGAAAATCACGGTGAACTTGGCTCCGGCTGACTTGCCCAAGGAAGGATCGAACTACGACCTGCCGATTGCGGTGGGGATCATGATCGCCTCTGGGGAGATGGAGATAGACTCTACGGCCGGAGAGCAGGGATACTACTACGGCGAACTAGGATTGGATGGATCTCTAAAGCATAGCCGAGGAGTACTGCTGGCGGCGATGCTGGCTCGCGAAGTGGGAGTGAAAGAAATCTACGTGTCAGTGCTATCGGCGAATGAAGCGGCGGTCGTCCACGGAGTCACAGTCTACCCGGTGCGCGAGTTGTCACAGCTACTACGTCACCTGCGAGGACTGTCCTCGCAGGTAGACCCGCCTGCCGGCGAGGCAGGTCAGATCACGCCGCTTAAACCCATTGAACTATTGCCGATCCTGGAAGATAGCGAACCCCTCGTGGACTTTGCTGAGATCGCGGGTCAGGAAATGGCTAAGCGAGCCGCCGAACTCTCGGCCTCGGGCGGACACAATCTGATCTTGGTGGGTCCACCTGGCGCAGGCAAAACCATGCTGGCCAAAGCACTGCCTTCGATCCTGCCGCCACTCCTCCCCGATGAGTCGCTCGAAGTGACGCGGATCTACTCTGTCTCGGGACTGATGGAAGCAGGAGGTGCCCTGGTACGTCGGCGACCATTTCGCGCACCCCACCACACAACTAGCATGATTGGGCTGATCGGAGGTGGGACTAACCCGATGCCAGGAGAGGTGTCTTTGGCTCATCTGGGTGTACTATTTTTGGACGAGATGCCGGAGTTTAGCCGCTCTGTACTGGAAGTACTGCGCCAGCCGATGGAAGACGGCAAGGTAGCAATAACGAGGGCTTCAGGGCGAGTGGAGTACCCGGCTAGTTTTATGCTGATGGCCTCGGCCAACCCGTGTCCGTGTGGGTATCTCAACCACCCAACTAAAGAGTGTAACTGCGGTGAGCGTAATATCGCTAAATATAGGCGCAGGGTGAGCGGGCCGATCTTGGATCGGATAGACTTGCATGTGTGGGTGGATCCTGTTGAGGTTGAGAAGTTAAATTCTCCAATCACAAATTCTCAAATTGCTCAAATTGGGAGTGAAAGTTCAAAAATAATCAGGGAGAGAGTGATCAAAGCCAGGGCGGTCCAGCAAGAGCGATTTAAAGTGATCAAGGGCATGTATACCAATGCGCAAATGGGGAATAAACAAGTGAAACAGTTTTGCCCGCTTTCCTCTGAAGTTAAACAATTCCTGACAGTGGCTAGTCGCAAGTTTGACCTGTCGGCCAGAGCATATTTTAAAGTGATCAAAGTGGCCAGGACGATCGCGGATCTGGCCGGCGACGAGGATATCTTGCCCAGCCACATCGCCGAGGCGGTGCAGTATCGGGAGAATGTGTGGTGATCTGAATATCACACTCCTGGAGTGTGATACCGAAGGAGAGAGGTATGCCTACTAGAAAACAAATCCTTGTGACTGGAGAGTATTACCATGTATTTAATCGGAGCTTGTTTCAATCCCCTGTGTTTGCACGCGAGAGAGAATCTAAGGCATTTATGAGAGCCTTAATCTACTATACTTTAGTTGACCCTCCGCGGAGACTTTCGTTTGAAAAAAGATATAAAGATAAGAAGCTCAATTTTGAGAAAACTCTAGTTTCAATCCTTGCGTATTGCGTGATGCCAAATCACTTTCACTTATTGCTTAAGCAGGAGGTAGATCGTGGAATTTCAACTTATATGCGTCGACTAACTTTGTCTTTTGTGAGGTACTACAATACATTACATATCCAAAGAGGATCTTTGTTTGAGTCGTTCTTTAAGGCGGTACTGATTGAGTCAGAGAATCAACTTTTGCATGTCTCTAGATATATTCACCTTAATCCTACTAGCGCAGGACTTGTTGACGATCCTCTTAAATACAAGAATTCTTCATTTGGTTACTATGTAAATGGTGGAGAGAGAAAGCCGCTCGTATTTGATGATATTCTGAGAAGCAAAAAACGTGAGCATTATGAAAAGTTTGTTTACGACAACATGGAGTATCAACAAACCTTGCAACATATCAAGAACCAGCTAATTGATCATGAGATCTGAATATCACACTCCTGGAGTGTGATATTGTAAATATATGGGGAAACAAGAGAATAAGACGACAGGGAATAAGGGGGAGACATTGGCCGCCGAATATTTGCAGCGGAAAGGGTATAAAATTTTAGGCAGAAACTACCGGAGTAAATGGGGAGAAGTGGATGTAATCGCCAAGATAGACAAGATTGTAGTGTTTGTGGAGGTGAAAACTAAGACAACCGATAAATACGGGGAGCCGTGGGAGATGGTGAATCACTGGAAAATAGAACAGGTGAAGCGGATGGGGGAGGTGTGGCAGCGAGAATATAGCTGGGAGGGCAGAGTGCGAGTAGACGTGGTAGGGGTGTGGCTACATGATGAGACGCCGAGGATAGAGCACTGGGAGAGTGTTGATCTCTAAATAGTGGATAAACTTGGTGTGATTCCAAGTCAAAAAACGGTGATATTCTCCTGGTGGAGAATTCACCTGTTACTCGGCTACCCGCCTGCGTAATCTTTTCTTTTGGAACCTACACCAAATTTATCTTTCTCTTTAATCACACTGACAACTTTGGTAGATTACTTTTCAAGTAGTAGTTTAGGGGAGAGAGGAGGGTGATCGTCGGAGAGAGAGATGGGCGAGATCCATGAGCGCGTGGTGCCGGCATAATCAGGGCGGGAGGAGTGGATGGGGGTAGAGAGGAAAGTGTCGTTGACGCCCTCGTGGTGGTGGAGCGTATCTAGGAGTGAGCTGAGCTGGTTTTGCTCGACTTCCGTCATTTTGTATTTACCCTTGTAGATGGTGCCTTTGACTCCATAGGTTTTGTTGTAGTACATGGCATAACCAACCGAGAGCCGGCGCATGAGGTTGGAGATACCGGGTGACTTGCCGCCGAGATTTTCGCGTAATACTAGGTGAAAGTGGTCGGGGAGAAGGAGAAAACCATGCATGGTAACGGGGGTCGCGCCAAAGTCAGAGGCATTGCGTTTATTAATGACCGTTTGAGGGGTCAAGCGTTTGACCCAGGAGAGTGGAGTGGCGTCTGGGAAGCGGAGATAGTAGGAGAGGAGCAGGACAAAGTTTTGGTAATCGGAAGGGGATTGGAAAAGAGTGGTACCCGGCTTGGCCTGGTGGCGGAGGTGGTAGTAATGGGAGGCGTCAAAGTTGCGTAAAAGTAATTTGCTAGGCATGTATCCAATATGACATAGGTGGCTGATCATTGTCAATGGTCGGTGATAATGTGGTCATTCGGTCTGACGTGTTTTGGTTTGTGTGACGGTCTCGCCTTCGGCTTCGATCCACTACACGGCACCAAAACAGTCTGACCTGCATGACGCCATTTATATAT
>CAYGFS010000021.1:0-14993 GCA_964349305.1 uncultured Pseudomonadales bacterium
AGCGGAGCTTGCAGACTGAGTGATACCACGGGCTTCAGCCCGTGGAGAAGTCATTTATCTTGATATAATTCACTAGTGAAAAATTCAAAATTAAAATTATTCTTTATCTCCCAATCCCTCGCCTTTACCTACTTCTGGCTCGCTATTGCTATTCCGTACCTGATGTATAGAGGCTTATCTTCTGCTCAAGCATTTTCACTTATGGCAATCTATCAGCTTATGGGGGTTGTTTTAGAATATCCAACGGGCGTAATTGGAGATAGATTTGGCTATCGCAAAGTAACATATCTTGCAAATACCCTAAACTTTCTCTCAATGATAATTATGGCCTTTAGTGGGAATTATTATCTATATCTGTTTGCACTATCTTTACTAGCCCTTGGCAATGGTTTTTCATCAGGAAACGATATGGGAATACTCAAATCTGTATCTACCAATATCAAGAAAGACACTGCTAACTACAATGCTCTAATGGATTTTGTATTATTCATCAGTTCTGTTCTTGGTGGATTAATAAGCAGAATAAGCTATGAATTAGCATTGATTATCAGTGGTATCTGTATGTTCTCAGCCAATATTCCACTTTTCTTATTAAAAAATGGGATTACACAAAATAAAAACACTGACTCAATTATTTCTATAGTAAAAGATGGCTTTCGTGCACTCCGCAACCCCACTTTTAAGCAATTGTTTATTATTGTGGCTTTATTCGGTGGATATTCATTTACTATAAAAAGTATTTTTGGCAGTTTTGGCAGTATTTATCATATCGACGTTGCCACAATTGGTTTAATCGTTGGGCTTGGTGGGTTAACGAGGTCGATTGGCGGCAAACTTTATGCCGAAATCCAAAAACAAAATATAACCATTGCCACAATGCTCGTAGCCTTTTCGATTATCCTAATGGGTGTATTCCCAACATATTACGCAGTCGTTGGGCTGATGCTATTTAATCAATTATTATTTGGTTATATTCTGTCAAAAATAGATGGGGATATTCACGATCTTGCTAGTGATCACGTTAGAGCAAGTTTATTCTCACTCAAAAGACTAGTGATGCGACTAGTTGCATCCAGCTATCTGGGTATATACGGTATCGCAGTCGGAGTAGGGCGCGTAGTATTGATTATGTACGGTACGGGTATTGGGCTTCTACTTGGAGTAATACTAGCTTGGGGATACCTTAACATTAAGAGTAAAGAAGTAATTATTACTCAATAATTTGTGGTACCCTATAAAGCCAACACTTCAAGAAGCGTGGTTTGATCGGCGCCAAAGAGCACAGAGTATAATTTCCTAATGACCTTACTACAGTGGTGGGACGACCCCATCAACAAAATCTACGTTTATTCATTCTTCAAAAACTTTGCGTTTTTTTCAGCGGTCCTCGTGCCGTTTTTTACCGACTGGGGGCATATCTCCATGTTCCAGGTCCTCATCCTCCAATCTTGGTTTAGTGTGTGGGTATTTGTCTTAGAGATCCCCACCGGTGCAATCGCGGACAAAATCGGCCGCAAGCACAGCCTAGTCCTGGGCGCAATTATGATTGCCATTGCCACCCTGGTCTACGGTAGTATACCCTCGTTCCCCATTTTCCTGCTGGCCGAATTTTTGTTTGCCATCGGCTACGCCCTCAATTCTGGTGCCGACCAAGCCCTCCTCTACGACACCCTCAAAAGTTTGGGCAGGGAAGACGAGAGTAAAAAGGTTTTGGGTAGAGCTGATGCACTAATGCTTGGCGGCATGATGGTCGCGGCTCCCCTAGGTAGCCTCATTGCCGCTCGCTTAGGACTCAATGCTCCCCAGCTCATGACTGCCATCCCCATGTTCATCGCTGGGGCGATAGCGTGGACCATCCCAGAGCCCAAGATCCATTCAGAGTCAGAGTCGCTCCGCTACCTCGACATTATCAAGCAGGGGTTTAAAGAAATCGCTCACAACCCAGTGATCCGCACATTAGCTTTTGACTCGGTCGTGGTCTCCGCAGCGGCGTATTTTGTCGTATGGTTTTACCAGCCTTTTATGAAAGAGCTGGGTATTCCCATTCTCTATTTTGGATTGGCTCATGCCGTCCTCCTAATCAGCGAAATACTGGTATCCTCCAACTTTACCTCCATGGAAAAATTATTGGGCAGAGGTAAAAGTTATCTGCGCAACAGTGCGCTCCTAGTCTCTGTCGTCTTTATTTTAGCCGCCGTTTTCCCCCATTGGATCTCACTGACTCTACTTGTCACAATCGGCGGCGGAGTGGGGTACACAAGAGCCACCTACATTGCGAGTATTGCCAACAAACATATCAATTCTCGCAGCCGCGCCACCGTTCTCTCCTCTATTGGTATGGTCCGCCGTCTCGCGCTCGTTCCCCTCAATCCTGCCCTTGGCGCCGTTGCCAGCTACTCATTGCCATTGGCTTTCTTTGTCGTCAGCCTCTTCCCGCTCATGAGTCTACTAGTCAAAGAAGAGGTTGCTTAACTGATATAATGGCTCCATGATTATCTCTACTACAACACCTTTCAGCTTAGAGCAAATAAAACAACTGAAAGAACACTTCGATATCTATATTAAAACAGTCATCGACACTGAAAAGAAAATCTGTGTTGCAGGCATGGATCGCCACTATGAAGGAGAGAGAATCTTGCTAAAAGACGGCTCAAAACAATCCAATCTGTGGGGAGGAGGAGTCGACATCCAGAGTCAGGATATTGATTTCAACTCATTTATCAATATCCGTCCAAACGATGGTAACACCAGCAACGAAATCCAGAGCCCAGCTATCCGCCAAAAGTATTCTGAGTTGACAAAATATTTCTTCAAAGTCATCTATGAATAATAGTAGCCAGACAATTATCCTCCAATCACTCTCTATGGATCTACTCCGTGCAGCCATGGGTCGCCACCGTGGTTCACACGCCATGGCTGATCGTTTCATCGAGGAATCCAAGAATAGAATCAAAGAGTTAGATGCGACTTTTAGTATAAAAATAGTAAGTGAACTTAACAAAGTCTTATCAACTACTTCAGATCGCCAAGCCGAAGATTTGCTCATGTACAGTACGCTAATCCGCAATCGCGCTATCTAGACATCTATCTCCCCGGTACAAAAAGAGCGACCGATTAAGTCGCTCAAAATGTACGATGCTTTTTAACCCCTTCTATACACGTCGTAGCGCCTGACCGCTGGTTTTTGAGGTCAAATATATCATGGACTAACAGTATTTTAACTTACCCCAATTGCATGTCCAGCCTGCCGTGGTACACTAAAAGCATGTGTTACAACTGTGGCTGCGGCAACCCCAACGACGACATGGGCAATCCGGACAATATCACCAATGTTACTTTTGCCAAAGCCGCCAAGGCTGAGGGTGATGATATCGCCAAAGCCAAGCACGAAACCCTCAAGTTATTAAAGCTTGAATTAGAAAAGAAATCTTAAGTACTCTTTACCTATGGAGCAAACTGTCAAAGCCACACTCAAACGAGCTCTGGGAATATTTTTGATTGTTTTTGGGATCCTCGGGCTTATTCTACCTATTCTTCCCGGCTGGTGGGTCATCCCAATCGGACTCGAGCTCTTGGGATGGCGCCTCGTCTTTGATCGCAAAAAGCCATGGCGGGAAATCATTACCCTTCTCGACAAAAACAAAGACAAATCCAAGTTAGAGTAAAATAAGGGCATGTTAAAGTCTCCATTCAAAAATACTTCGTGGTCACCAGTGGCCAAATGGTACTCTGGCATTGTCGGTGACACTGGCCATTATTTCCACGAGCACGTCATTTTCCCCCGCCTCAAATCCCTGCTCGATCCCAAAAGTGGCGAATCCGTTCTCGATGTGGGTTGTGGCCAGGGGGTCTATGCACGCACCCTCCATCACAACGTCGACTACACAGGGATTGATGCTTCAAAAGACTTAATTGCCGAAGCCAAAAAACTAACCAAAAATTCCAAGCAAGTCTACTACGTGGCCGACGCCACCAAAGGATTGTCGGTTCCCGAGAGCTCGTTCGATCACGCCATCTGTATCCTGGCGATCCAAAATATGAAAGATGGGAGTAGTGTCATAACCAATACAGCCGCCACACTCAAAAATGGCGGTGACCTCGTCATCGTCATCAATCATCCCAGTTTTCGCATCCCCCGCCAAAGTAGTTGGGGAAAAGATGAAGCCAACAAGCTCGAATATAGGAGGGTCAACCGCTACCTGACTCCGCTTGAGATCCCCATCAACGCGCATCCCGGCCTCGCAGACTCTCCCATGACCTGGACTTACCACGCACCCTTAGAATATTATGTCAAAGCCATCAAAGCTGCTGGCATGTGGGTAATCGATCTAGAGGAATGGACCTCGGACAAAGTAAGTATTGGCAAGGCAGCCAAAGGTGAGAACCGAGCTAGGGCAGAGTTCCCCCTTTTCCTGGCAATCAAAGCGGTTAAAATGAGTATATGACTTGGCAAAAACTAAGTTCCAAACAAGTTTATCAAAACCGGTTTATGACGGTGACAGAAGATGAATTAATCACCGATGCTGGTGACAAAGTCACCTTTGGCGTAGTGCACAAAATCCCTGGCGCCAGTATCGTCCCGTGGGACGGGGAGTACTTTACTCTCGTGGGTCAATACCGCTACCCAGTGGACTTTTTCTCCTGGGAGTTTCCCGCCGGCCACTTTGAGCATGCCAATATGGAGAGTACGGCTAGAGCCGAACTCGAAGAAGAGGCAGGACTGCTAGCAGGTAAAATCGAGAAAATTGGGGAGTTTCACCTTGCCCCGGGACATCATACTCAGGTGATCCACTTTTTCTTGGCAACAGATTTATCACCCGGCAAGCAAAAGCTCGAAACCGCGGAAAAAGGTATGCAAATCAAAAAAGTGACTCATGATCAACTCAATGAAATGATCAGGAGTGGCGAAGCCAAAGATTCTCTTACTATCGCCGCGCTCAAATTTTTTGAGCTCCACCTCGCCAAGCAAAAATCTCATGAATAATCACAATTTTAAATCGCTCATTATCCTTTATGCCGCCTATGCTTGGTTCGGGCGGGTCAGCTCGTCCATCATCCCAGCCTATTTACTCGGTCGCGGGATTACTATCAATCAAATGTTTCTCGCCAACGCGCTGCAATTTTTACCCATGCTTTTAATCCTTTTGTTTGTCCGCATCCCCTCCGCCAAGTTGTCGTGGAGGTTGGCCATTATTTCTGCACTCCTTGCAGTTGTCTCCGTTATCAACGTGCAAACTAGCGCTCAGGTTTACCTAACTTACATTTTTGGCGGCATATCCCTTGCACTCTTCTTCATCTACTACAACGTCGGACATTTCCTCTATACCCCAAAAGGGAAAACTGGTGTAAGTGGGGGAGTAATGTACGCCGTCAGTCCCGCCATCTCGATTTTTGCCCCTCTCCTGGCAGGTTCACTAGCCATGTCCAATATCAACTACTTGTGGATCATTTGTCTACTCTCATTTTTTCTCGCTTTCTATCTGACATCATGGCAGCCAGATTTTCAAATTACCTACCATGTCCGCACCTCAATAACGGCAATCCGTGCTACCCGTATCCCTATCCTCCTTGAAGGTATCTGGGAGTCGGTACTTTTTGCCTTCATACCACTCACCACCCTGCATTTTATCTCCAGTCCTGGGGGTTATGGCCGGTACCTCGCATATCTATCTCTCGTTGGCACCGTCGCTGGACTACTGCTGGGATATTTTTCCGATAAGCGAGGCAAAAGAAGTTATCTGCTCACACCCATCTGTTTAATCCTCGCCTTACTGACTTTATCCATGATTTGGGGCGCCAGATCCTTGCCTCTTTGGATCCTAGTCACCAGCGCCATCCAATTTATGATCCCGATTTTTTGGAATATCTCCACCGCACTCATGATTGATCAAAACTTAGATCTCAAAGTAGCCTTTCCCGGCCGCGAAATAGTGCTGGCTTTGGGTAGGCTCATGGGACTTGGCTTTACCTATATATGTATTATCAACAATCAAACCAATGTACTACTTATCACCCTCGCTCTGGTTATTCTCGCTCTCCCACTATATCTATCCTACCAATCAAAAATTGCTCAAAATTTCCACTATCTCTGATACTCTAGCGAGAGTATAATTCCCTCATGTACCGCAAGAATATTCGTCTGTTAAAAATATTTAACTTCCTCATTGGGTTCAGTTTGTTTGCGCCCCTTGCCATCATTTATTTCTCGCGCGTTTCTGGCTCCTATACTCTTGGCGCCAGCATTTTTGGCATTACTATGCTCGCCTCCGCCATTTTTGAGGTCCCCACCGGCATTTGGTCAGACCGGGTCGGCCGTCGCGGCACCATCATCCTCGGCTCTTGGGCCAGGGTCATAGCTTTTATCCTCTATGCCATCGGACTCTCATATTGGTGGCTCGTGGTGGGGGCTATTTTAGAGGGACTATCGCGTGCTTTTTATGGCGGTAACAACGACGCTTTTCTCCATGACACCCTGGCCGATGATGGGATAGAAGAAGAATACGACGATCATCTCGGTAAATCTATGGCTTCAGAACATCTGGGGATCGCCATCTCCGCCGTCATAGGTGGTCTTATAGCTACTTATTCCTTTGCGTATCTCATGTGGCTATCAGTTATTCCTCAATTTATCCTCGTCATAGTAAGCTACTTCTTTATCTCAGCAAAATCTTACCACCAAACTGGTAGCAACATTTATAGTCACCTCAAAGAAGCCATCAAATTATTCATCAGAAATAAAAAATTACGAGCATTAAGTATCGCTGATGCTGTTTCATTCTCAACCGGTGAAGTATCCTACCAATTTCGCGCGACCTTTTTTGCGAGCATCTGGCCAGTTTGGGCGATTGGTGCCTTAAATACCTCCCTTCAGCTGGGTGCCACTCTCAGTTATTACTTTAGCTCCAAACTGCTCAAATGGTTTGGCCACGAAAAATTTCTCCTCATTCGCAGTATCGTTGGTAAAGTCAGTGGTCTGATTGCCTTTGGCATCCCGAGCATTTTGTCACCGCTTATCACTATCGTTCCGTCATTTATGTACGGCGCTGGTCAGGTAGCCAAAAACACGCTGATGCAGCGCGAATTTACCGATTACCAGCGAGCCACCATGAGCTCACTTAGTTCACTTCTCAGCAGTCTGAGCTACGCAATCATGAGTGTGTTGGTAGGGTTTTATGCTGATCAAACTAGTCCTCAAATCGCACTTTTTGTCCTCACCGTGATCGCAATTCCTATCGTTGGGATATACTGGAACATATTCAATAAAAGAACTTAATATGACCGATATAGTCTATGCCACCACCAATCCAGGCAAATTTGCCGAAGTACAAAAACTTTTTGCCGGTCACGGCATCAAGATTCGCTCTGCCGCCGATTACAAAATCGACATCGACGTCCCCGAAACAGGCACCACCCTAGAAGAAAATGCAGTCCTCAAAGCCGAGGCCTATCTCAGCGTAATTACTGACGACGTGATCGTGCTAGGGGACGATACCGGACTCGAAATCGACGCGCTCGGAGGAGAACCCGGCATCAAAGTACGCCGGTGGAAAGGCTTAAAAATGACCGACGATGAAATTATTGCCTACGCGCTAGAGCGGCTCAAAGATATTCCCGAGACTAAACGCACAGCGCAATTTCGGACAGTTATCGCGGTTGCGAAGAAAGGATTACCAACCAAACTATTTTCTGGTATCCTACCGGGAAGGATAGTAGTAGAACCGCACGAGTACCGCGAAGAAGGCTTACCATTCCAGCCACTCTTTTTCGCCACCGATTATGGCATCATGATTTACAAGATCCACCAAATGTCGAATGAAGAAAAATTTGCGAAGCATATCATGACACACCGCGAACGAGCAGTGACTGCTGCACTAACTTATCTTGCCACTTTGACGAACTAAAGTCCGCTATTTGGCAGCAATCTTCCACTTTATAGTCGCCAATTTTTGTCCGAGTGAGTTCATCCAAATGGCTCTCTACTCCCAGCGAAATAAATACGTCGTATGATAATTGGCGGATATAAGTTCCACTAGACACTATGGCGCTAAATGTTACTCTCTTGTCTTCAATCTTTTCAATTAATAGTTCGTGGATCGTGACCGGCTTACTTTTCTGCTCCATCGCCTCACCCCGTCTAGCCAGTTTATATCTCGGCACTCCGTTTATTTTGGTCGCAGAATAATCGGGGATCACTTGTTCGATCTCTCCCACAAATTTTTCTGCCACATCCTCAATTTGAGAATTGGAGAATTTATGATTTATGATTTGTTTGACTATTGCTCCCGTTCTATCTAGCGTATCCGAACTCGCTCCCAGCACTGCTACAGCTCTGTAAGTTTTGGGTAGCTCCGAGAGAGTATTCATTTGCTTAGTCGCTTTACCTAGTAATAGTAAGAGTACTCCCCCCGCGAAAGGATCTAGCGTCCCGCCGTGGCCTACTTTAAAATCGGGGTGCACCCCCCGCTTGAACGCTCGGATCACGTCAAAACTGGTGATCCCCACTGGTTTATAAACTGGTAGTATGCCGTCCATGCAGATATTCTACTGCATGTTTCATGCTATATTTTATCTATGGCAAAAACACCTGATCAGCTTCCTGAGCCCATTACTCTCAAACAAAGCATCGGTCCCTCCTTTATCCTCCTTGGCCTCGCACTCGGTAGTGGCGAGCTGATTATGTGGCCTTATCTCGTCTCCCAATATGGTCTCGGGATCATTTGGGGAGGGCTCGTGGGCATTACTTTTCAATACTTTCTTAATACCGAGATTATGCGCTACACCCTGGCGTGGGGCGAATCGGTTTTTGTGGGCTGGCGCCGGTGGGGAAAACTGATTCCGGCTTGGTTTGTATTTTCTACCGTCATACCCTGGGCGCTCCCCGGCTTTGTCACTGCTGCATCCTCCATGCTCCATCACGTTTTCCCCGTCCTGCCTATTAGATCTACGGCTGTAGTTTTGATTTTGCTGACAGGTATTATTATTTCTTCCGGCAAAACTCTCTACAAAACCATGTCTCGCGTTCAAACCACATTGCTTTCGATAGGAGTGCCCTTTGTCGCTATCCTCACCCTTTACATGGCGCGCGGAGCAGACTGGAGCGCGCTCATCTCAGGACTGGTTGGTATCGGTGAGGGGTACCGCTTTCTCCCAGAAAGTATCGCAATCGGAGCCTTCCTCGGTGCTTTTGCCTACTCCGGCGGCGGCGGCAATCTCAATCTCTCCCAAAGTTATTACATCAAAGAAAAAGGCATGGGGATGGGCAAATACGGGACCGGCATTAAAACGCTCTTGGCTGGCACCGGCAGCCACCGGATCGACGGCCATCTCTTCACCCTCACCGCCACCAACCTCTCCCGCTGGCGCCGCTGGTGGCGGCTGGTGTGTACTGAGCACGCCATCGTCTTTTGGGGCATTGGTCTCCTTACTATCCTCCTGCTGGGCACACTCTCCATGGCCACTGCCCACGGCGTGAGCTCAAGCGGCGGACTCAGTTTCTTTTTCAAAGAAGCCGAGATGATAGGCTTAGCTACACATCCAATCCTTGGCTCCCTTTTTGTGCTCGTGGGATCACTGATGCTTTTTACCACTCAGCTTGGTGTTTTAGAATCAGCCTCACGCGTGATTGCTGAAAATATCTTGCTGCTCAAATACAAACCCAATGAAGAGGTCAACGCCTCCAAAATGTTCTATCTTGTGCTCTGGATAGAACTAGCTTTTAGTGCTGTTTTCCTCTATTTTGGCGTCTCTGAACCTCGCGCGGTCCTCACCCTCGGTGCCATCCTCAATGCTGCCGCCATGATGGTTGCTTTCACCCTGATCCTCCTCCTCAATCGGCGCTTGCCCCGCATTATCCAGCCTAGTTTGGGTAGGCAGCTCATGCTCATCACCGCCACTTTATTTTTCTTTTATTTCGTCTTACAAACTATCTTTACCGCCGTTTGGTAGAAAGGATTTATGCCAACCTTGATTGTTAAGAAAGACGGGACTAAAGAGCCCTACAACGAAGAAAAAATCCGTATCTCTGCTACCCGTGTGGGTGTACCGAGTAGTCTACAAAACGACATGCTGATGGTCATCCGCGACCGCCTTTATGACGGCATCCCCACGGTCGAAATCTTCTCCATGATCAAAGAGTTTTTGCGTCAGTCGGACTCTCCTCACCTAGCCATGAAATACAACCTCAAAGATGCGCTTGCTCAGCTCGGTCCTTCTGGCTATCCTTTTGAAAAATATGTCGCTATGCTGCTGGGTGATATCGGCTATCAGACCCAAACCAACCGGACTCTCTCCGGCAGTTGTGTCACCCACGAAGTCGACGTGGTTGCCGTCAAAGACAATGTGACGTATTTTATTGAAGCCAAATTTCACAAAAATCCTGCCCAGCGCACCGACGTCCGGGTCGCCCTCTACATCAAAGCCCGCTACGAAGATCTCAAAAGTAATTGGCAGAGCGGCGAAACCAGGCCGTGGATCGTCACCAACACTCGCTTCTCCACCGACGCGATCAAATACTGCGAGTGTCAAAACATCAAAATCACCAGCTGGGGATACCCTCAGGGTGAGGGGATTATGGATCTCATCGAGCACACAGGGCTCCACCCCATCACTATCGTCGACGGCATGTCTAGCGGGGACAAAATGCGGCTCTTATCCGCCGGAGTCGTCACGTGCCGCCAGCTGCTGGATCCCGCCAACCACCATCTATTATCCGGCGATTTTATCAAGACCATCCTGCCCCAAGTGACCCAATTATGTCAAAATCACGCCTAATCTTTCGTCTCGCCAAGCGCATCTTTCACACCTTGCCGTTTATCATTCTGGTCGCAGTGGGTGTCCCCATTGTGGGCATGGCAGGGAACGAAATGAGCAAAATCCTCGGCCTCAAGCCGGTACCCGTCCCGGTCGTAGGCACTGGCTCCATGTACCCCTCGCTTTTCTGGTCCACCAGTGAGGGTGGGCCCGAGGACGAAAGTAAAAAAATCGTCGAGGAATACCGCAATACTCCCCATCTCTATCGCCGATTTCGCGGTGTCACGCTCTTTGGTCAGACCTTTGGCTTACGCCGGGTCGGACAGGGTGATATGGTAGCTTTTCAAAATGCCCAGACTGCCGCCATTTTGGCAGAGGAGGGCAAAAACACGGATGCCGGCTTTATCAAGCGGGTCATCGGTGTTCCCGGCGACACCATCGAGCTCCGCGACGGCTTTGTCTACCGCAACGAGGTGCTCCTCAAAGAGCCCTACATTGCGCTCGCCCGCTCGACTTATGGCGGCGATAGTCTCCAGGACTGCGTCAAGCTCAGCCTCGGTCCGGGCAAATATTTTGTGCTCGGCGACAACCGCAAAGTCTCGTCCGATTCGCGCTTTGAGCTGGGCTTAATCGACGAGTCCGATATTGAGTATGTTTTGCCCTACCCCCAGCAATCCATCTACGTTTCGCTCTACCGCGATACGTCAAAAGACGCTGAGTTACTGGGAGAACCATCGCTTGCGAGTCGCGAATTTGTCAACTTACTCAACGCCAAGCGCCAGTCAGCAGGAGTGGCCCAATTATCCCTCAGTGCTGGCCTCGCCAAATCTAGTACCCTCCGAGGAGAAAAATTGTTACAGGATCCAAATACCAGTTATGGCATGCAGCAAGCCGTCCGTAGCGCGGGCTATTCCAACATCATCTTGGGGGAGTTTGTCAGCTACGGCCATTTTTCCGCCCAAGAACTGCTCGAAAATTTATTATTCAATACCAATACTGCCAAGCAAGTTTTAAACAGCGAGTATAGCGACCTCGGTATCTCGGCTGTCAATCGAGAGGTCAATGGTTGCCCATCACAGGTAATTGTCGGTCATCTGGGCGGCTATGTTCCGGCCGATTACAGCGAGGATAATATTGGTAGTTGGCGCCGACTACGCGACAATTTATTAGAGGTCATTCCTTCCTGGGAGCGGGCCGTGGGAGATGAGCGGGTCAACCAGGGAGACCTCTCGCAGCTCCTCACCATTTTGCGCCGCCGTCTGAGCCTTGCGCAGGAGATAGTTGGGACTATGGAAAAGAAAGAGTGGCTCAGCGCGAGCCAAGAATCTCGTATCCAGTCCGACAATCAAGACGCAGAGGCCGCTGAAACGCTCGCCCGCCTGCTCAACGGGGAATAATTTATGCAGACTCTGATCTACAATTTACTTGTTGCATATTTTCGCTTTTTTGCGGTACGTCAACTGCAGAAAAATCCCTCGGCCACCATTATTGGGATCACTGGCAGCGCCGGCAAAACTTCGACTCGCCTCGCGCTCGTCCATATTCTCCACTCGCGCGGAGTGGTCAAACACTCGGTCCACGCCAATTCGGAGATTGGCGTCCCCCTCAACATTTTGGGTCTGGCTCCTCGCTCGCGCACGCTGCTCGACTGGCTGCGATTGGTCATCCTCGCCCCGATCCAGTTGCTTACCTACGCCGAGCATTTTGATTACTACGTGGTCGAGCTGGGCATCGATAGCCCCGACGCCCCCAAAAACATGGCCACGCTCCTGCGCCTCATCCGTCCCCACGTGGGCATCGTCCTAAACGCCGGACTCACCCACGCCGCCGCTTTTGATCATTTAGTCAAAGATCACAACCCCTTGCGTCGTACCGGTAAACTAATCAAGTTCATCGCCAAAGAAAAGATGCAGCTGGTCAAAAGTTTGAGGGCCAAACAAATTGCGGTCGTCAATCTCGATCAGAGCGAGTTTGCCTCGGAGCTGAAGGATGTCACGGCGCGAGTCCTGACCTTTGGCCAGTCACCCAAAGCTGACGTCCAAATCTTGCCCAATTGGCACTTTAAATATCAAGGCAGCACTTACGAACTAAAGATTAAAGACATTTTCCCCGACCACTATTCATATACCTTTGCCGCCGCCATCGCGGCCGCCTCAGGCCTTGGTATCCCTCCCAGCCTAAGCATCCCCCTCCTCTCTAGTTATCGCGCGCCGCCCGGACGCCTGCGGCTCTTCCCCGGCATCAAAGGCAGCACCATGATCGATTCTTCTTATAACGCCAGTCCGAGAGCCATGCAGGAGTCATTGCAATTACTCCAAAAACTAGGGCGCCGGGGCAAAAAAATAGCCGTGCTGGGTGACATGCGCGAGCTCGGCGAGAGCACACGACTCGCTCACAAAAATCTCGCCGACTGGATTATGCAATCTAGCGACGAGGCGATCTTGCTCGGCGACGCTACTCTCGAGTTTACCTATCCAGTCTTAAAAGCGAAAAAATTCCCTGCCCATCACTTTACGGATATGGCTAGTCTCACTGCGTATCTACGTCAAATCGTCACGCCCAAATCACACGTGTTGATCAAAGGCTCGCAAAATGGATTGTTTATGGAGCGGGCGGTCGAAGCTCTCCTCGCCGATCAGAGAGATGCCGCTCAGCTTTGCCGCCGTGGATCTTACTGGGACAAGCTCAGGAGCCAAGCACCCTAGATCACGCGCTGGATAATTTCTGCCATCTCTTCGCTCGACCGCTGTGCCGCCGCCATGACATCCTTGTGGTCATGTTTTACAAAAGCCAGATTGGTAATCAGTGTGAGTCCCAGGACTTGCAGACCCAGCTGCCGCGCCATGAGTACCTCGGGTACCGTACTCATCCCCACGCAGTCGGCTCCGAGGCTAAGCAAAGCTCGTTTATCCGCCGGCGACTCAAAGTGTGGGCCCCGCACATACGCATAGACACCTTCTCTGTTGGTGAGTCCGAGCTCTTCAATCGCTAGTTTTGCCCTGGCTTGCCACTTGGGATCAAATATCGAGGACATATCCAGGAACTGCGGGCCCACGAGCGGGGTCGAGCGCAAAAACAGTGTGAGGAGATCGGACAGCACCACAAAATCCCCCACTTGGTACTTTGGATTGAGCGCTCCCGATGCCGAGGTCACGACCATTCGTTTGACACCTGCCTGAGCCAAGATCCTGATCGGCAGCGTCGCCTCCATGGCGGTATAACCCTCATACAAATGAAATCTGCCAGACATAAATAGGACGCGCTGGCCCGCAAGCTCTCCCACCACGGCCTCGCCGATATGACCCTGCACGCTCGTTTGGACACCAAACAAATCACTGTAACTGACACTGGACTCCACTTTGGTGAGGGTGAGGGCGTGGTTCCAACCAGACCCTAGCATTACGAGGGTTTCGGGACAATTGGGGATCTTGGATTTGACGACCTCAATGCACTTTGACTCGCTCCACATACATCAAGTATACCAGAGTATGTTATAATGCCAGTTGCATTAGTATGAGTTTGATAGGAGGCAATCTTATGACCACCATAAAACACAAACGAATCGAACTCCCCAATCTCCCCTACGCCTACGACGCCCTCGAACCGGTCATTTCCAAGAAAATCATGGAACTCCACCACACCCGCCACCACTTGGCTTATGTCACTGGTGCCAATGCGGCTATGGACAAACTGGAAAAAGCTCGTGCCGGCGAGGGCATGGAGATCGATTACAAAGCCACCATGCGCGACCTGTCCTTCCATATGAATGGTCACAAGCTCCACAGCATCTTCTGGTCCAATATGCGCAAAACCAAAAAAGACAATGCTCCCTCTGGTGCACTGCTTGCCAAAATCGAAGAGCAGTTTGGCAGTTTTGAGTTATTCCAGGCCGAGTTTGCCGGTGCCGCCAAGGGTGTCGAGGGATCCGGCTGGGCCGCACTCGTCCAGGACGGAGATGATCTCCACGTGATCCAGCTCCAAAACCAAAACCTCATGTTTATTGCCGAAACCAAACCACTTCTACTGCTGGACGTTTGGGAGCACGCCTACTACCTAGACTATATGAACGATCGCGGCAAATACGTCGACGCTTTCTGGTCTCTCATCAACTGGGACGACGTCGCCTCACGCTTAGCTTAATTTTCGTGATAAAATAACTTTGTTATAAGACGGGGTGTCGTATAATAGTAGTATCTGCGGCTGGGGGTCGTAGGGCCTCGGGGCAGTACCGAGCACCCCGACAA
>CAYGFS010000022.1:0-14586 GCA_964349305.1 uncultured Pseudomonadales bacterium
ATAAATGTGCCACCAGTCATGACCGGAACTCTCACCGTCAAATTTTTGCTTAACGGACTCAGCAACAGCCGAAATAATTTGAGACTGATTCATTGGATGATTGTAGCAAAGATATTATTTTACTTGCCGAGAGAGGCGCCCATCTTCTGGAAAAAATTCTTTCTGGGGGGAGTTTTGGGCGACTCGGTAGCTTCGGCGACTTTTTCGGCCGCATTGTTGATAGTGGCGCGAGCAGCATCCATGGTCTTTTGCAGATCAGCAATTTTGTCGGCGAGGGCGGGATTGTCACCCAACTCTTTGATCGCATCGCCGGCGTTTTCTTTGAGTTTGGAGAGCAGCTCTCTCCCCTTGTCCGTGTTCATGAGGAAGTGGGCACTAGCCGCACCGGTCACAAGGCCGAGGAGTAGACCAGCGGTAAAACCGGATGAATCGTGTTGGTTGTCAGTCATATTTTTTAGTTTTCCAGTTATTTCTTGGACTTTGGGGCGACGAGTTTGGTAACCATACCGACGAGCTGGAGCCCGGACTCGAGGCTATTAAAAAGATGGGAAATAGTAGAAGAACCGCGGGTCAGACTCCGAGAAAGGAAGCCGACGTCTTCTAGGATCATGTCGGTTTTTCGTAGAGTCTCTTTGGCGTCTTTGAGGAGACCAATAATCTGGATGCCAATGATGATCAGGATGATCGACACAATAACGATGACGATAAGTAAAATGATTTGGGGCAGGTCCATATGAATCTATAGTAGCACAACCCGTAAGGTCTGTCCTGGTTACAACAATTGAGTGCCCATAGGGTCTGACCTTCCCGCCTTTGAGTCTGCGGGTTGGGCTCGTCCTTCAAGGTCAGACCCTGTAAGGACAAGCTACTTGCTAACGGTGAAAGTGCGCTCGAGGAGGCGCGATTTACCCTGACGATTGGTGCTCTCGATAATAATGGTGTGGGTGCCGGCTGGGAAAATCATGTCGAGGGTAAACTGGCCATTTTGATCGACGATGACTTGCTGTCCATCCACTTTGACCGTGGCATCTCGCGTAGTTGTGCCTTTGAAAGTAACTTTTTCGCCGTAGGTATCACCACTCTCAGGCTGGATTAGTTTGAGCGAGGGCAAACTCCACCAGGAGAGCAGCTGGAATCCGAGAAAACCCAGAAATACTAGAACCGCAATGGAGACGAGAATGCTGTTGACGGAAAAGAACTTGGGCTGGGAGCTAACTGGCGCGACGAGTCCGCGCGGGATAATCTCGCCTTTTTCATTTTGCGTAAAATCCCGACGGAACATGGCCACGATCGTGTCGGGGTTTAAATACAAAAAACTGGCGTAGTTGCGGAGGAAACCTTTGGCAAAGGTGGAGGACGGGAGGGCGGTAAAATCGGATTTTTCGATAGCTTCTAAATATTCGACTTTGATTTTCGTTTTTTTCGCGATGTCGTCTAGGCTTAATTCCTTTAACAACCGCTTTTCCTTTAATAAATCTCCTGCTGTTTTCATATCAATCCTTTGAGGACTCTCCTTTCACCTACCGGTGAGCCCTTCACGGAAGCGCGCCAGGAATTCCTTTTAAGGAGAGTCCTCTTGGTTTCATTCTGCCTCGCGGGCTTTAAGTTCTTCTAGATTGGCGATCAAAATAGAGCGTGGCTTGACTCCCTCGGCTGGACCGATGACTCCCGCGTGTTCGAGCTGATCCATAATCCTGGCAGCTTTGTTGTAACCCAGGGACATTTTGCGCTGGAGATAGCTGGTAGAGGCCTTGCCAGCGGCGATCACAACGGTGGCGGCTTCGTCAAAGAGCGGGTCGCGCTCACTACTCTCCTCCCCACCCTCTTCTCCCAGATATTTTTCGGTGACTTCGGCTTTGTATTCGACAGCTTCTTCGCCGCTGGCTTTGAGGAAATCGATCAGGTTCTTGATCTCGCTATTGGTGACATAGGTACCCTGGATACGGGTAGGGAGCGGACGATCGGGTGGGACAAAGAGCATATCACCTTTACCGAGTAGCTTCTCGGCTCCCGGACTGTCGATAATGACACGCGAATCGATCATGGAAGCCACGTTGAAGGCAATGCGGGTGGGGATATTGGCTTTGATCAGCCCAGTAATCACGTTGACGGAGGGACGCTGGGTGGCGATCACGAGGTGGATACCGGTGGCACGGGCCATTTGAGCCAAGCGGACGATTAAATCCTCCACCTTGGACGGGGCGGTCAGCATGATATCGGCCAGCTCGTCGATGACTATAACAATGTATTCCATAGCCGTAAATCCGGACTGCTCGTTGTAGTCTTCGATATTGCGGGCCCCGACCTCGGCAAACATTTTGTAGCGACGGTCCATTTCTTTGGTGGCCCACTGGAGGGCAGAAATGACGCGCTCGGTGTCGGTAATAACGGGAGTCAAGAGGTGGGGGATGCCGTTGTAGCCCGTGAGCTCGACCCGCTTGGGATCCACCATAATAAAGCGGAGCTCCTGGGGAGAGTTGCGGAAAAGCAGCGTGGTGATGATCGTGTTGATACAGACAGATTTACCGGAGCCGGTCGAGCCAGCCACCAGGACGTGGGGCATTTTTTTGATATCCGCCATAGCGGGAGCACCAGATACTCCAAGGCCGAGACCGACGGCGAGACGCGACTTTTCTTTTTTCATGTCGGGATGGTTCATGATTTCGTAAAGCGTCACATACTCGGGACTGCGATTGGGGATCTCGATGCCTACCAAGTTGCGCCCGGGGATGGGAGCTTCAATGCGGATCTGGCCAGTGGGGGCGGCGAGAGCCAAAGCCAAGTCTGTTTGGAGAGCTTTGATTTTGGAGAGTTTGGTGCCTTCGGCGATTTTAATGGCGTACTGGGTGATGGCTGGACCGCCGTTGACCTCGGCGACTTTAGCGCGGATCCCAAAGGAATCAAGGGTGGATTCGATTATAGAGGCATTTTCTTTGATATCGCCGCGGTCGGCTTTGCTCCCCTTTTCTTTAGACAAGAGTGAAAGGGGTGGGTATTTCCAAATTTTAGTGGTGCCATCGGCACTATGGGCGGAATTAATTTGCGATTCAAAATCGGGCGCTACCTCGCGCTTGAGCAGTGGCTTGGGAGCTGACGTTGAGACCTCTTCTTTGACGTCCGAGGAGTCGGGAATATTGATTTTGGTTTTTAGGTTGTCACCGCTAAAGATTTTGGGAATATTGGACTTTGCTCCATCTTTGTTTTTACTGGCAAAGGCGTCTTTGATGGCAGTAAAGCCACCGGCAATCCAAAGGAGAAAATCTTCGAGCGGGGTATTGGTGAGTACCATGATGCCGATCAGCATGACGGAAAAATAAATGATATATGCCCCGGCGGTGGTGACAAAAATGGCGATGGCGCCGAAAATGGTTTCTCCGAGAGTGCCTGCTTGGGAGAGACCGAGAAGTCCAGTGAAAACGAGAGTCCCACCCAAGAGTAAGGAAGGTGAAGCGAGCGCCCATTTGAGACTAGTCATCATGAGAGAAATACAGAGGAAAAGGAAGGGGACGACGAGCATGGTCCAGCCAAAAGCAGTATGCATGACGGAGAAGACAGTATTAAGCAAAACTCCTTGGCGGGTGAAGGAGACTAGGGCAATGAGGGCGAGGGCGCCAAATAACACCGAGACAATGCTATAGACAATGTCTTTTTTGAGCTTGAGCTTGAACGGATTTTTTCTCCGACCACGACGTTTGGACATATTCCCCCGCTAATCCTCAATTATAATGGGGATCACCACGGGATTTTTGCCGATATGCTCAATAAACAATCGACTCATCTCCTTGGAGATCCTATCCTTACTATACAACCTATCTCTGGTAATGTCTTCCCTCCCCATCCCTGACGCAAATTGTTCCTTGATGAGCTGCATGATTTTGGGATCAATGGCGGTCGTAATCCCCTTGGGGATGATGTCGAGATCCAATCTCGCAGTGGCCTTGGACTTGCTCAAGACCACGACCACGACACCCTCCTGGAACATCATTTTGCGGTCCATGATGTGTTCGTCGGCCTGGGTAATAATACCTGACTCAACATAGACATTTTTCAGGTCGATGGTCTCGCCAAAGTGGACATTGCCACCCGGTTCGATCACGATCGCCTGGTTTTCAGGCATGAGCACGCGGTCAGCTGGGATACCCATTTCTCCGGCGAGTTTGCCGTACTGGATATTGTGGCGGTGGGTGCCACCCGTGGGCATGACAAACTTGGGTTTGATCATGGCCATGAGCATCATGAGCTCCATAGAACTCGCGTGGCCGGAGACGTGGAGATCGGAGGAGATGTCTGAGTAGGAGACGTTGATGCCGTGGCGAGAAAGGAGATCGATCAGGCGATAGACATTACTTTCGTTGCCGGGGATCGGATCAGCGGAGAAGATCACTTTGTCACCCTGATCGAGCTTGACAGTTTGGTGGTCGCCGGTGGCGATGCGTTCGAGCGACGAACCCATTTGTCCTTGCGAGCCCGCGATAATTAAACATTGCTCGTCTTTTGGAAGTGTAGATATTTTGCGTTTGTCCACCACAAGGCGAGGAGGAATGGTCAAAAATCCGAGTTCGGTGGCTACTTTGACGTTGCGCTCGACCGAGAACCCAACGAAAGCGACCTTGCGGTTATTGCGTTTGGCTACCCAGAGAGCTTGTTGGATACGACTGATATTGCTGGACATGGTGGTGACGACAAGGCGGTTGGACTCGCCGCGGAATTCGCGCTCGAAAGAGTCCTCGACGATGGCTTCGGAGAGGGAGTAACCATCTTTTTCGGAGCGCAAACAGTCGGACAGCATGAGGACCACGCCTTCGGCTCCGGCTCTAGTCATCGACTGGATATCGGGGAGTTCTTGACCTACAGGAGTCCAGTCAAATTTGAAGTCGGAGCCGTGATAGATATTGCCGAGCGGAGTCTTGATAATTAAGTGTTTAGTGTCGGGGACCGAGTGGGTGACGGGGATCATTTTAATTTCGAAATCGCCAAGGCTAATGGGTTGACGGTCTTTGACTACATTTAGAATGCGAGGATCGATGTGAAACTCGCGAAATTTTTCTTTGATAAATCCGGCGGTCAGTTTAGAGGCGTAGATGGGGATCCCCTCTTTGAGCTGGGGGATGATGTAGGGGAAGCCGCCGATGTGATCTTCGTGACCGTGGGTCACCACAAAACCGCGGATTTTGCTTTGCTTGTCTTTGAGATAAGAAATGTCGGGGATGGTGAGGTCGACGCCGGAGACGCCCTCGTCGGGGAAGCCCATGCCGCAGTCGACAATGAAGATATCATTGTCGGACTCGTAGACGTACATGTTGTCGTGGACGTTGGGTGTGCCACCAAGGGGGATGATTTTGATTTGTTTAGTTGGGTTTGGATTCATGCTAGATCTAGTGTAACACTATTTATACTCGCTGATATGCATGACGTGAGAAAACTTTGTTTTTTCTACAAACTTGCGGTCAGCGGTGACTAGTTTGCATTTATTGCGTCTGGCGATAACAGCATAGAGCATGTCGTAAACGCTGGTTTTGTGTTTTTTCGCTAACGTGAGTGAGTTGATTATGTCTTTTTGGTCAGGCTGATATTTGTCTAGATCAAAGCTGTACAAATTTTGAATGTGCTTCTTGGCTAGATCTATACTTGTTAGAGTCTTCGTTCCCAGGGCATTTGATAATTCTAAAAAGATAAACTGAGGAACAAGTACTTTATTTGTGCCAATCAAATGTTGTTTTAATAATTGTAAAGATTCTTGATGAAAGTCCTCATTGTCACTTTTAAACCACTTGAATGCAACGGATGCATCAACGACTATCATTGCTCGTATCTCATCTCTATGAGTTTCTCGCTAAAACTAATACCAGGATTTTGTCGTGATGTTTCACGAGCAAGCTTGGTAAGATTAGCCATGATTTTTACGATATTGGGTTGTTTGATAACTGCATGCTTCTTACGAAGTTTAGAGTGGATGAGTGAAGTTACACTGACTCGCTTGTTTAATGCCTCAAGTTTGAGCGCCATATAAAGATCTACGGGAAAGCGCATGTTGGTAGTTATCCATTGTTTTTGTGTATTCATACGCACAATTGTACATATGTACAAGATAATGTCAAGTTGTTGTTAATATGCCTTCATGTATTGTTTGTAGTTGTCCATGTTTACGACCACTTGCTTAGTCTTGCCTTCGACGATCTCGCGCGCTACCCGGCGAGTGAGGGCAGCGATGGTGCGCTGGAGAGTGCGGATACCAGCATCATATCCGAGTGGGCGAGCGACGACGGGCCAGACTGCTGGATCGATAGCGATTTGATTGGGTAAGAGCCCCGCTTCTTTGATGGCTTTGGGGAGGAGAAATTCGCGGGAGATGTAGATCTTTTCTTCGTCGCTGTAACTGGGCATCTGGATGAGCTCAAGACGATCGAGCACGGCGGTCGCCACATTGGTCGTATTGTTGGCGGTGGCCACGAACAAGACCTGCGACAAATCGATCGGGTAATCGAGGTAGTGGTCGAGGAAACGATTGTTTTGGGTAGGATCAAGGATTTCGACGAGTACACCCATGATATCGGCGCGCTCCTCGGCACCGACGCGGTCAATTTCATCTAGTAGAATAATGGGATTCCACGACCCGGCGTCGCGAATAGCTTTGACGATAGCGCCCGGCTCGGCCTCGGCGAATAGTCTAGACTTACCCCGCAGATCGCGAGCACTCCCTAGTCCACCAAAGGGGATGCGGGCAAACTTGCGACCCATCGTATTTGCCAAACTGTAGGCAAAAGTGGTTTTACCAGTACCCACTAGGCCTACCAGGAAAATAGCGGGGGCTTTGACGATTTTTTCTCCACCCTGTTCCATGCGCAGCTTGATGGTAGAGAGATATTCCAAGATGCGATCTTTGGGTTCGGTCATGCCGTGATGGGTGGCGTTCATGTCTGCCTGGGCAGCCACAATATCCAGCTTGTCGGTCGTGTAGGTACCCCAAGGGAGACTGGTGATCCACTGGATGTAGTGGGCGGAGCGGTCGTACTCGGCGGAGTAGACGCCGGTGTCGACCATGCGGGTGAGCCGTGCCAACATTTCGTCGGCCTTGATTTTGAGATCTTCGGGCAGCTGAGTGCCATCGATTAAGGCTTTTAGTTTGACGAGTTCGGCGGTAAAAGTGGTAGGGGCGGCAGTATCGGTCATGGGTCTATGGTAACACCCCACTACGCCTTTGGCTACGCTGTGGCAGGCACCTAGTCGGTAAATTTGAAGGTAGAGAGGATGTTGAATCCATCGTCCGTTAACATGGGATCATTTGGCTGAATAAATGATACTAAGATGTCATCAATAGCTAGCTGAAGAGCATAACTAGAGTCATTGGCTCCTTTTTCAAGCAATGATTTATTTTTGTGAATAAAAGTCCATGTGTTCTCTCCTAAAGTGTTAGTTCCATTTTCTTTAGAATCAAGAACTTGATTTTTCTTAAAACTCTCTTCAACGATAATTATTAATTTATTGTCAGGCTCAAAGTAATAATTAACTCCATCACCCTCAACTCTATCGGAACGATTAATATTGTATTTGTTTGGATATTTAAAACTGAATTGATATTTTGAATCAAAATATGTTTCCCAGGTCGCCGTGGGGTCGGCGGAGGCGACGGGGGTGGGAGTGGGTGAAGGGGACGTTTGCTCTAGAGACAATGTTCTAACCTGCAAAAATAGATAGATGGCGAGGACGGAAACGAGGGAGAGGAGAACGAGGGCAATAAAGAGGAGAACTGGAGATTTTTTGGGGACTGGAATAACCACGGGCACACCTGTAGGGTCAGACCTTCCCGCCGTAGAGTCTGCGGGCTGGGCACTTCCTTCAAGGTCTGACCCTGAGGGAACGGAGGAAATAATATTTTCTGACATAGTTTATGGTAGCACGTTTACTTAACTACGCGCACAAGCATGCCGACCTCGGACAGGTTGTAGATCTCACGCGAGTCTTTGGGCTCCATGGCAATGCAGCCGCCGGTCATCATGTCTCCGATGTAGTAGCCATGGCGATAAACTGGTTTCCCTTTGGCGTCGACCGCATAGGCGATTTCATGGAGACCCAGATATGCGCCGACGTCTCTAGCGTATTTAAAGCCCATCCAGTACGGCATCCAGACATTGTAGATCTCGGAGAAAGCTTTGGGGGCTTTGTTTAAAATGTGAAACTCGCCAACCGGCGTGGGATACTCGAATCCAGTGGAAACACGATACTCTTTATAAAGCGCGTGATCGATGAAAAAATACATTTTTTGTTGGGAAAGATCGATTTCGAGGTAGCGGGCAGATAGCTTGCCATCGGAGCTGGGGCCATCGTCAACTCCGAGTACGGCTGGAGTAGCATCACCCATAAAGCGCGCGTTGATTGCCAGCTTGGTGTTTTGATAGACTGCCTCGCCACTAAAATATTTCTTTTGCTTGGGAGTCAGGCGCTGCAAGACATAGCCAACGAGAAAATCTTTATTGATATCTGGTGGTACATTTGGCTCCAGCGAATTTGGGAGGAGAATTGCACGGAGAGTTTTTGTATCAAGGGGCAAAGTTGCCAGCTCTGACCCATCTTTGAGACTAATGTTTAGGGGGGTACGATAAATTTTATTAAGTTGTAAATTATAACTGGCAAGACTGTTGGTATACCTTTCCTGAGTGACATAGGTAGGGTTAAAAGTAAATGTGCCAGATTGTTTGGCTAGTTCTGCTTCGGCGCGAATATTGTCTAGTGAAATGACGTAGTCAAGGGGTGAGTCGACAGATTTAATGATCCCCTGATCGCTATCGTAGGTGATTTTTGGAACAATATCCCCCAAACTAGGGATAATTAAGTCTGATTCGAGAGTGTCAAGATCACGAGTGGAAATGGTGTACTCTTGGTCTGGAAGCTTGAGTGTATAGGTAGGATTGGGATCTTCAGTCGATGATGGCGCTTGGTAGGCAGAGAAAACGCGATAGGTAAGAAGACTGCTGATGAGGACAACTAAAGCGGCGACAAGTGGGATAGAGACAAAACGTAATTTTTTCATGGAGTAGCTGCACTAGGACTGGCTGTGGCGGGCATGATCGATTTCACAATTTCATCCATTTCCCTGAGGATATCATTGTCGAATTTGGCGGGGACGTAATAGGCAATACCGCCAATGTCAGTGGGGGTAGAGAAATAAGGGGTGTCTTTTTCTTTGCGACAGAAGAACATGGTGGATTTGTCGCCTTCATTTTTGTTGAAGTAGCGGCGCATAATCACACCATCTGCGGTACTAAACTCGGTAAAGTCCTTGCTGCGGAGATCGCCGGATGATCCCTGAAAGTCGGGACTGTCTTTGAAAAGACAAACTGCTCCGCCAACTGGTGCCTGGGTAATTTTGATTTCGTAGTTGTTGCGATAGACGGAGACGATCAAATCTTTACCTACGTACTGCTCGCTGGCGACCCAGGTCTGGGGATATTTGAGTGAAAAAGCGGGGAAGGATAACCCCTCGACTTTTTGACTAGTGTAGGTTTTGAGATCGAGGCCCAGCTGCGTCGTGTCGGTGAGGCGGAAACTGGAGAGAGCGCTGCGGTAGTCGCGCAAAAGGGCTTCGTTGGTGATGGCACTTTTGTCGCCCGCGGGGATCAAAGTAAAGATATAGAGCATGTCTGAGATTTTGGTATAGGTGGTGACTACTTGAAGACCGAGTGTGGGCCAAGATTCGGCTCGCTCGTAGCCCTCGTAAGCACCGACTTTAACTTGGGTAGATTTGTTGGATTTGATGAGAGCTTTGTTCAGGTCATCCTGAATACCTAAATACTCATCGAGCGCGGGCATGGCTTTGGCGGCTGTGATCTCGAGGGTGGCAGTATCCTCGGCATTGAATAGAACCGAATCTTGCTCGAGGGGAGAGCGTTTGATAGCCACCCATTTGGGAGGAATCGCGAGCTCGTAAAAGTTTTTGACATTGCTGTATTTGGGCCACGAGGTGGTGTCCTGGACTTGAGTAGAAGATGATGAGCCAGTGCCGTTGCTCGTACCACCATTGCCGTTTTTGCCAAAGAAGACGATGGCGATGGCGATGGAGAATAGAATGACCGCTAATCCGCCAAAAATGTAGAGCAACTTAGGAGGTTTTTTTGGTGAGAATGTAGGTGGTGGTGTAGGAGGAGTTGGTTCCGGGATGGCAACTGGCGCGGTTAGTGTTTCTGGTTCCATGGCACTAGTATATACGAGATTGGATTAGTCTGTAAATTTGAAGGTAGATAGGACAGCCCCCACACTATTGCCTGCACCTGAATCATCGAATCCATGCTGAATAAGCATGTTGCTAGTTTTGCCATAAAGATAGTAGAATCCGATGGTCTTATCGCAGTGATTAAAAGCACTATCAATATTGACGTTTTTATCTTCACCAAAAGAATGATTTATTGGACCCCCATCTAATCTGCAAGCCAGCTTTGTTGATTCTGTATTTAAAATATTTGAAAAGCTGTTGTGAGTTTGTGTCAGTGTAAAAAAAGTCCCATCTGAATAACCAGTGGGGTAAATTTTAATAACTTGCGAAGATTCGACAACTCTCCATCCATCGGGGTATTTAAAAGAAATTTGCCAATTCCTATTTGAGTAAGTCTTCCAGCTTTCTGTAGAAATTATGTACGGAGACGGTGAAGGGTAAAGTTGAGGAAATTGTATTCCAATTTTTGTCACACAGATTCTTGAGGGAGTATCTATAATTTTACTACCATCATCATGCATACAAGCTTTATATGAATCGATGGATTTGAGGGCGGAGTACTCAGAGTATTTTTGATAAGCGACAAGGGAAAGGAGAGCGAGAATACTAACGAGAAAGAACTTGAGTTTCATTGCAACTATTGTATAGCAATTCCAATAGGGAGACACCTCCCAGCTTCGCTGTCCCGACTCGAGCGTTGCTCGGGTCTCCTGTTGAGGAGTCTCCCTTTGGGGAGCAGGTTAACGACGGGGACGGAAACCACCACGGTCGCCACTGCGGCCACCGCGATCGCCGAAGGATCCACCGCGTGATCCGCCACCAAAGCCACCAGAGCGCTCGCGGGGAGCTTCGGGTTTGAGTTCATCAAGTGGGACCATAGAGAGATCCGTGCGGCCCATATCGTCAACACCTTTGACGTAGACGTGGACGATATCACCCTCTTTGACGACACTAGCGGCATCCTGGACATAATCCTTGGACATGCGAGAGACGTGGACAAGACCTTGCTTGCCAGGTAAGAACTCGACAAAAGCACCGTATCCTTCGACACGAGTGACTTTACCGTCGTACTCTTCCCCTACTTCGGCGACGTGCGTCATACCTTTGATCCAAGTGACGGCTTTGTCCATGCCCACAGGATCGATCCCGGAGACAGTCACTTTGCCGACGCCAGTGGAATCATCGATGTCGACCTGCACACCCGTCTCACTCATGATGAGCTTGATGTTCTTGCCGCCTGGTCCGATCACTTCACCGATTTTGTCGGTGGGAATCTCGAACTGGACGATCTTGGGGGCGTATTTAGACATCTCTTTGCGTGGTTCGGGGATAGCCTTGAGCATGACTTCCATGATCTCCAGGCGCGCGACTTTGGCTTGCGCCAGAGCTTTTTCGAGGACCTCAAAAGAGATTCCTTTGACTTTGATGTCCATCTGGAGGGCAGTGATACCATCCTTGGTACCGGCCACTTTAAAGTCCATATCGCCCACGTGATCTTCGATACCGGCAATGTCAGTCAGCACGACGGCTTTTTTACCATCGAACATGAGCCCCATGGCGATACCAGCCACTGGTTTCTTGAGTGGAACACCCGCGGCCATCAGCGCCATAGTGGAACCACAGACCGAAGCCTGCGAGGTACTACCATTGCTACTCATAACCTCGGAGACCACTTGGATGGTATAGGGGAAATCGATCTCGGCGGGGAGCATGGGAAGTAAGGCTCGCTCGGCGAGGGCACCGTGCCCGATTTCGCGACGACCCGGGGCGCCAAAGCGGCCGGTTTCGCCAGATGCATAAGGCGGCATGGTGTAGTGATGGATATAGTGTTTGACAGTCTCAAACTCCATGGTTTCCAAAATCTGACCAAGTGAAGGTGCTCCTAAGGTCGCGATTGAGAGGACCTGGGTCTGACCACGTTTGAACATGGCGGAGCCGTGGGGTCTAGGGAGGATGTCTACCTCGGCGGTGAGCTCGCGGATCTCTGTCAATTTACGACCATCGATGCGAAGTTCTTTTTCTATTGTCGTTTTGCGGGTTTCTTCGGCGAGAATATCGTGCACAATCTCATAGAGCTGCTTGCCATCGAGCTGCTCGGCGTACTCTATTTTTAGTGGTGCCAAGAACTCTTCGACCAGTCCATCTTCACTGCCCTGCTTGCCGAGTTTTTTGGCGATGCCAGCACGGATTTTACCGGCGATGGCTTCGCGGAGTTCGACGGGGATGGTAATGACTTCTTCAAAAACTTGTTTGACTTTACCAATCTGTTTTTGGAGACCCTCGATGACTGCCACGATTTTTTTGATTTCTTCGTGGGCAAACTGCATAGCTTTTAAGGTCTCTTCTTCCGTCACTTCATTGGCACCGGCTTCGACCATAACAATGGCTTCGGCTGAGCCCGTCACGACGAGATCGAGCTTGGAGGCTTTGCGCTGCTCATAGGTGGGGTTGGCGACATATTGACCATCAATCATACCGACGCGAACACCGGCAATGGGGCCTTCCCAGGGGATGTCGGACACAGTCAGTGCGGCTGAGGTCGCCACGAGTCCTGGCATATCGGCGTCGTTCTCGCCGTCGGCAGAGAGGACAGTGGCGATCACTTGGACGTCGCGTTTGACGGCTTTGGGGAATAAGGGACGGATGGAGCGGTCGATGATGCGGCCTTTGAGGACGGCTTCGTCAGATGGTCTGCCATCGCGCTTGACCCAGCGGGAACCCTTGATTTTACCGCCAGCGTAGAGCTTTTCGGCGAAATCAACGGAGAGGGGGAAATAACTGAGTACGGTATCGGATTTACCCATCACCGTGGTGACGTGCACGACTGTTTCACCGTAGGTAACGAGGATAGCCGCGTTGGCTTGCTCGGAAAATTTCCCGTACTCTAATATGAGATCAGAACCGCCCACTTTTGTGGAAACTTTGATTACTTTCATGAGAATTTTAACTGGTTACTTCGAGAGGCCGAGACTCTTGATGACCGCCTGATATCTATCTTCCACACTACCGCGGAGGTAGTTGAGGAGACGGCGGCGCTTGGACACCATTTTGAGGAGTCCACGACGAGAGTGATTGTCCTTTTTGTGAAGCTTCAAGTGCTCGGTGAGCTCCTTGATGCGCTCAGTCAAGAGGGCAATCTGTACCTCGGGAGAACCAGTGTCTCCTTTCGTAGTTGCAAATTTTTTAATAATAGAGGTTTTGTTGTCGGTCTTTAGCATGGTGGATATTGTACCTGATCAGAGAATAATCTGCAATCCTTTCGCAGGAGTAATTTAATAAACCTGGTTATGTGTGCCGACGTCGTAGAGGCAAACCATGTCATCACTTATGTGATAATAAATGAGGCGAATGTCGCCAGTGATCGAAATAGCTCGGTAGTTGTATAGTGACCCGGTCAAGGCATGATCGTGGAGAGATTCATCACTGGGGTTAGATAGAAATAGTGCCAATCTTTGTGTGAACTTCTTTATTAACTTTGGACTTGGTCTGATTCTTGTGCGATAGTTTTTTATGAACTTTTTGTGCTTGGTTATCTCCATGATTTAGTTCTTCCATCAGTTCTTCTATGTTTCTTGAAGTAGAGATATTTTTACCACTTTGGAAATCTTTTGTCATTTGATCGTACCTTTTGATGGCTGCCGCGGATAGTTTGATCGGAGCGGGCTCAGTATAAACGCCTACACTCAGGGTCCCTTTGACAAATTTGTGCAGGATAACCCGCATGGCTTCTTGCAAACTAGAGAACCCCTGACTAATGGCCATCTCATACGCCTGGTCACGGAGATCGGTGGTAAGTGGGATTTGAACAACTGTGCGACTCATATGCATATAATTATATTGTTTTGGTATGTGTTTTGTCAACCCTAGAGGTAAAATAACTAATCACATACCGGGTACGTGATATTGGGAATGATTAAACTACAAGGCTGACACACCCGGGGTGTGACTGTGTGACTTAATCTGCAATGGGAAACAGTAAATATTACTTAACCATATATTGAGCAACTGGATTTTGAGGGGGTATAAAATTTTCAACGTCGATACCAACTTTCTCACACATCATCCTAAAGGTTCCTACAACATCACTCATATTGACTTCTACCTGCTCTTCTTTAGGAACATCTGTCAACTCTCTGGTTACAACAACGGGGGCAGCATTCTTACGATTGATCAAGATTGTTGCAACTTTTTTGCCACCATTAAAGTTATCAAGAAGTGGGAAAATCAACTGATTTGTAAGACCCTTGATACGATTATAATCCCCTGCAGTCGTTGATGCTTTGCTATGCCAATCTAATATATTTGACCAGCAACCTGAGAGCATTCCTCTTTGAGCCGCAAGGTCCATTACAGCTTCGGACGAATTTACGCTATATTGG
>CAYGFS010000023.1:0-12266 GCA_964349305.1 uncultured Pseudomonadales bacterium
AACGCAAAAACGGTCTATCTCCGCTTGGTAGCGGAGCGACCTCTAACTCGGCCTAGCACGGCCTGCGTAAATTTTGCAACTCGATCCACGCGCCTCACTATGCGCTATCGACAATATTTGACCCTTCTTTTCTGAGGTACAATATCTACATATGTTGTTTAGTAGATTGGCAGAGTATTTTGACCAGATAGATAAGACGACGTTGCGTAATGAAAAGACGGTGATTTTGGCGGAAATCCTGGCGGCGGCGACCACAGAGGAAACGGACAAACTCGTATACCTGGCCTTGGGTGGGTTGCGTCCGCAGTTTGATCGGCTGGAGTTTAATATGGCGGAAAAGATGATCCTGAGAGCAATGGGTGCAACGGGTGAAGAGTATCAGAAAATAGGGGATTTAGGGGAGCTGGTGGTAAAAATGAAATCGCAAAGTTCCGATCACTCGCCTAAAATCGCGCAAGGATCGGAACTGGAGATCAATGACCAAACTGTTCAACGGATCTATATGGAGCTGGAGAAAATCGCCAAAGATAGCGGGGCGGGGAGCCAGGAGCGCAAAGTGGCGGGGCTGGCCAAGTTGATCAAGGAAATGGATGCCACCAGTGCACGATATATTGTACGAATGGTCGCGGGAAAGCTGCGGCTGGGATTTAGCGATAAAACGATTATTGATGGACTCAGCTATACCAAAAATGGAACCAAGGAATATAGCGAGATGCTGGAGCGTGCTTATCAAGTGAGGCCGGACTCCGGGGTACTGGCGAGGATGGTGAAAGAAAAAGGGGTTACTGAGGCCGCGCAAGCTACCGAGGTGGTGATGGGGACGCCAATTGTGCCAGCCCTCGCCCAGCGGCTCAAAACTGCCAAAGAAATGATTGAGAAGATGGGGAGGGTGATAGTAGAGCCTAAAATGGACGGGACCAGGGTACAGATACATTTTAGTCGACGAATAACCAATAACCAAGCACCAAATTCCAAACAAATTCTAAATTCTAATAATCAAACAGGGCTATTTGGGGAAGAGAGTGAAAAACCAAAGTTTTGGGTGCGGACGTTTACCCGTAATCTGGACGAGAGCTCGGCGATGTTTCCTGAGCTACAATCGATTGCTGAGCAAATCAAAGCTGACGAGGTGATATTGGACTCTGAGGCAGTGGGGTATGACCCCAAAACGCTCAAGCTGGTACCATTCCAGCTGACCATCACCCGCAAACGCAAACACGGGGTGGCGGAGACGGCCAGCTCGGTTCCCTTACGATTTTTTGTGTTTGACATCATGTACCTGGACGGGCAGAGTCTGATCCATTTGCCTCTCCAGGAGAGGCGAAAAATATTGCGGGAGGTGATACAGAACCACAAAGGTTCCGAACTCGGGGTCAGAAAGTTCGGAACCATGAGTACAGGATCGGAACTAGGGGACGTATTGGTGGTGGATCCATATATAGAAACTGATAGCCCAGATGTACTGCGGGAGTATCACAAGCAGCAGCTGGCAGAGGGGCTGGAAGGGGCACTGGTCAAACAAATTGACGGACAGTATATGCCGGGGAGGACGGGCTTTAACTGGGTCAAATTTAAGGAGGCGGAGGACTCGCGGGCGAAACTGTCTGATACGATCGACGCGGTGATCATGGGATACGACTTGGGGAAGGGGAAAAGGAGCGATTTTGCTCTGGGGGCTTTTTTGGTGGGAGTTAAATCCGGTGAAGATATTGTGACGCTGGCCAAAGTGGGGACTGGGATTACCGATAAAGTTTTTGGGGAACTTGGGAGACGACTTAAAAAAATAATCATCAAGATGAAGGAGGCAGACACACCCGGTGTGTGGGAGCCCTTCACACCGGGTGTGATGGGGACAGTGACATATCATGTACCGAAAGCTCTGAAGCCGGACGTATGGGTGGAGCCTAGAATTGTGGTGGAGGTGGCGGCGGATGAGATCACGGTGTCGCCGACCCACAGTGCGGGGTATGCCCTAAGGTTCCCGCGCTTGGTCAAGTTTCGCGATGACAAATCGGTCGAACAAATCACGACACTTAAAGAAGTAGAGACAATGTTTGGTATATAGTGGAGACATGAGACTCTGGCATAGAAATATCGATGGTGTTCACGCGTTTTACGTAAATGGGCTCCTGCGATCACTTTGTATGTCGATGACGACAATTTTTGTGCCACTTTTTATCTATACCCAGGGCATAAAACTTTGGGGGAGCTTACAAAGCGCTCTCATCCTCGTTGCTGTGTACTTTGTAGCTCAGAGAATAATTGTGGCAATAGCAGTGTTCCCTTTGTCAAGAATTATTGAGAAGATTGGGTTTCGAAAAAGCATTTCTTTATCTGTATTTTTTTTGATTGGGTATACAGTTTCATTGCTACTGGTACCACAACATATGATATGGTTGTTGATCTCTGCTGTTGTCGGAGGGTTGCAGATCCCCCTGTATTGGATTTCCCGTGACTCTGCTTTATCGCAAGACATCCCCGGTAAAAGTATGGGCACAAAAATGGGATATATCACAGTTTTTGAAAATATATCAGGTTTACTGGGACCATTTGCGGGAGGTGCAATTGTGGCTTTTGCGGGTTATTCAACTTTGTTTATTGTGGCGCTAGTGATCTTGGTTTTGTCGACAATCCCGCTGTGGTGGATGCCGCCACATACTCATCGTAATGGAGTAAGTTTAGCTGGATTCTGGAATTTTTTGACAAATGGAAGGTACCTACACCAAGCGATTGCGAATTTTGGCTCTGCAATGAATGACTATGGAAACGGAGTGATTTGGCCGCTGATCTTATTCCTACAAGGTATACAGAATGAGAAACTTGGAGCGATATATAGTGGTGTGGCAGTTGTGACGATTGCGATACAGTATGTGACTGGGAAGTGGTTTGACAAGCTGAGGTCAAAACGAGATTATACCGATGAGGGTGTGTATGGAATAGCAAGCGTGGGACTCTCGATTGCCTGGATTGTACGCGTATTTGTGAGTGGTATCGCACAGGTGGTACCAGTAGATATGGGTAGGCAACTATTTGGGGCAATTCACTCAAACTTTTATGCTGACTACTTGCATCTTGGGGGTAAGCGAATGGGGTCAATAGCTTATTGGGTTTATTTAGAAGTGATCTATTCTCTGGGGACAATTTTCCTTTTTGCAGTCATGGTAATAGGTATATATTTTGACATATGGAAAGAGATAGTTTTGGTTACGATATCGCTTTGGAGTCTGGTAACCATAGTAATTGCGCGCGAAAGTAATATGCGATGACCGATACAACAAGACAACCTACACTCCTGGGTGACATTCTCAAAAAGTTTGAGGGGAGGAATGACGGGAAATATATATCTCAAGAGTTCCAGGACTATGGGTATCGTCTGGCGGTGGATCTGAATGATATGGCCCATAAATCGCTTTATATCCGGATGGCCAAGACAGTGCCGCGAGAAATACTGGAGCAGGCGAGGGCGTTTGCGGTGGATGCGGAGCATGCGAAATCAAAGGGGAGGTTGTTTATGTGGAAAGTTTCAGATCTTCAAAAGAGAAAGAAAACTGTCTAATATTCCAAGTTCAAAAACGGTGATATTCTCCTGGTGGAGAATTCACCTCTAACTCGGCTACCCGCCTGCGTAATGTTTTGTTTTGGAACATTTAGACACTTTTCTGCAATCTTTTTCTCAGTTTAGTATATATTTGAGGTATGAAGAGATATGTGGTTGCCCACCTGCCGATGGCTTTGATTTATGCGATCGCGATATTTGCCATCCGATCGGGATGGTGGAACTGGCAATGGGCCAGTTTGCTCAATTGGATCTGGTGGGTGCTAGGTGTAACAATTGGGGTTCTGGTGCTGTTTGCGGATCGGATTGTCTATACCTATAGCTACCCAGGGACGCAGATTTCCCAGCAATTTGCCTGGTATGTCAAAGAAAAAAAATACCTCTCCGCCCTAGAATTATTAGATGCTCGTCGCCTGGAACAGGAGCGGCTCACGTTTCGTTCGTCATTGTTTATGGCCATCTGGGTACCGCTCGCGTTTTTTGCCCTGACCTCGACGACCGGACTATTTGGCAAAGGGGTCGTGATGGGGCTGATGCTGCACATCTTGGCAGATGCGTGGAGATTGCAGAAAAAAGATCCGAGGAGGCTGCATGTGCGATTGTTTTGGTTGATTAAGCGGGAGATAACCGATGAGGAGCGGCTCGTGTTTCTCTCGATTGTGAGTGCGTTGTTTGTGGTGTTTAGTTTTTGGGTGTCGTAATGTTTCATTGGTATGGGTTTTTTATCGGACTGGCAATGGTGGTGGGGTATACCATAGCGGAAAAGATTGAGCCAAAAGTGAGTAAAGTGGCTCCGTGGATACTAATTGGAGGAATAATCGGGGCAAGGACGTGGTACGTAGTTGATATGTGGGAGTACTACCAGGCTAACACATCCGGGGTGTTAAGGATATGGGAGGGAGGACTAAGTATTTGGGGAGGACTGATAGGAGGGATGCTTGGACTATTTATCTACCAACAAACTAACAAACTAACAGATACTTGGAAAATATTGGGGGCAATAGTCACGGCGTTGCCACTAGCGCAGGCAATAGGGCGGGTGGGGAACGCGGTGAACGGCGAGTTTACTCAGCGGGTAGGGATCTTGCCTTGGTGGGGAGCAGAAGCGCTACTGGACTTGATTTTATTTGCCGTCCTATGGGGACCGATCCTGCGAGGACAGTCCTCGCAGGTCAAGGTGGGAGTGTATTTGGCGGGGTACGGCTTGATAAGACTAGTGTTACAGCCATATAGATTGTAAGATAGCTACATGCCAGCTGAAGGATGTACAAGACTAGCGTGTTATTTGCAGGGCAAGGAAGAGTTTTTGTCATTTCCCATGATCACGGTGGCGGGACTAGTAGATGGGATTAACCCGTGCGCGATTGGGATGATGGTGATGCTCTTGGGATACCTGCTCGTGTTTGCCAAAAAGCCGGAGCGGGTACTAAAAACTGGTCTGCTCTACGTCGGAACCGTGTTTGCGACGTATCTGGTGGTGGGGCTCGGCCTTTACTCATTTGTGTCCCAGTTTGATCTCTCGGGTGGTGCAAATGTACTGAACTGGATAGTAGGGGGCGTACTAAGCATTGCTGGACTGATCCAGTTTAAAGACTTTTTGGGGATCGAGGGCGGACCACATTTGCGGATACCGACCGCGAGTAAAGCCAGATTGCAGGCGTTGGTGGAGAAAGTCAGCTACCCCACAACGGTGGTGCTCGGGATCCTAGTAACGTTATTGGAGACCCCTTGTAGTCTGCCGATCTACGTGGGGACGGCCACGATCCTGTCGCAGTCGGGGATGGCTTTCCCGCTGGTGATGGCTTATTTCCTTTATTACAACCTGCTATTTGTCCTGCCACTCATCGTGGTGCTCATTATTATGTGGAGAGGACAGAAGCTAGTAGAGGTCAAAGAATGGGAACATAAGGCGAAAAAATGGATGCATTTGGGACTGGCTGTGGTATTATTGGCCATGGGAATTTGGTTGTTATTTTTATAAGGAGGTAATATGGCTGGAGTTAATACACAAACATTTACGGATCAGAATTTTGATGAAATGGTCTTAAAAAGCAAAAATCCCGTGATGGTAGACTTTTGGGCGACCTGGTGTGGTCCGTGCGTGATGGCGGGACCAGTGGTGGATGCACTCGCCGATGACTTCAAAGGTAAGATTACGATTGGCAAACTGGACGTGGATGCTAACCAGACCACAGCCGGACAGTACGGCGTGATGAGTATCCCGACGGTCATTTTGTTTAAAGACGGCAAAGAGATTGGGCGCAAAGTCGGGTTTGCTGGGCGGCCAATGTATGAGAATTTGTTAAAAATGGTGGAGTGAGGAGTATATAAACCTTGGTATCGTTGTTTGGTGAAAACCGGAATAATCTTGCCAGCGCAAGATTTTCCTCTAACTCGATATGGCGAGTCGCCTGAGGCGACACCAGCTCGCCAATATCTACGTAATATTTTCTCAAACAAGATATCCAAGATTTATATAGTTTTGTATAGGAGTTATAATTGTCATATGAAATATAAAATCGCAATTATTGGATCGGGACCGGCAGGGCTAGCGGCAGCGATATATACGAGTCGAGCAGAAATAGACACGACCGTATATGCAGGGGAAGAGCCGGGCGGACAACTGACCAAGACGACGGAGATCGAGAATTATCCGGGAGTGGTGGGCAAGACTGGGCCAGAACTGATGGTAACTATGACTGAACAGGCGCAAAAGTTTGGCGCCAAAATAGTTTACGAGACTGTGAGTGAGCTAAGTAAAATGAGAGGAGAGTATGACGCCGTGATCTTGGCGATGGGGGCCTCGTCTAGGCTGCTGGGGATCGGGGAAGACCAGTACTGGGGTAAAGGATTTTCTACCTGTGCAGTGTGCGACGGCGCATTTTACCGCGGCAAAAATGTGTACGTGGTAGGGGGAGGGGATGCGGCCATTGAAGACGCTTGGGCGCTAACTAAGTTTAGCGACAAAGTGACCATCCTGGTGCGCGGGACTGAGTTTCGCGCCAGCAAAGCCATGCAAAAGCGCGTGTTTGATAACCCCGACAAAATCAAAGTGATATGGAAAACAAATCTGAAGAAAGTAGAGGGGGTGCGGGTAGAAAAATTGACCCTGGATGTGGACGGCCAAGAACAAATAGTAGAAGCCGAGGGACTCTTTTTTGCTATTGGCCATTTACCAGCGACCGGATTTTTGAAGAATGAGCCCGGGCTATTGGATGAAAATGGTTATATTCTCGTGGATCATGATGGGTGGCCGTCCATGACTAAGATAGCTGGGGTCTTTGCGGCGGGGGATTGCGTGGACCATAGATATAGGCAGGCAGCCACGGCGGTAGGGATGGGGGTGGCGGCAGCGCTCGATTGTGAGCGGTGGTTGGAGTCGAGATGAGTGACGTATATTCACGGTCGGTAGAGCTACATCGTAAGTATAAGGGCAAGTTAGGTGTAACGCCGATCGTAGAGGTAAAAGATAAAGTTGATCTCTCGCTCGTTTACACGCCTGGAGTGGCGCAAGTTTGCAGAGAGATTGTGCGAGATAAAAATGAATCGTTTGAGCTGACCATGCGGGGGCGGAGTGTGGCGGTAATCTCCGACGGATCGGCGGTGCTTGGGCTAGGTAATATCGGCCCAGAAGCGGCGATGCCAGTGATGGAAGGGAAGGCGCTACTGTTTAAACAATTTGGGGGAGTCGATGCCATCCCACTGTGCATTGACCTGCATACAGCTGACGAAATTGTGGGCTTTGTCAAAGCGGTGGCGCCGAGCTACGGCGGGATCAATTTAGAGGATATTGCGGCTCCGATTTGTTTTGAAGTTGAAGATAGGTTGCAGGACCTGGGGATACCCGTGATCCATGATGACCAGCATGGGACGGCGATTACCGTGTCGGCTGCGCTGATGAACAGCGCTAAAGTAGTGGGGAAAAAGTACGAGGATTTGACCGTGGTGATATCGGGAGCTGGGGCGGCAGGGCTCGCTATTGCCCAGATGCTATTGTCGGTTGATCGAGTAGGGGGAAAGCTGGTTGAGGTAGAGGGGGTGCGGGTGAAGAATGTGATTATTCTGGATAGCAGGGGGATGATTACTCAAGTATCGGGTGGATGGAAAGCTGAGTTTGCGAAGATAACTAATAAAGAAGGTATGGCTGGAGGATTGGCAGAGGCGATAGTGGGGGCGGATGCGTTTATTGGGGTCTCAAAAGGCGGAATAATGACGAGTGAGATGGTAACCTCGATGGCACCTAAAGCAATTGTGCTGGGGATGGCCAACCCAGAGCCAGAAATATTGCCCGAGGCAGCTAGGGCAGCCGGAGCGGCGGTGGTGGGGACTGGGCGGAGTGACTACCCCAACCAAGTGAATAACTCCCTGGTGTTTCCGGGACTGTTTAAGGGACTACTTGCGTCGAAAGCGACGAAGGTATCGGTAGGGATTAAGCAGGCGGCGCGGGATGCACTAGCCGGATTCTTGGAGCCAACAGCAGACAAAATCCTCCCAAGTATGTTTGACACAGGAGAGGCGGAGGCGATTGCAAACGCAGTGGGAGAGGCGGTGAGGGGGGATGGACTTGTGCGCAAGTGAGTACTTTTGACGTAGTTTTGGATGATTGGCAGCTAGAGTAGCTGTGTTATAGTGGAATGACGTAAATTAGTATTAGTTTAAAGGGGGAGTAGCGTCATGAAGCAAACAATTACACAGTATTTGATGGTTATTTTGCTTGTCGTGGGAGCGTACTTCCTGGGAGTATATAAAACCAAAAGCGAGATGCTAGCAAAGGGAGGTGTGGGTAATACGGTGGCGCAAGTGGGTCAGGGGAACCAGCCGGCTGCCCAACCCACCAGTATTGACGTGGAGCAGATCAAAGATAAATTTGACGGTAAGCACATTACCTTTGGCAAAGCGAACGCAGATCTGATTTTTACTGAAGTATCGGATCCATCCTGTCCGTTTTGCCACATGGCAGCAGGTCTAAACAAGGAACTTGCTAGCACCAGCACCCAGTTTAAGCTGGTAGAGGATGGCGGGACTTATGTGGCACCGGTCAGAGAGATCAAAAAACTGATTGACGAGGGGAAAGCCAGTTTCTTGTTCCTTTATTCCAATGGCCATGGGAACGGTGAAGTGGCGACCCAAGCGCTTTACTGTGCTTATGACCAAGACAAATTCTGGGAGGCTCACGATATCTTTATGTCGGGAGCAGGATACGACTTGATTAATGATGTCGTCAAGAACGATATGAGTAAGTCGAATCAACTCGTGGCACTCGTAGACAAAGTGCTAGACGGCAAGAAGCTCCAGTCATGTTTGGAAAAGGGTACGTATGCCAAGCAGCCAGCTGAAGACCAAGCATTTGTGCAGTCACTCGGATTTGGCGCAACCCCCACCTTCTTTGTGAATGATAAGGTGGTAGAGGGTGCACAGCCGTGGAGCGCGTTTGAATCACTGCTATAATATGCAGCATGAGTAAGATCCTGTTTGCCCTATTTGGACTGTTGGTGTTGGTTCAGCCAGTTTTTGCGCAAGTTGTACCTAGCAATGTAGCCTCATATAGTGCAGAAGCGACGATGAGTGCGATAACTGAGCCAATCAAATCTCCTGAACCCAAAGTCGATCTGACTCAGCCGGAGACGGGGGTCAAAAATAAACTCGAGATTTTGCTCGATGAGCACCCGGTGGGAGCGATCCAGTGGCACAACTTTTTACGCTACGTGATCCAGCGCGCCGTCCAAAAGGACGTCCCCCTCAATACCATCGTCTTGGTCATGCTATTCCCCCTGGCCGTGACCTTGGTGGCGGCGAGCCGCCACCTCCTGGGCGTACGGGGAGCAGGAATCCTGACCCCGGCGCTACTGTCTATTGCTTTCTTGGCGACGGGGATCTGGGCGGGTGTCGCTTTGTTTTTGATTATCTTGGCCGTGACCATGATTTCGCGCTCTCTCCTGAAAAACTTTAGACTGCAATATTTGCCGCGGGTAGCGCTCCTGTTGTGGTTTGTGTCGGCGGGTGTCCTGGGCAGCCTCATGTTGGCAGGTGAGTTTGGGATATCTAGCCTGGTAAGTGTGGGAATTTTCCCGATTTTGATCCTGATGTTGCTAGCTGAGACTTTTATCGATTTGCAATCGGGACGGAGTGCGGCAGATGCCCGGACACTCATTATCCAGACTTTTATCCTCGCAATTCTGACTTCGCTCCTCCTGGGCTGGGAACTGGTGCAGCGGGCAGTTTTGTTGTGGCCAGAGGCAATTTTCTTTGGGCTGGCAGCGACAGACGTGTTTATGGGCAAGTATACGGGCTTACGGTTTTCGGAATACCTCATGTATCGCGCCATAGTGAAAGAAGACGAAGAGGAGTAAGTACATGAAGCTCAGAGACGTGTTGGGACTAAACTCCAGGAACCATTTGTATACGTCGCGCTACAACACATTGCGGGGGAAGAAAATCGCCAATAGCAAACTCCTAACCAAAGAAACTCTGCGCAAAGCGGGGGTCGCGGTGCCAAAGACATACATCAAAATAGCCAGTAACGAACAGCTGGAAAAGTTTGATTTTTTAACCTTGCCAACAGATTTTGTGATTAAACCCAATAACGGGCTCGGCGGCGAGGGAATTATTGTGATTGAGCGACAGGGTGAGTATGCGGGAGAGTGGATCGATTCTCAGGGGGAGATGATGACGATCGCCGACCTGAAACTGCATGTAGGAGATATTTTGCAGGGTAGGTATAGTATGGATGACCAGCCGGATATCGCTTATATCGAAGAGAGAGTGAGAGTCCATCCAACGTTTGAACGCTACAGCTACCACGGGACGCCGGATATCCGCGTGATTGTGTTTAACGGTATCCCGGTCATGGCGTATGTGCGGCTGCCCACCGAAGAGTCGGGCGGGCGGGCAAATCTGTTCCAGGGTGCGGCGGCCACGGGGATAGACATGGCGAGCGGGATTACCACCTACGGCGTGCACCACGCCAAGCCAACCGAATTTTTCCCTGGCACCAGGCGCAAACTAGCTGGGATCCAGATCCCCCAGTGGGAAGAAATCCTCGAGACGGCGATTAAAGCCAGTGAAGCCATTGGACTGGGGTATATGGCATCTGACATAGTCTTACAGATGATATCAGAAAATTCCAAGCACCAAATAACAAATTCCAAACAGGAACCAATTCTGGCGAAACCGATGATCCTGGAGGTGAACGCCCAGCCGGGACTCAAGATCCAAATTGCCAATAGGGCAGGGCTGCGGGAGCGACTAGAGCGGATTAAAGGCCTGAAGGTGGTCTCGCTGCGCCACGGGATCCGGGTGGGGCAGGCACTGTTTGCCGATCCAGTGCTGGCCGAGAGAGGGCTGGGGAGGAAAACGGTCGGCGCATTTGAGATGGTGGAGGTAAGAGGGCATAACGGCAAGACCGAGATTGTCCGAGCCAAGATTGATACGGGAGCAGATGGATCGAGCATTGACCGAGTTTTGGCCGACGAACTGGGACTGCTGGAGGCTGACAATATTTTGTATTACGACTATTTTCGTAACGCGCTGGGGCGCAAGAAGCGCGAGATTGTGGGGGTGACATTTGTGATGGCGGGACGCAAGATTAAAACCCAGATTTCAATTGCAGATAGATCGAGACTACGAACCAAGGTGTTGATTGGGCGTCGAGATTTGAAGCAGTTTGCGGTGGTGGTGGAGTAATTTTAGTTGGCTGCGCGGCCAGGGGGATGGGCAGCGTGGGATTCTAGGTGGACGAGACGAGTGTCATACTTGAGCATAGTCCAACTCAGGTCTTTGCGTATAGCGGCGATGGAGCGTTTGATTGGTTTGAGTTTTATGTCGAACATTGCGCTCAGTTGTTGCATTTGATCATCGGAGAATTTCATGCTTCGATTATGACACTTGTGTCTAGGAGCGTCAAACCGTAGAATAGCCAGATATGAACGGGAAAAAGGTAGTTGTTGGACTCAGTGGTGGCGTGGACTCGTCTGTGGCGGCGGCACTGCTGCTCTCGCATGGGTACGACGTAGAGTCGGTTTATTTGGAATGTTACAACGAGCCGGGATGTAGGACAGATCAAGATAAAGCCGATGCCCTCAAAGTGGCGATCAAGTTGGGTATTAAGTTCCAAGTGTTGGATTTTCGCAAAGAATACAAAGAAAAAGTAATTGAGTATTTTTATAGAGAGTATGAGGCGGGCAGGACCCCCAATCCGGACGTGATGTGCAACCGCGAGATCAAGTTTGGGATATTTTATGACTGGGCCCTTCGACTCAATTCTAACGCTTTCGGTTATAACCATGAACCATATGACTATGTCGCGACGGGACACTACGTCCGCGTTGCGGAAATAATCAATCAACAAATTCCAAATAACAAACAGTTATATTTGAAGAGGGCACGGGATGAGAGCAAAGATCAAAGCTATTTCCTCTGGCAGATACCGCAAGATCACTTGAGTCATATTGTGTTCCCACTGGGTGACATGCTCAAAAGCGAGGTTCGAGTCAAGGCCAAACAGCTCGGCCTACTGACTGCCAACAAGCCAGATTCGATGGGAATTTGTTTTATAGGGGATGTAAATGTGAACAAATTGCTCAAAGATAGGTTGGGGGAGAAGCCGGGGAGAGTGGTCTTAAGTTCCGAACACTCGCCTAAAATCGCGCAAGGTTCGGAACTTTGTAAAATCGGCACTCATAGGGGACTCTGGTTTTATACGATAGGGGAG
>CAYGFS010000024.1:0-11986 GCA_964349305.1 uncultured Pseudomonadales bacterium
ATATAATGCAGGTGAATGTTTTCTTGGTAAATCCCCAATACCGCCAGAGATAACAGTAAAACGGCGATCAGACTCAAAAAGACGCGGTTGTTTTGCTTGATGGCGAAGATCAATCCCAAAGTGAGTAGAGAAAAATATATTCCAACGGCGACATTGTTGCTGAGTGAAGGTAATGCCGACCCGGTAAAAGTATTGCCTATCAAGCGATAGCTCGTTGTCCCGACCTTGTCCCACCACAACCAAGCGGGGAGATCGTAACGAATATTACGCTCCTCCTTGGCTTCCATAAACCGAGTAATGGCCTTGGTATTGACCCAGTTGTTGCGGATTTCAAACACAATAAACGGCGAAAGCATGATGATGGCACCAATGAAGGAGAGGATGACTCCCCTCATCAATTGTTTGAACTCTGACCGATTATGCCAAGCAAGAACCAAAGATAAAACACCACAAAAAATGAGTGCCATGTAGTGGAGCTGCACCATAATTCCCACCAACATGCCGTAAAATATCCAGTTCTCCCAGGAGTATTTACCCGAAATAAGCCGACTAAAAACAAGCAGCATTAGGGTGGTGATCAAAGGGACTAAATTGGGGTTCCAGGAGGCACGGGTGACCATGACGGACATGGGAAGAATCGCAAACATTGCAGCCGCAAAATAACCAGCTCTATCGGAAAACCATTTTTTGCCCAGATAGTACAACAGGTAAGTGGTAAGCACTCCCGTGAGGGCGATGAGGACGGCGGGTCCAACCGGGTTCATGCCCGCGAGAACCAAGGCCGGGGTAATAAAATAGTAGTAGATCGGACCCAAATACATATTGCCTGTCGAGGTTTGGGGTCCCAAGAGGACGGGACGCCCAGTATCGATCATGCGTTTGACGATCAAGAGATCTCTCCCCTCGTCTTCGAGAAAAGTCATAGTAGCCTCGAGGCGGTACAGACGGAAAAATAAGGCTAAAAGCAAGATGGTGACTAGGAGCCAATTTCGTTTTAACCAATTCAGCATATTGATTTTAGTGTAACTCTTTATACAGAGCAAAGCTTTCGCGTGCGGCACGGGCAATGACCCGCCAGTTACCTCCGGTTTGATCGCCAAATTTGCGCGGATAGTGAGTAACTGGCAATTGAAGGATGCGATAACCATGGGTTTTGGCTTTGACAATGAGCTCGGTGACCGTGATGGCACTTTCTGTGCGTAGCTGGATGGAGTCTCGGATTTCGCGTTTGAACAATTTGAAGGCACAATCGACGTCGCGGACAGTCAAACCAAACAAGACGAAGTTCCAGATTTTGAGGAGGACTTGAGCGACAAAAACCCGGTGGAAAGGATCCATCCTTTTCTTGCGGTAGCCAATGATGAGGTCGCCCGCACTGCTTGCCTGGGCAAACTTGGGTAGCTCGTCGTAGTGAAATTGACCATCAGAATCGGTAAAGAAAATCCAATCTTTGGTGCAAGACTTTAACCCAGTTTTGACGGCTGCCCCGTACCCTTTATTACTTTTGTGTTTGATCAGTCTGATGTGAGAATCGTGTTTGGAAAGCTCTTGAACGACTTCAACCGTCCGATCACGCGAGCCATCGTCGACCACAATAATTTCGTAATCACCCGCGACTATTTTAGCTGCATTTCTGGCGTCGATGATGGTCGTGGCAATATTCCCCTCTTCGTTGTAAGCGGGCATGAAGATGGAGAGCGAGGATAACTTGCTAAAATTTGACATGCTCTTTATTGTACATGAGATAAAAGAGATATCCAGAAAGAGAAATAAGAGAAATGATGTCCATACTCAGTCTGAAGGGTGTTTCTTTCCAGACTAGGCCCGGAGGTGAACCCATAATGATGCCGGTTGATGGGTCGACCTGGATTGGAGTGCTGGCTGTCCATCCCGGGAAGTAAAAGATGGGAGTGGGGTAATCAGAGTCCTTGGCATAAACTTCTGGGATGGTCTTAACAGTTTTGGGTAGGTAATCATAAATACTACTAACCTGCTGATTGGCAGTCAGCGTGCCGGCAACAAAATCGCTGTCCGTGTATCGGTCATAGCCGCGGGGAGCGAAAAAGGTAGACGAATAGATCAAGAGACCAACAACCGCAACCCACGACAGCGCGCGAAATATTTTAAGTGGAAGAGCCGAGAATGTGAGTGAGATGGAAAGGACAAGCGGGAGTCCCGCCCAGCCAATAAAACGCCAAGGGAACTGGACGTAGGCAAGGGGGGGCAAGAGCGACCAAATGAAAGTCGACTTGGAATGAGCCATAAAGAGCAGAGCGACAGCCAAGACCAGCAAGCTCAGGGCTAGTTTGAAGGCTGAACTTTTTTTGAAATATAGCCAACCAAAAATTAGACCTATGGCAAGTAATAATTCGTGAATATGTCCGACCATAAAGCCCATTTCTTCTGGTGGGGTCCCAAAGTACGAAGCACCATAGACCCAGGTATAGTCACAGAATAATTGCTTCAGACCGACAAAATGATTGCTATAGGCATAATACCCTTGAGTCATGGTCTCGGACTGGACAAGCCCTTTCTCTAAAATGGCGGGAATAAAAAAGAAAGCTGAAATCCCAACACCCACGACGATGGCCCCTGCCAAGCGAAACAAAGTACGAAGGAGAGGTTTGTGATAAATAACAGTTAGGATAACCGTCCAGATAATTCCTAGTCCAACCAAAAGGAACGAAGAAATTATGTGGGTCAGAAAAGTTAGGGCAAAGAGGGGAGGCAACCAGCCTCTACGCCCCTTAGATATGTGTAAAAAGATAGTTAAAAATATCCAAGGCGCGAGGCTCCAGGCCAAGTTTTCACCATAAACCCCGCGAATGAAAACATTGGTCGCATGCCAAGGATAGAGAGTGTAAAGAGCCGAGGCTAAAAAAGCCAGATCTTCGCGCTCTGTCAGAGCTTTGACTAAATTGTACATGCCCCAAGCGGCAAGGATAAAAGTAAGGAACATAAAAAGATTGAGACTAGTAATGAGTGAAAATCCCAGGAGGTGAATAAGGGCAGGAACGACATAGATCATCGGTGGATAATAGTTGAAGAGAGGATAACCATACCCCTTCCCCAACGCGGGCGACCAACGGCAAGGGAGATCACCTCTGTCAAAACATTCAAGATATTCGTTGAGGCGGAAAACCTGAATATCATCGTGGGTATAGAAATGCTTGGTCGTGAGGAGCATCCGCCCAGCCCAGACTGAGATCAGCAAGGCGAGGATGAGCCATTTATGTGAGAGTAATTTGTGCATAGTATATAGTATAGAGTATGAAGAGATATTTAGCGGTGATCGTGGTTGCCCTCTTGTCGCTGGCGATTTTTTGGATGCCCTTTTTGATGAAAGCCAAGACATTTTGGGGGGTAAATTTTGGTGGACACGGGATGGAGACGATCGTAGCCAACTTTGATGGACTCAATTACATCGCCATTGCCAAAACTCTATACGACCCTACTCTCCTCAGCCACGAATTTGCCGGATTATCTAACGCCCCTATTTACTATAGTGCGCACTTTCCGCTCTACCCCCTCATGATTCGATTCTTTGATATGTTCGTTAGTGGTCCGCAAGCGATGATTGCCGCAATAATCGTATCGAATATACTGCTGGCTGCCGGCTTATATTTGTTTTTCTCCACGATACTACCAAGCAAAAAGCTGGCCATGATGCTCTCGATTTTGGCTTTGTTTTTCCCTGCGCGCATGCTGTCGGTGCGCAGCGTGGGGTCGAGTGAACCGTTGTTTATATTTTTTGTCCTCACCTCATTGTCGATGGCATATAAGAGCAAACACTGGTGGGCGAGTATCCTAGGTAGTTTGGCAGTGCTCACGCGCAGCCCAGGAATTTTCTTGTTTGGTGCGTACATTTTGGCGATCGTGGCTAGTCACCCCACGGATATTAAAAAAATCATTAGCAAATCTTTCCCCTATTTACTGATGCCCCTGACCCTCACCCTCTTGTTTGCGTTTTATGGCAGCCAGTACGGCAACTTTTGGGCCTATTTTAACTCAGGAAGTGAACTACATCCGGTATTTTTCCCCCCATTTATGATTTTTTCTAATGCTCAAAAATGGATTACGGATATGTGGAGGGAAGACATCTTGTACATGTATTTGTTGTACGGAACGGGAATTGGTCTCTATATCAAACAAATCGGGATCAAGTGTGGGATAGAGAAACTTTCGGCTGCTTCATACGGAATAGTTTATGGACTGATTCTCCTCCTCATCTCCCACAGGGACTTGGCTCGTTATGCGCTACCGATTGCCCCAGTTGCCCTACTGGGGTTCGCCCCGCTCTTGAGCCATAAGTCCGCCAAGTGGCTACTGATATTACTGATCCCTATCTATTTGCTGGGATGGCAATTTGTGGTGTCCAACGTCCAGGCAGTAGCGGACTGGACCTCGTTAATTTAACTTTATTTCTTTTTCCAAATGAGTTTGTTGTAGGCAAAGAAATTCCAGAACATACCAATCAATATCCCTAGCATGGCATAAATCAGGCCAGTGTCCACATTAAAGTTGATAAATGGAAGAGAGAATAGATCATAGAGACCAATAAATTTCTCCCCGACAGTGGCAATAACAAATTGGATGACAATTGACCCACCGGAGGCTAAATTAAATTGGACGAATTTCCCGGGTAGCTGACCCGGCTTGAGTTTGCGATCGGCGAAAGTCCAAAGGTTATTCCAGGTAAAATTGGAAACGATGGCAGTTTCAATAGCCAAGATGAGCGAGAGCTGGTAGGCAGAGATGATCGAAACACCAGAGAGAATAAAGAGCCTATAAATAGTTAAAGCCACAAGCTGTACGAGCGAGCCAAATCCACCCACCATGACAAATTTGAAAATACGGTGATGAATAATTTGTGAGATCCGAACTTTCATAATGTACCTCAGGGTATTAAATATATATTCTGGGCCGAGCTTTGACAAACCTTCGAGTCTATCTCTAAAGTGAAAGGCGACTTCACTTACTTTATACCCATTTTGAATAGATTTCACTAAGAATCCGATTTGGTAAGTATAACCGTTAAAGGCGGAGTTGCCCATGGTGGGCAAAACCTGCTCAGCGACCTCACGCTTGATCGCCCGGTATCCGGTAGTCCAATCGCGAACTTTAAAATTGAGCATGACAAAGCGGATGAACCAATTGCCCATGATACTCAAAAATTTGCGATAAAGCGGCCAGTGCTTGGGGATCGACCCACCTGGCATGTATCTAGATCCAAGAACTAGATCGGCGCCATTCTCCAAACTCGATAACATCGCTGGAATAATATTTTCGTCGTGCTGGAGATCGGAGTCGAATTGAAAGAGAATATCAGCCTTGAACTTGGCGATGGCATAAGCAAATCCCTTTTTATACGCATGGCCGAGGCCGCCCTTGCGCTTGTTGTTTAGGATATGAACGAAAGGGTAAGTTTTGACGAGTTTGGATATCTGCCCGCTAGTACCGTCTGGTGAGTTGTCATCAACGAACAAAATATGCATATCATAGCGGCTCGGACACCGGCGAAAAACTTTGTGGAGGGCGAGGGTCACTGGTCCCACGTTACCCGCCTCGTTGTAAGTAGGGATGACAACGACTACTTTATTTGTTTGCATAATATTTGAGGGTTTTTTGCATGCCTCTGGCAAAGTCGATCCTCGGCTCCCAGTCTAAAATACGCTTGGCTTTATTAATATCCGGACAGCGGCGCTGGGGATCCTCTGGAGGAGTACTTGATTGCTGCTTGATGAGAGTCTTCCCGGCAATTTTTTCAAAGATTTTGATCGCTTCACTCAGCGTGTACTCACCTGGATTGCCGAGATTGATAACCTCGCCAATGGCGTCGTCTGAGGCAAAAATACGCATGATCCCCTCGACCATATCATCGATATAACAGAATGACCTGGTGGCACTGCCGTCGCCGTGCACCTTGAAAGGTTTGTTGTTCACGGCAGCATCGATCAAGTTGATGGTAAAACGACCATCGTCGAGCCGCATGTGAGGACCATAAGTGTTGAATATACGGATTACTTTGATCTTGGTCGCGCCGTGGCGATGGTAAGCAAAGGCCAGGGCTTCCATCGCCCGTTTGCCCTCGTCGTAGCAACTGCGCGGTCCGTTGGGTGAGACATTGCCCCAGTACGTTTCTGGCTGGGGGTGAACGGCAGGATCACCATAGACCTCGCTGGTTGAAGCGAAAATGATTTGACAGTGATTGGTGTGGGCGAGTTCGAGCATCCGCTGGCTCCCGAGAGTATTGACCATCATGGTTTCTACCGGGAAGCGCATATACGAAACCGGACTCGCTGGATTGGGCGAAGCCGGACAGGCAAAATGAAAGATGGCGTCTAGGCTTGAGAGATGAACTGAGGATGGGAGCGGCTGGCAAACATCGTGCTCGATAAAAGTAAATTTGGAGTCGGATAAAAATGGAGCGATGTTGTCACGAGAGCCGGAGAGGAAGTTGTCGACGCAAATGACTTCGTGTTTGTCGTGAAGTAATCTTTCGCAGAGATGACTGCCAATAAACCCTGCTCCTCCGGTGATAAGTATTTTGGCCATAGATTTGTTATTTTTCCAGTTCTAGATCGGATTCGACCATGAGACGAACTAGTTCGTCAAAACTGGTTTTAGGCTCCCACCCCAGAAGGCGCTTAGCTTTGTCGGGATTGCCGATCAAATGATCGACTTCGGCTGGGCGCTCGTAGCGAGGATCGTTCCAAACTACTTTGTCCTGCCAATCCTTGATACCAGCAACGGCGAAGGCTTTTTCCACAAACTCAGAAACGGCGTGGGTCTCGCCGGTGGCGATGACAAAATCGTCTGGGTTATCTTGCTGCAGCATGAGCCACATCATTTCGACATAATCTTTGGCGTAACCCCAGTCTCGCTTGGAATCGGGGTTGCCTAGATAAATTTTGTCAGCTTTGCCGTGCTTGATCTTGGCAACGGTATTGCTGATTTTGCGGGTGACAAATTCGAGTCCGCGCCTAGGTGACTCGTGGTTGAACAAAATCCCAGATACGGCAAACAAGTCGTATGATTCTCGGTAGTTGACGGTAATCCAGTGACCATAAACCTTCGCGACTCCGTAGGGTGAGCGAGGCCAGAAGGGAGTGGTTTCAACCTGGGGTATTTCTTGGACTTTGCCAAACATTTCGCTGGAGCTGGCCTGATAGAATTTGGCAGTAGGACAGGCAAATAGCACAGCTTCGAGCATCCGCGTGACGCCAAGCCCAGTGGACTCCCCGGTAAACATGGGTTGTTCCCAGCTGGCTTTGACAAAACTTTGCGCTGCCAAATTGTAGATTTCGTCTGGCTGGATATCTTTGACGATTTTGGTAAGTGAGTGTTGGTCGAGCAGGTCACCAGAGAGTAGCTCTATTTGGTCGACTATCCCTTTGATCCGCGAATGGTTGGGGGTACTAGTGCGGCGGTTCATCCCGTAGACTTTGTAGCCTTTTTCTAAAAGAAATTCTGCCAGGTAACTGCCGTCTTGGCCGGTAATACCAGTAATGAGTGCTTTTTTTGTCATATATTTATCCCCTGTAGTAATTAAGTATATCCGATATGGTGGTCTGAATGGTAGTAGTGGCCTGCCAATGCGTAAGTGATTTAAATTTGTCAGCGTTGGCAATGAGTACGGGCACGTCGGAAGTACGGACCAAATTGTCTTGGATTTTGATCTCTACTTTCGATGGAGAAAGTGATTGCAAAATCTCAATAATTTGAGCAATAGTGTAACCGGTGCCACTGCCGATATTGTAGATTTCTCCGCTGACTCCTAAATCAGCAGCCAAAACATAGGCCCGCACCATATCGCGGACGTCGGTAAAATCGCGGATTGTATCTAGGTTCCCTACTTCGATAACGGGAGGAAGTAAGCCTTTTTCAATCTGGGCAAACTGCTCTGCTATTTTGGGGATCACAAAATCAGTCGTTTGTCCCACGCCGGTATGATTGAAGGGTCGGAGAATGACGACGTCCAGTGAGTGAGCTAGATGATATTCGAGTGCCAGCATTTCTTGTGTGACTTTAGAAACAGCATAAGGATTGAGCGGTCGTAGCGGGACGGATTCGTCGATCGGACGACTCGTATCTTTGACAGCACCGTACTCGTTGGCTGAGCAAATGGCAATAATCCTGGCTTTAGGAGTGGAAGTTTTGACGGCTTCGAGGAGGTTGTATGAAATGGCGGTATTACTGTTCATGATTTGCACGGCATTTTCGACACTATTGCCGACAACCGATAAAGCGGCTAAATGGTAAACAACGTCGGGCTGGGTGGCCTGAAGCAGGCTGCTAGTGAAATTGAAATTGGTCAGATCTCCCTCTTTGAGATGATCCTGGGGAACTATGCCCTGGATATCACTCGTTGATTTGTAAACTGAAGCAAAGATCTCGTTGTCCGCGTTTTTTTGCAGCTCTTTGATGAGATAGGTGCCGACAAATCCCCCGGCGCCAGTGATTAATATTTTCTTCATCGCCCTACCCCCTTGTATTTGAGTCCGGCGTCAACCACAGCAGATTTATTGTATTGATTGCGGGTATCGAAGAAATATTTGGGGTCCTGCATGGTAGCGCTAATTTTAGCTAAATCTAGCTGAGTATAGTCATCCCACTCGACCAGGAGGATTAAGACATGAGAACCGGTGGCTGCAGTATAGGGATCATCAAAGTAGATAACCTCGGTCGGCAACAGCGGTTTGATTTCTCCGATCGCTTTGGGATCGGCAGCATGGACGGTAGCACCATGATCCAAGAGGTAGGGAATGACTTTGAGGGCGGGGGATACTCTAGTATCGTTGGTATTTTTTTTAAACGATAGTCCTAGTATTGCGACGGTTTTGCCAGCAAACCCGCCAACCAACTGGTCGTAATGTTTCATAAGTTTGGGGATACGACTCTCATTGAGGGCGTCAATTTTGATAAAGATACTGTCTGACTCTCCGACTGCTTTGGCATATGATGCAATCTCTTTGACGTCCTTGGGGAAGCATGATCCTCCGTAGCCTAAACCGGGATACCAATAATGAGAACCAATCCGCTGGTCCGCGCCAATACCCCTAATAACTTCTTCGATATCGGCACCATTCCCTTCACAGAGATCGGCAATCTGGTTGATAAAAGTGATCCGCATGGCCAGATAGTTGTTGGCGGCATATTTACACATTTGAGCACTTTCTGGTTTCATCACAATAATATTGTCCGTGAGCGGGGTGTGGAGCTGGGTGAGAATATCTCTGGCGTAGTCGGACTCGACTCCAATGACGGCACGATCGGGATGCAGGGTATCTTCGACCGCGGTGCCTTCTTTGAGAAACTCGGGTACTGATGCCATTTCAAAATTGACATTAGTTTTAGCGCGAATAAGCGTAGCGACTTTGGCATTTGTCCCGGGCGGAACCGTGCTCTTAATAATTACAATAGTGCCATCTTTGAGGTGAGGAGCAAGACTTTCAGCGGCAGTAAAGACATATTTAAGATCGGCCTGGCCGTCTGGAGCAGAAGGAGTCCCAACCATGATCATCACAATGTCGGCATCCTTGATGGCTGTACCGTAGTCAGTCGTGAAAGTAAGGGTACCAGTTTTTTGCGTCTCCACCAGTAACTCAGATAATCCAGGCTCGAAAAAGGGGACTATTCCCTGCCTTAGTGACTTTACTTTGGACTCGTCGATATCTAGTCCGACTACCGTATGCCCGAGTTTGGCAAATACTGCTGAAGTAACAACGCCAACAAAACCAGTCCCGATACAGGCTATTTTCATATTCTTATATGATAACACTCCATGATCTGCGTGTAACCTCCAGGGAGAGAGCGTAACTATTTTTTAAAACAATTGATCATTTGGTCGACAATTTGCATGGTTTGGAAGTTGTCTAAAGCTGAATTTTGGGGGGCACGACCGTGCTCGATAGACTCGACAAAATGACTGATTTCTCCAACAAATCCGTTGAGATACAACGACTGCATCCAGCCACCGCTAGTGGTGAGCATGGTTTCAAAAGTTTGCTCGTTTTCCCCGGTTACTTGCCAGCGTGGCTGAGTCAGCGCGAGATCTTTGTAGTAGATCACTACTTTGTCTGTACCAGAGATTCGCACATATCCACCAGTCCCTGTCAGAGTCATTTCGGCGGCAGCTTTTTCCCAGGATGGTGCGCCGCAATATTGGAGTGACCCCACCGCTCCGTTTTTGAATTTGAGGGTGTATGAAAGTATGAGAGAGTCGCCGCTTAAAAATTGTTCTCCCGTCACACTGCTCACCTCGCCATAATACCATCGCAATAAATCCACGTAATGGATGGCAGCAAAAAGGAGATATTCTTTGGAATCTTTGGCAAAATTACGACAGGTGTAGAGCTGGGATAATCCTAGCGGTTGACCAAATTCTACTGAACTAATTGCCTCCTTGATTTTGATAAAGGCGGGAGCAAACCGCTTCATAAAGCCAACCATGACGTGCTTGCCAGTAGTGCGAGATATTTCAACAATTGACTCTGCCTCTTTTAGGGTCATACCTAATGGTTTTTCGGCAAAAACATGCGAACCAGAGAGGAGCACGTCTTTGATAATCGCGTAATAATTTTGAGGCGGGGTACAGACAAAAACTGCATCAGGTTTTTGCTCTTGCAGTAATTTTTGATAGTCGGTATAGACATGCGGAATCTGATAGTCACGACCAGCCTGCTGAGCGGACTCTAAATGGGTAGTGGCTACAGAGGTGAGCTGGTATCCAAGAGCCTTGATACTGGGATAAAGATTAAGTTTGGCGTGTCGACCATAGCCGATAAAAGCTAAATTTAGTGAAGTCATGGTTGATATTGTAAAACTTTTAAGCCAGTTTGGCGATGATGCCGGCAAAATCGGGGTTTTTGGTAATTTTGCTGACCCCTTCAGAAATAGTAAACCAACCGGCAGCGTGGTACTCCGATTTGAGATAGTCAAAGGACTGCTCTTTAATATTGACTAGATGCCAGACATCATAATGTGTTACGCAGCCTGTCTCTGGCCGATTGATGGGTTTGACTGAGAGCGTCAGTGGTACCAACATGTCTTTGGTGATCGATACCCCAAGCTCTTCCTGCATCTCGCGCACCGCCGTAGCGCTGGGTGTTTCTCCTGGCTCGATGTGGCCACCAGGAGGGATCCAGTCGTCGGCTTTGATATGGTGGCCGAGGTAAATTTTGCCAGTGCTTTGGTCGTAGGGTAAGAAAAAGGCACAGTAATGGCGAGTGTTGCCCTCTTTTTTGGTGTGTACTTGACTGCCATTTTTGAGATCCTGCCAAGCATCAAATATCGCGGCGTCTAGTTTGGAACTATCTAACAGAGATTGTATTTCTTCCCAGGCGGGTTGATACATAAATTATTCTTCGTTGTATTTGATACACTCGGGAGTTTTGGGTTTTTCACAAAACAATTTGGTACACCCAAAGAGATCACCTTTCTCGGCAAAGCAAGTATTGCAACCGTCAGACACCATGATGCAGTCGTCCGGGATACCGGAGTTGTTGATTCTTACGCCTCCCTGTTTGTAATAAAAGAAATAACCCAACAAACTCAAAATGATAATAAAAATAAAGGTTTTCATGGTCTAGCTAGGGTGATATTTTTGAGACCTGAGATGAGCAAACCAAAGATGCATATTTTGAGGAGATAATGACTAGATGGATCAAGTAAATATTTTGTCATGAGTGTTTCCTTGCCGATAATTATGTGAGTGAGTAAACCGAGCGGGAGAGTCAACAGCATCCAGCTGACTAGGGGAATCTCCAAGTTGACTAACCGAAAAATCCGCGTGAGCAAGGGAGAAAGCAGGAAGACACCTAGGAAAGCGCTGGCGATGTCAAAAATAGCATATTCGCCAAGCCTGAAGGTGCGGAGATATTCGATGCTGAACATGGAGTAATTGTAGCATCTGCATGATACCCCTGCGCCAGCAATATGGGAGAGCGAGGGCACCGAAGCGAACCAGATACGCGCTAGTTCTACG
>CAYGFS010000025.1:0-11962 GCA_964349305.1 uncultured Pseudomonadales bacterium
AGTTTTTGTTGAAGGTGTAGTAGATGCGGTTGCCGCGCTTTTCGTCTTTGAGCATACCCGCGCTTTGCATGTGGATCAACTCTCGACGGACGGCATTGATTTCTTCCCCGATTTTGCGGGTGAGCTCGCGGATATAAAACATTTCTTCGGGATCACGGAGGAATACTTCGAGGAGCTTGACGCGGACTTTGGAAACAATGAAATCTGCTAGACTGGCCATGACTCAATTGTATACAAAATTTGCGCTAATTCAACCTATCACAACGGATCAGCGTTTAGTACTCGACGTCGTTGTCGAGGGGGAGGATCTCAAAAACAATCTTGCCGCGGTTAAAGGACAATTTCTTGCCTTTGGCATCGGACCAGACAGTGCGGGCCTCACGATCCTTTTTGGACCAGGTCGCCTCGGTCGCGGTTCCATCCTGGAAGACGATGCCTTTGCCGGTACCGATGAGCTCATAAAGCATGTGTTTGTGCTCGTCGAGGGGACCTAGTTCCTTGGTAAACTGGACGACAATTACCTTGGCACTCAGGGTGGAATCATTGTTGAGATCTTTATGAGCGGAGCCACCATTTTCACGCGAATAAGTATTGCTACTGGCGTCGTATGACCAGACTACGTCAAAGTCGTGATAACTCTCCCAGAAACCGAAGGAGATTTTACTGACTGATCCCTTCTCACTCGCATCGTCTTTGAAAGTAAAGGGAGTAAATTTGTCACTCCAGTCCAGTTTGCCGCTCGGATCTTTGTTGGTCCATCCTCTGCCGGCAGCATATTTCCAGAGTTTTTCGGAGCTAGAGTACATGGTGTGCTCGGTGGCCACGGTGCGCCCAAGACGTTCATAGTCGCGCCAAAAAGTGGGGAAGCCAATCGAGAACTGGTTGAGATCATTGCCCTTGGCTCCACCCCAGCCATACTGATTGATCTGCTCGAGTGCTTGAACGCGCTTGTCGGTAGTACAAGCACGCGAATCGCTGGAACCGCAGTTGGCGCCTCCCACGTGCGTGTAGAGCGGATAATTGTACTCGGAAGCGGCATTGATATAGTGAGTCCGAGCGCTACGCACCGGACCAAGGATGGTATCTTTGGCAGCGACTCCACAATAGAAGACGGCGCCAAAACGGGTTATCCCTCCCTCGGCGACGGCTTCGTAAAGGATATCCGCCGAATTGAGGCCGGACTGGGGACGGGAATCGGTAGAGTTTTCGATCATGACAAAGAGAGGTCGGCGGCTCTCCCAAACCTTTTCTTCGGCTGAGGTAAACATAGCCCCATTGATCGGACATTCTGAATTCCTGGGCGCGGAGGGATCAATGTTTAGCCCGCCACCAATGGGGGGAGTAGCGACTGGACTAAGGGCTCCACCAGATTCTGGACTATAAAGATAGGTCGTCAGGGCATAACTCGCACCCCCGGAGAGAGAGAAAGCTAGAAGGAAGGCGACAATATACTTAACAGTTTGTTTTTTCATACTTATTTCCCCGATCGACTAATAATTTTTTGTTCCTCTTCAGACAATGGATGGTCGATACCTACCCCACCATTTACCGATTTTACATAAAAACGCGTATTTTCTCTACTGTGGAGTGAGGTAATCACTACACCGTCTTTATTTCCATCAAGTAGAGCTAAAATAAAGCTCTGATCGCCACCAGTGTCGCCAAAGGGGTTGAACCGTTTAAGGGTTACTTGTTGAGTATACAACTTACTCGCGTCTTTGAGTTTTTGAATGTCATTTTTACTAATACCCTGGGTCCGCGAAAGTTGCGCTAGCGCCTGCTGAATACCCTGCAAGGCGTTTGTGAGAGTTTTGGGGTCGATACCCTTGGTGAGTGAGTTGTAATGGCGTTTGACTCTGGCCAGGGAGATCATTAATGTCAAACTAAATATCAGGGATAATAGCGCGACTGACCCAACAATAACCAGTTCTAGCGTAAATTGCATGGGATTATGATAGCATAGATAGGGTATGAGCTATCTTTCTTTTGACAAACAATCGCCCACTACAGAAAGTGATATCCCCAAGTCGATGAAAGTCGAGGCAATCGTTAAAGTTTTTTCTTTGTTTGGATTTGCGGTGCTGCTGGGTGGATTTTTACTGGTACGGGGTGTAATTAGACCCAAAGTGAGCCAAGTATCGATTACAGATTCGTTTGGCAATCTAGAATATAGTGTGCCATACAAAAATACACTGTATGAAAGTTTTGGGTTTGTCCAGGAGCCCAAAGTGACAATGCCACTCAAGACTACCCAAGGTTATGTGGATACGACTTTTTTACTTGATTCGGGAGCGGTGGTCACTACCTTGCCGCTACAGGCAGCTCATGATACGGGGGTAGATTTGTCCCGGGCAAAACGGATTACTTTGCAGGGATTCTCGGGAGTACCGGCTTTTGCATATCTCGACAAAATTACGATTAAGATTGGCGAGAGCGAGTTTGAGTTCCCGGCTACTTTTACCGAATCCAATTCCACAACCTACATCCTCGGGCGAAAGGGATTGTTTGACGATTTTTCAATTAATTTTGATCACGAAGAGAGAGTCATTACAATTAGTAAAAGGAGTTAAATTTCATGGCAGAAAATATCTATGAACGTATCCATAACACTCTCTCCTGGAAAAGGATTATCGGGTTTAACGTGGTGTTATTTATGGTGTTGATCGTGCCGATCTCGGTGCGACTGGCAAATGAAGATACCGAGAATAGGTCAGGTGCTGCCGGAGAGCTGGAAGTACCCGTGGTGACTCCCCCCCCCAATTACCCAACCGCTGCACCAAAAATAGACCGAGTCAGTACTTTCTTTGGTAAAACCGGTGACACGGTGGTGTTGCTAGGTAATAATTTTGGTGATTACCAATGGGAAAGCCATGTATTTGTGGGCAATACCGAAGCAAACGAGGAATCTATCGTTAGATGGAGTAATACTATTCTAGAAGTCAAGATACCAGACTCGGCTCGCACAGGATCCGTATGGGTAACCATCAATGGTCAAGAGGCCCGGTGGGCAGGCAGCCTATTACTCTATGACGTGGCGAGAGCTGCTCAAGTCGGATTACAGAAAATTGACAATGGTAGCGGAGAAATTTATGTAACGAATGCAGCCGGAGTGGTGAGAGGGATGATTGAATTCTCTTATGTGAGTGAACCTTTTGTGGTTACACCGGATAGCCAAATCTTATTAACAAGTCAAACGCCTAGCGCTGATAGTCTAGGTAAAAAAATGACAATTACGTTTGATACGACAGCGCCGCTGCTGAGCTCGAGAACCAAAATTGGACAATATAGTTATCCTGGACTGGGGGCAATCGAGATAATCAGAGCTGAGTTATATGATACAAGCGGAAAGTTGGTCTCGCTTTTTGCGGATCCGCTCTCAATTAAAGTGCTCCCATAAAGATTAAGATTAGGGCACTCACAGCTAATCTATACCAGCCAAAGATGGCGAGAGTGTGAGTAGAGAGATACTGCGTAAACCACTTGACTACCCCATAGGCGACAATAAAGGCAGTGATAAAACCGATCGCGATGAGCGTGGTGCTGCCACTGAGTCCAATCAAGAGTTCCCTACCCTGATAGAGATCGAGAGCGCTGGCGCCAAAGATGGTTGGTAAGGAGAGGAGGAAAGTATATTTGGCGGCTTCGTCCCTTTTATAACCCAAACACATCATGGCGATAATCACAGAGCCGGCACGTGACACTCCGGGTACCACGGAACAGGCTTGGGCTAAACCAATAACGATCGCTTGTTTAATGGTGATGTTTGAGATATCTTTTTTGAGGAGTTGCGGGCGCGGACCATAGTACTTTTCGAGGATTATAAACAGGATACCAACCCCAATAAAAACTGAAAACATAAGAAGATCAGATTCAAAAAAAACTGTTTTGATTATTTTGTGGAGACCAAAACCTATAATGGCAGTCGGCACAAAAGAAGCCAACACATTTAAGATGAGTTTGGGGCTGCCAAGCAGAGTTTTGGTATAGATAAAAAGTAAGGCAATAATTGCCCCGCTTTGAATCACGACTTCAAACAGTTTGAGAAATTCACTGGATGGCAGCTGTAGCAGACGGCTGGCCATGATCAAGTGAAACGTCGAGGAGATGGGGAGAAATTCGGTTAAGCCCTCGACAACTCCCAAGATAAGGCTTTGCAGAATATTCATAGGCTAATGATTACTTTTTCAGATCCCGCTTGAGCTCTTTGTACCAATCGGATAAAGCAGTCCCAATGACATCTTTGGCGCCTAACCCAATAGCGAGTCCGAATCCGAGTGCGAGCATGGCGACAAAGCCGATGAACAAAATATTAATAAAGTTTGAGGCTATTTTGAGCTCAGAGAAAGCCGCTAAAGTAGTGATGGTGACGACCGTGTAACTGGCGATTTTGCCCATGAGTCTCGAAGTTTTGAGGTCAACGCTGGCTAGGGCACCCTTTACAACTCCCTCAACGATACCTGCCAGGAGGACGCCGATGGCCATGACTATTACCGCGGAGACCACGTTGGGAACATATCCGAGGACTCCACCCAAAACGTTGGAAACCGTACTGAGACCCAAGATGTTGGTAGCGGCGATGAAGAAAGTGAGGACGATCAACCATTTCAAAATGCTACCTATCACCTCCTCCACTTTGTCGGTTACCTCGGCTTTAACTAAAAAGGCTTTGAATTTACTATCTTTAATGAGAGTCTCAAACCGGACCATTTGGAGACTTTTGATCAAAACTGACTTTGCCCAGTTGCCGATGATGATACCAAGAGTGGCGACAAGAATAGCTCCTAAAACTTGAGGAAACAAATTGAAAACAGAACCTAGAGTATTAATCCAGACGCTATAGAGGGCTTGCTGCCAGGCTAAGATATCCATAATTAACTCCTCTCCCGACGTATATCGGGACTAAATGCTTTGATAACAGTTTGAACAGTCAAATAAATAGGCATAGATAGCACCGCCCCGGCGATGCCACCCAAAGTGAAGCCGACGAGTAGCACAACGATAGTGACAAGCGGCTCGGTACCGGTTGCGGATTGCATGACTTTGGGGACGATAAGATTATTTTCGAGCTGCTGGATAATAATACTCAAGATCAAGGTGCCGATGCCAATCACGGGCGAAACAGTGAGACCAATGAGGATGGCAGGGATGGCGGCGATGGTGGGACCCAGGTTGGGGACAGCTTCAAGTAGTCCTGCCAGGACCGCGAGCGGAAGAGCGTAGGGGACGCCGAGCAGGGCGAGACCGGCATAGGTTAGAACTCCGATGATGACCATGAGGAGGAGTTCGCCGCGTACCCAACCACCGACTTGTCGTTCGATCGCTAAAACAAGGGCTTCTGCCTTGGCTTCGGCATCGTGATTTTCAAAGAACCTAACGAGATATTTATGGAGATGCGGGCGCTCTAGTACGAGATAATAGGACATAAAGAACAAAGCCAAAATATTCATGATGTTGGAAAAAGCTCCGGCCGCTATGCGGAGAAGATTGGAAGGGATAGAGTTGAGGTATCCACCAATGACATTGGGGTCGAACTGAGCATTGAAGATATCCTCTAGATTGTGCATGTAGGTCGGGAGGCGGAGAGTGATATCTTTGGTTTGCTGGACAACTGCCGGGACCAGCGAAGCAATCACGGTAGAAATGAGGGCGATGAGTCCAAAGTAAACCACCAACATAACGACAATAGTGGGGAGTTTAATTTTTTTGGCTTGGCGGATGAGCGGATTGACCGCAGTCATCAAGATAAAGGCAATGAAGAGGAGAACGATAATACTCCTGACCTGATATAAAAACCAAAGTGAAAGTAGGAGGGTTACAGTAAATATGATAGTTTTCTGTGATATTTCGACTTTTTTGGTTTCCATACTGATTAATCTCCTATAGTGTCTACATCATACCAAATTGTGGGCTGTTTGCGAAACCAGGTTAATTGACGCTTGGCATAGGCGAGCTCACCTACTACCCACGACTCTATCATGGTGGCTTCATCAATTTGGTTTTCAAGAAACGAAATAATACTTTTGTAGCCGATAGCCGACATCGACGGGAGTGAACGATCATATCTCTTTAATAAATTTTTGGTTTCTTTGATTGCTCCCATCTTGAGACGAGCCAATACTCTCTCATAAACTTTATTCCGTTGAATCGATTCATCGGAATATCTGAGTCCAACGAGAGTGGATCTGACTTCCGATAGTTCCGAACTTTGCTTTGCAAGGTTCGGAACTTTGTTGGAGTGGAAGGCGACTTCAATCGCCCTAGACAAACGACGCGGGTTATTTTGATCACTATGATTCATGCTTGCAAATTTTGACTGATCCAATTGGTTGAGTTTGTTTTGGAGTTCGGCGACGGTGAAGTTGGCAAACTTATGGCGGAGAGATTGATTGATCGGCACTCCCATTGTGGGAATACCGTTTGTCAGAGCTTTGACGTAGAGACCTGTACCTCCCACTACAATGGGGAGCTTCCTCTGCTCCCAAGCTTTTTCGATATGAGGGATGACGGCGTCGTACCAAAGAGAAACTGAACAGGGTTCATCGGGATTGACTATGTCGATGCCGTAGATCGGTACGTCTGTTGGATGATCCTTGCCTGTGACAATATCCATGCCGCGGTACACTTGGCGTGAGTCAGCGGAAATGAGAATGCTCGGCTGTTTGCGTGACTCCTCGATAGCTCTCGTCGTTTTACCAGTGCCAGTAGGGCCAACGATACAGAGTAATTTACTCATTTACTGCCTTCGATCAAATATAAGGCCGTGCTTTGGCGGACGAAATTAAAAGTATGACGCTTGACGGGTAAATCCAAATTTATGGCGTACTTTTCCAAAGAATTCATCCAATTGATCCCACCCTTAACCTCAATTGGTTCATCAATCACACAGCAAGGTAAAATCAAAAAATCTTTTTTGAGGTTAGCAGCGACATTTAAGATTTTAATGTTTGAACCGTGGGCATGTAGTCCGATAAGTAGGTCAAAATCACTGGCCATCTCCTCTTCAAACGGAGCAGTAATTCTGGATACTCTGGCAGTACTGGGGATCAAGATTCTCTTATCCATGGAGATATCTTTGTATTTGGGTGGAAGTGGCTGATCGACTGGATCTACAACGGTTACATCCCAGCCTCGGAGGTTGAGTAAGTAAGCTAGGAGACCTTTACCTCCTCCAACGTCTAATGCTTTGCGAGGTGAATAATTGTCCGCCAACCAGGCCGCGATAACCTGGAAGCGAAATTGGTGAGGGTAGCGGCGGTTGATCATCTGGTCATTATACAGCTCAACTAGAGGCGGAGGAGTAGTGGAGGAGCGAGTGGTGCCAGAACCACAGTGCGAGGCGGAGCTGGGCTATGGAGAGGACGGCAAAAATCAGTAAATACCAAGGGTCGTACAGGCCAAAAACAACCCGCGCGGGGATCGTGGCCATGAGCGCAAAAGGAAAGATGTAAGTAAGGAAGGCCGAGCCAAATTTGCCATAGATCTCAACCGGCATAGCCGCCATCCGCTCCAGGTCGCGATAAAGCATGATGGTATTGTCCACTTCCAGGTACCGGACGCCAATTGCAATAATAAAAATATGCCAAGCCATGACCATAATAAAGGAAAGTAAAATAACTAACATGAGAATGAGGACCGTCAGCAAAGTAATTGGATAACTAGTCGCCGACCACGACCAGAACGTAAGACCGATATAGGGTATCAAAACAATAATATCCAGCGCGTCGGTGTAGGTAAATAAACTGTAAAACAATTCGGAGAGCGGGTTGAGTAAGTAAAAATCAAAGGTCCCGTCGACTACTTTTTGGCGAAACATATACACACCGCGCATAAATAACTGAGTGATGGTCTGAATCAGATTGAATAAAACTAGGATAAAGATTGCTTCTGACAAGTTGTATCCTACCAGCAATTTTGCTTTTCCCACGACCACATACACCAACATGAGAGCGGTGGCGAGACGAAACAGTTTGCCAAAAATAAAGAGAACGGCGGCGGCACGATTATTGCCGATCTGACTCTGAAACTGTTGGGTAGTGAGTTTGAGCCAAACTTTGATGTAGGCTTTGAGGTGGTGGATTTTCATCTACCCTCCGCTTCGTATGACTTAATCCCTTTTTGCCAAATGAGCCGTGCGAGCAGTCCGAGGATAATGGTCCAGCCCAAGCTGGCCAGGAGATGCAGATACATGATGGGGTCAGTACCTAAATATATTTTGAGAGGGGCGTACAACAAATAAGGAAATGGGGTGAAGTGAATAACTTTTTGCCAAACTGAGGGGAGCATGTCGAGGGGGAACATGGCACCAGTCGCAAACTCCATAATGACCATGAGAAGAAACCGCGGAGCCCACACGTCGCGTGACCAAAAGGCCAGCGAGCCAAAAATAACATTGATATAGAAATAAATATAGACAGCGAGGATTATGCTGGTGGCAGCATACAACAATATGAGTGGATTGGTTTGAAGAAAAACTGGGGGATGGAAAACAAGGTAAATGAGGGGAAGCTCGATAAACATAAAAGCCAGATTGAAAAGCTTGTCGGCTAGATCGCGGACAAAAAACAATCCAAAAGTATTGATTGGTCGCATCAGGGGAATGGTGAGATAGCCGCTATTGATCATCCAACCAAGATCAACGGTTCGACTACCCATCACGAGTGAGCGTAAGATCGTCGTACCAAAAAGATAGGTCATCATGGCGGGAAACGCGTATCCATAAATATCTCCGCCCTGCCCAAGAACTGCTTTCCAAATGAAAAATGGCACAAGAAAAACGAAAACTTGTCGCACTCTCCACATGAGCATATTGAGGCGATAGGCGAAAATCTCTTGGAGAGTGATAGTAAAGAGTGATAAATATTTTTGCATAATAGTACCCAAAGGGTCTGTAGAATCCGAAGTTCCGAACACTCGCCTAAAATCGCGCAAGGTTCGGAACTATTTAGCTTGCCTTTTGACCAGCAAATACCTGGCGGATAACATCTTCGATTTCGACTTCTTTGATGTTGATGTCCACAACGGCGGGATCTTTGAGTAGCCCTGCGGCTTTTTCGGCCACTTTAGCCCGCAGTACTTTGTGGGTGGTAGTGCCGGATGGAGTAATGACTTCGATAATTTTGTGTTTGGAAAATTTGGTGATCACATCGGAGAGTAAACCGTCGTAGAGAATACTGCCCTGGTCGATAATAATAACCCGTTTGCAGAGCTCTTTGACGTCGTCCATATAGTGACTGGTCAAAATAATGGAGCCGTCGCTCCCCTGGTTGTACTGTTTGAGGAAGCTTCGCATGGACTGCTGCATCACGACATCGAGCCCAATCGTCGGTTCGTCGAGGAAGAGGATTTTGGGAGAGTGGATGAGGGCGGCCACCAGCTCGGCTTTCATCCGCTGACCCAAGGAAAGTTTGCGCACCTGGACATTTAAGACATCGCCGATATCGAGCATTTCGACCAAATTGTTTAAAGTTTTTTTGTAAACACTGTCTTTGATCCCATAGATATCTTTGGCCAAATTGAATGATTCGATGGCGGGGAGATCCCACCACAACTGGTTCTTTTGACCCATGACAAGCGAGATGCCTTTGAGGAAGCTATATTCCCGTTTCCAGGGATCACTCCCCATGACGCGGACAGATCCACCGGTTGGATACAGGAGGCCAGAGAGCATTTTGAGGGTAGTAGTTTTGCCGGCGCCATTGGGACCGATAAACCCAACTAGTTCCCCTTCGTCGATCACAAAAGAGACGTCTTTGACGGCTATTTTGTCCTCTTGAATGGGGGCAAAGAGATCTTTGAGCGATCCAGCGAGTCCAGGACGCTTTTTTTGGACGTTGTAAACTTTGCGGAGGTTTTGCGCGATGATGGTGTGCATAGCGATATGTTAACACAAGACTACTTAACGATATTTATCCCAAAGATTCTCGTTGTTTAAATTTTTGATACTGAAAGATGGGTCATCCATATCAGAAAAGTAAAAACTAGAAAATATTAAATATAAATCAGCAAATGTTTGAATATCACCACCGTAGTCACTTTTAGCAACATCGTACAGGAACATGTAGTCATCTGGATGAACATGGGGGTCAATCTCGTTCCAAGTGAGAACTCCAGCAATGTCCAGTAGTGGATCACCAACTACTGCATGTACACTAAAATCTAGGACAGCTGAAATATTCAAGAGATCATCAACCAAGACATTATTCAAAAAGTAATCACTGTGCACCAATTGGTGCTTTTCACTCTTCAGATGACTTTTAATTAACGCTTTATACATACTAACTTTTTCATCGAGATGTAATATTTTGTGTTTTAATTCAGCTCCGTTCTTGATCAGTTTACGATCAAGTGTTGTTATGAGAAAATCAGTCCAACTTTCTGATCTAACTGTGTCTTTTGAATCTGTTATTTGACCGTAGGGTAAATTGGCAAAGGTAACGGAACCAACTTGGCGGATTGCTTCATAATAACTGCGATACAGTCGTTGTCGATCTGCCGTCGGTAAGTCGATAATTTTCTTATCCATTTGTGTTCCATGCAAGCGCTTTTCGATGGTATACAAAATACCATCAATTTCCCCAATTTCTTCGATTTGAGGAGTAGCAAAACTAAACTTGGCTTTGGATAAAGTATCTTGAAATTTTTGGGTGTTTCTTAGATATTCTATATCAGAACTGCGCGGATATATTTTGAGAGCTGAATTTTCCTCGTATTGGTATACCCATCCTTCACCACCCTTGCCAAGCAAGACTGGATGATCAATTTTTAGCCCACGGAGGACGGAGTCGACACTTTGTTGGAGATTAGTATTAATCATTGTCACCAAATAATCTTGCGCAGGGGTTTGGCGGCCTTGAAGTTGACGACGTGATGAGATTTGACAGTCACACGCTTGTCAGACTTGCCAAAGGGCACGACATCCTTAGGTCCGACTTTGCCGATAGAAAGTGTGCCGACACCGGAGAGGACGACTTTGTCGCCTTTTTTGAGGGTCTTGATAATTTCGGCCAAGAAAGTATCAATTGCATCTTTAGCGGTTTTTTTGGTCATGTGCGCAGACTTGGCAATGATTTCGTAGTAGTCAGATTTCTTCATGTATTTCTCCTTCTATAAAACAATTAATTATTTGGCGACCTGCTGTGCTCTAGTCTCGCGGATCACGGTGACCGTGACAGTACCGGGATAGGTGAGCTTGGCTTTGATTTCGTCGCGAATGTCGCTGGCTAGCCTGACGGCTTCGTCGTCGGTAGCTTTGCCTGGGTCCACCATCACGCGCACTTCGCGTCCTGCTGAGATGGCGTAGGATTCGGTGACACCTGGCTTGCTCATGGCGATATCTTCGATGGCTTTAAGACGCTTGACGTACTCGGCTACGTTTTCGTAGCGAGCACCTGGGCGTGATCCGGAGATAGCGTCAGAGATATAGACCAGGATCGATTCTTTGCTGGTAAACTCGACGTCTTCGTGATGCTGAGCTACACAGTCCACAACGGCTTTTGGCATGTTGTATTTCTCGAGTAGTTTGACCCCAAGCTCGACGTGGCTACCTTCTTCGTCGGTGATGATCTTGCCGATGTCATGGAAGAGACAACCGAGACGAACGATGTCTACATTGGCGTGAGTTTCAGCGGCCAGGTTCATGCCGATGCGTGTTTCTTCGAGGGTATGAGCCAACATGTTTTGGCCATAACTGGAGCGGAATTTGAAGCGGCCCAGCATGGCAATCAGATCGGTAGGCAAGTTGTAAGCTCCCACCATATGGCAGAGTTTCTTCCCCTCTTCGAACATGATTTTTTCGATATCATGGCGGGCTTTTTGCACGTATTCTTCGATACGGGTAGGTTGGATGCGACCGTCTTTGATTAGGCGCTCGAGGGCGACACGGGCTACCTCGCGGCGGACTCCGTCGTAACAGGACAGTCTCACTTCACCGGGAGTTTCGTCCATGTCGATATCGACACCAGTG
>CAYGFS010000026.1:0-11957 GCA_964349305.1 uncultured Pseudomonadales bacterium
CACCAGTTCACGCAAGCAGATGTTTGTGGAGGACGGGCGCCCCAAAATACCCCCATTATGACCACAAATATAGCTATACCTATTATTTTGCGCATTGTGTATCTATCCCCGCTTGCAAAAATAACCAAAAATTATAGGCATAAATCTCGCGCAAGTTACCCTCTGTCCCACCCTGCCCAGACCTGGCTGGGTAAATTACCACATAGTCTCCAGTGTTCGCACCATCCCGCCACTTCTCCATATCTGTAAATAGTATTTGCTCGATCACGTTTGCCTCACCCCGTTTGATCCGCGCTCTTACATCTTCACTACACCCATCAAACAGGGAGAATATCGAGTATTGATCCACGGCGTACGATTTGAGCCTCCCCCTACTCCACACCCACACACGTCCTGGCATACTACCCGCCAGTATCCCCCGCTCAGCTCCGCGTGGATCAGTGCCATAAAAATATTCACGTTCTTTTGTTCTATCTTCCTCAGTAGCAGTAGTCCGCATCAAGCTTGTCGCTCGCAGATATTGTCTCAGACCTGCAAATTGATACAACCACCCAAAACCAATCATAAAAATCACCAGTAAAACCAACACTCCCACAATCCATCCCTTCATACCACCATTCAATCAGAAACGAGAACATTCCGCAACGCCCACCATCAAACCTTATTTGATAGGCACTATCACAAGTTCGCCAGATTCTTTTTCATACACAAAATATTTACCCAGAGATGGATCATTTCTATCGACAAAAAGTAATACCCCCCACGATTTATTTTCTTCGCTTAACATTCTTATCTGAAACTTCGATTTTTTATCCGAAAAAAGGTCTATTCCCCCATTCCGCGTCTTAAGTTTCACCCTGGCCAGCCCCACCAAACCAGTTCCTCCTACATATTCAATAACCTCATCTGTTGCCGTACCAGCTGGCACATTCCCCTTTTGGGGTTCAAGTCCTGTATTTTTAGCATTCTCACTAGCTGCTTCTTTCACAAATTGCTCGACAAATTCCCCATCTCTACACACTTCTTTATTCGTCGCCACCTCGATACACACCACCGAGTCGCCATCCATTTTCAGATCCACAACCCCTTCGGGGACTCCAATCGCATCTAATACGGCCATAGTCTCCTGTCCAATTTCAGTACTAGCGATGTCTAGCACCGCGACCCACTTACCCTCTTCATCCTCTTTATAGTTTATCGGCATCCCATCTTTCATTTCATTTGCAGGGATCGCGATCTTTTCGCCGTTTACATAGACAAAGACTTGTCCGACAATATCTTTTATCAAGCCACCTTTTCCGTCCAAGTACGCAACATACTGGAATTTTTCATCGAGCCCGCCTACAGTTTCCAGATCCGCGACCGTAGCACCGTTCATATACACTATCTCGCCATTGTAGAGCTGGGCGATAGCGCCGTCCTCGATCACCCTGCCAGCTTTGCTTGTTTTATCAACTTTATCCACTTGCCGCTCAAACGCAAAGGGGTCGGTATAGGGTGGCAGCTTGCCATTTGATAGCGCCTGCGGGGCAGACAGTGCATCAATATCCCCCGTCTCAAGATATTTATACACTTGCGCAATCGGCGGGGTCATAAATTTGCCCGCATACTTGGGGTCATCGCTCGTCCCTACAAAAAACATTTTTTCTGGGTTGTCAGGGTCAGCCATGTCGGGCATGATCTGCATGTTTAGCTTGGTATCTTTTGATACTGCGCCACCCTTTTGCCAAAGGCCCGTCCAGCTATCGTAAATGCGCAATTGCTCCAGTCCGCGCGGGCTGTTTACAAATTCTTTCTGGGCGGGGGTCAGCTCGCCGCCGTATCCAGCACGACTCTCAGATTGGATTTCTCCCAGTGCAGTGGCTGTCGGCAGTATTTTCACTACTGAGATATTTTCAGCTGTCGTTGCAATTTCTGTTACTAATGGCTTACCCGTAGCCTGACTCACGACAGGCGGCAGTCCATCTTTGCCGGTGAACCTCGCACAGGCCGCAAGCAGACCAGCTACATACGCAGTCTCCATCAATCTTCTGACGACTTTATTCCTCACTCTATACGCCATCTCGCCCCCAGCCACACTCAGTATCAACAATGGAGCTACGTAAGCCATACCCACAGCCACGCACACCATCGCCACTGGTACAATCGCATCTACGACCACTTCGCTAGCAATTTTCAGTTGTTCATGCATTCCTTCTGAATCCTCGCTAGGAGGAATCGAAAATCGGAATCCGCCAGCTCTCTCAAAATCAATGTCCTTCATATTCTCACATTATAGGTCAAATAATTCACAAGATCAAATCCTATAGCATATCGAGTTTTTTTACCATATGTACTAGATATGTATATAGGGCTATTCATCTTATTTATTATCTCTCCACATTTTAATCATCAATCCTGCGGTCAAGGCAGTCATGATCCAAGCGATCGTCGCCAACCAATTGATTTCCATATTACTTATCCCCTTTCATAAACAAAAAGTAGATAACAAATATGAGTATTGAACTCAAAATTGCTCCCCAGTAATACACAATTTCTATATTTGCCAAATTCATCTCACCCTCCGTAACAATTGTAATGATAATCCAAGAAAGAAACTAACAAATGTCAACGCAAGTAACGCCGAAACAACAAATCTACTCCATGCAAATGCCGGTAAAAACACTGGTGCAATCACCCCAGCCGCAAACCAAGCCACCGACACAGAGTTAAGAAACTCCGATAGCCCTTTTTTCTGGGCAGACTTTAGTTTCATCTGATTCTCACCCTACTCATTACCCCCTTTCTACCACATCTTAATACTCCCTGCAACTTTTTCCTACGAAACCGCCACCTCGATCAAACTTTTCAGGATCTCCTCCCTACTCACCTCATATCCTGGCATCCACTCAACTTCCTCGTGGTAATCAATGTCCTTGTGGTATGCCAGCTGCCCGCGCAAAAGCGCCTCATCAAACAACCCATCTCCAAACAACTCATTTGTTTTCTCAACAATTTTTGATAGTCCAAACTTACTCAATAACACATACATATCCACATAATCTTTCCACTTAGCTCGCTGTCCTATCGCAAAAGCCTTCATTGCCGCAATTGTTAAGGTATCTGGCATTGGCAGTCCACCCCACATTGTTTCTTGTGGTATAGCATATGGGTAGCGATACCAGGTCATCTTAACATCGTCGCTAGTTACAATTGTCAATTGATCAGTCTGTTTGACATGCGTCTGGACTATCCCCGTATGTCTTTTAACGCGTGCCAGGATCCTATCGTTATCAAAACTATCTATGGTAAATAAGTCAAAATCAATACTCCGTCGATGACCTAGTTGTAAGGCTAGCGCCGTTCCTCCCACCAGATAAAAATTTGTTCCAAATCCCTGTACCCACTCCCCCATTCCCACTTGCTTATCAGTCAAAATCTCAGTGTGCAGCATGTTTTGCAAAGTAATGATCAAATAGTACAATTTTTTCTGGTCTTAGATTGACCCGATTTTTTGTTTTAGACATATAATAAAAGAGTTCGCTCATCCTTTTAATGCCCAACATTTCTTTCAGTTCCAAAAACTCATTCCATCTACCATAGTTGAGCACACCCTCCACAATAGCTTCTTCATCCAGCTTTGTTATGTCGGGTACCCACCACCAATAATGTTTTCTTGCCACTAACCATCGAGCATCAATCATGACTATATTGTAGCATTTTCCCCACTCCTTTTTGTACTTCGGGGATCAGGTCACCTGCTCTAAAAAATTGCTCTACTTTAGTCCCAAGTCGCCATCGACTACGACTAAATCCCCCACTTAAGCGACAACCGCTTCACCTCGCCCTCAAAATACCTCTTTACTTCATCCCAATCTAGTGGTTGTAGCATAGTCGGAGGATTAGCCGTATCTGCATCTTCAAAATAGATTAAGCTCCTCAAAAAATGAGTCTCCGAATAGTCTGTTTTGGCAAACTTTACTTTAGCTGCGTCCAACACGGTTTCAAGTCCTAATTTTTGGGCAATCAAATACATATCGACAAAATCTCGCATAACTCCCCTAGATGCTATCGCCTCTAGTTTCATGCAACCTACGTCTAGTAAGCTCGCGACTCTCACACCACAGTAATCCTCTTCTTTTCCCACCATCGGATACAAATATCTGAAAAAGCTTATTTTGACAGTATCAAGCATCCCCAAGAAAGTACCTGGATCATTTTGGTCTGTTTGCAACTTCCCAACTCCCCCCAAATCTTGAGGGATTTGGATCGGCTCTACGGGTTCGTTAGAAAAGAAATCTAGGTCATACGACACACGATGCCCCAAATACAGTGCTGCTGCAGTTCCACCAGCTAGATAGTAGCCACGAACAAAAGACACTCTACTTAATGATTCCAGACACTGTTGTGTATCAGGCGAGATCCCTTTTGTAAACATGCAATCTCCTCTCGCGGTATGTCATATATCAGCGAATAAAATGTGCCATGCTTAGGACTTAATTCACGAGATCGCTTCACAACCAATCTCAGTGCATCCGCTCCATACAATTGCTTAAGGAGTCGCAGATCTCCTACTCTTCCCCACTGCAGAATCCGCGAGATGACATACGCCGACTTATTTTCCAAATCAATGGTGCTGGGATCAGTGTCCCAAAAATAAGGATAAAATTGCTTCGGTAACGACTTCATAATACCTCTGCATTATACCATTTTTGCTGTATCATATCCCTATGCAAGACTTTGATCTCAAGCCCTATTTATCGCAAATCGTGCTACCGAAACCTTATAGTGTCAAAGGCGATGGTGGCCGCGTCCTGGTGATCGGCGGGTCCAAACTCTTCCACGCTGCCCCCTTCTGGGCCGCCAGCATGGCCAGCCGCCTGGTAGACATGGTGCACTTTAGCTCTCCTGCCATGGAAAACAATGACCTCATGCGTCTCCGTGCCAAAGAGAACTTTTGGGATGGCATCGTCGTCCCCTACGACGAGGTGGATCACTATATCGAGGAAGATGACGCTATCCTCATCGGCCCCGGCATGGAGCGAGGTCAGACCACCAAACAGATTGTGGACGCTCTGCTGGCCAAGTATCCCAGCAAAAAATGGGTAGTCGATGGCGGGGCGTTACAAGAGTTAGATCCCTCCCTCCTAACACCCACCATGATCGTGACCCCCAATATCCGCGAGCAAAAAATCCTCCCCCCTCACCTACCTTGCACAGTCCTCGCCAAAGGCCCAGTCGACACCATTACGCGTGGTGACCAGCTCATAACCATTGCTGGCGGTTCTCCTGGCATGACCAAGGGGGGTACGGGCGATGTCCTGGCCGGACTCGTGGCCGGACTCTACGCCAAGTCAGACGGATTTGCGGCCTGCGTCGTCGCCAGCTATACTAATAAACAAGCATCGGAGGAGCTGGAAAAGACCGTCGGCCCCTTCTTCTCCCCCGAGGACCTCATTACTCAAATACCAAAAACTTTAAAAAGATGAATGTATGGTTGAACTTAGTTCATATTTCGATAAATTTGCACAATTTGTAGAGGGGGGTGGTCAAGGACTGAATAAACAAGGGTTAATGAATTTTGCTGAAATCGCATCAGAACTAGATCGAGTTGGAAACTATAAAAAAAGTATATTAGAATTAATTGATACCAGGCGCAACCAACTTAAAGCAGATAACCACATTTCGAATGAAGAACGAGAAACTAAAATAGCAGATATGATGGCTTTTCGAATGTTGCTAGAGGGATTCAATCGCGAAATGACTCGAACAGGAAATGATAGATACTTAGAATTCAGAATAGAAGAACCACGCTCAGCAACACATTTACAGACACTTAAGGACTTCTTTATACAGCGAGCCACGCAGCAACCAGACGAAGATTAACTCAATCTAATCGCACTACCTCTACCCCTGGCATCATCGCCACCACATCATCCTCTGCGCTCGTCACAATGGTCTGGCGTCCATCCATCATCGCCACCACCTCTTCTCTGTGTTCTTGGTCCAATTCAGAGAAAATATCATCCAGCAGCAGGATGGGTTTGATCTTTAGCTTTTCCTCGATATATTGCAGGTTTCCTAGTTTCAAAAACAGCACGGCCAGCCGCTGCTCTCCTCGACTCCCATACTTCATCAGATCACGATGTTCCCCTATTTGAGAATTGGAGAATTTGGGATTTGAGATTATTCTAAAGTCGTCTTTGTGCGGCCCCACGAGCGTATACCCCACGGCCACCTCGGCTTCGCTATATTGAGCCAGACGAGAGGGAGAAATAGTGGAAGCGTCATACTCGAGTAGATATTTACCAAAACTTGTCTCTAAACCGCTCAAATAGTCCAGTAGGTCTCTCCGGTAATCGCTCATGATGTTGCCATTTTTGATAATGGATTGATCCCAGTATGATAGTTGCTCGCGTTTGGCTAGTCCGTCACGTATTGCGTCCAGTAGTCGGTTGCGCCGCTTCAGCGAAGCTTCATAAACTGATAAAGCTCTGGCATATTCCGGATGCGCCATCACCAGTGCTTCATCCAGGTATCCACGCCTACGCGACGGCGAACCCTCAATGAGCCGCATATCCTCCGGGCGGAACATCACAACCGACAGCTTGCCGATCAAAGCGGCCCTGGTACGCGCCACCCCGTCCACCAGATACCTCCGCTTGGGAGTAGCCTTCCCCATATAAACACCCTTGGTCAGCACCACCGACAGCTCATTTCGCTCATCATTGTGTTCTACCACTCCAGAGATGCTGGCGATCTCGGCATTAAACTTGATCATCTCCGAGGTCTCCCCCGCTCGCTCACTGATCCCTGTCGCTAGTAGGTTGATGGCCTCCAAAATATTGGTCTTCCCCGCCCCGTTGGGCGCCACAATGATCGTGGTCTGCCCAAAATGGAATGTCTGTTTGATATAACTCCGAAAATTATCTAATGTCAGTCGCTCCAACTTCATCTTCAGACGATTATACCTTGAAATGTAAAGAGGAAAGAGAGGTTGTCGATTGTTCCAAAGAAATGTAAATGGCGTCATGCAGGTCTGACTGTTTTGGTGCCGTGTAGTGGATCTCTCCGAAGGTGAGACCGTCACACAAACCAAAATACGTCAGACTGAATGACCACTACATAGTCTTTATTTCTGACAATGCTCACACACCCACGTCCCCCTGCCCCCCACCACGATCCGCTTCAATGCGAGCCCACAGTTATGACAAGGCTCTCCTGTGCGTCCATACACCAAAAACTCATCCTGATACGTCCCCCTGTTGCCATACGCATCCACGTAGCTATTGTCGCTGGCTCCTCCAGTGGCTAGTCCCCGCTCCAAAACAGTGACGAGACTCCCTCGTAGCTTCTTGACCTCACTGAGCTTCAGAGTGTTCGCTTTGCGCCGCGGATCAATGCGCGCGAGCCACAATCCGTCGTTGGCATAAATATTCCCCACCCCAGCTAACAAACTTTGATCAAGTATCGCTTCTTTTATGTATCTACCAGTCTTTTGTAATTTGCGCAAAAACTCTATATCACTGATTTGCCATGGATCTGATCCCATCTTTGCTACCACGCTTGCCTCGCTTGCCGCAATATCTTCACTCACATGCAAATACCCGAACTTGCGGGTATCCCAATAGTATATACGTCGTCCGTCAGTGAAGTTGATCACTACTCTCGTATGAGGTGCAGTTTCGTAGTTAAATAATTTGAGAATTTGAGAATTTGAGATTGGAGAATTTATTACAATCCTCCCGGTCATCTTTAAGTGGATCGCTAGTCCCCTCCCGCTCTCAAAATGCACAAAAAGGTACTTGCCTACCCGCGAAACTTTGGCTATCTTTTGCCCTATCACTTGGCTCGGGTTACCCACAAAAATCTTTTCCACGCGGATCTCCACTTCGCCGATTTCCGCCCCAATCATCTCATGCGATAACTGCTTTCTAATCGTCTCTACTTCGGGTAACTCAGGCATTTGTTAAACCCCTACTACTTTTCTAATCTCTTTTTCAAACCGCACCCTCCCAAACCTCCTAGCCCATTTCATTATTGCCTCTCTATCCCACTTAATTTTTTCCATTTGCTTGATCCCTCCCCCAATACTCGCCACATCGGTCCCATCAATCAAAATCCCTGTTTCCCCAGGTATCACCGTCTCTTTATATCCGCCCCCATTAAACGCCAACACCGGCGTCCCATATGCCATCGACTCCACGACGGTCATCCCAAAATCTTCGTCCCTTGAGAGTGCCACAAACCCCCTAGCGTGACTGTACAGATCAGTCAGCTCGGCATCATCCACTCTCCCCACACTCTCAACTTTTTCTCCAAGCCTTGTGTCTACCACCTCTCCAATTATTTTGAGGGTGATCCCCAGTTTTTTAAATGCTTGCGAGGCTTCCATGATCCCCTTCCCCCCTACAATCCTAGATATCATAAGGTAGTATTCGTTTTCCCGTTTTCCCGTTTTCCAGTTTTCCAGTCTAGCAGACTTATCACTGCTGAACTGCTGAACTGCTGTACTGGAGTACTTGACCTCAATCGGAGGGTATACCACCACTGCCTCTTTCCGGTAAAACTTGCTTATTCTCCCCGCCACTTCTTTTGAATTGGCGATCCACACATTCACTCTCTGCGCCGACTGGTAGTCAAAATAGCGCATAAACGGTCCCACCACCCACATAAACGCCTGCCCCCACCACTTCTTATCTGCTCCAGTTGGTGTGTCATAACCGTACAACCATCTCGGCGGGGTGTGGCAATAGCAAACTACTTTAGCATCTGGTCTTACCTTAAATCCTCGTGCAATATACCCAGAGCTACTCGTGATAATCAAGTCATAATCCGTTAAATCAATACTCTGCCAAATCCACGGCAGGAAAAATCTAAAATAACTATAAAATCTGCCTATTTTCAAAAACCATGCCCATTTACTCTCTCGAATATCACACTCCTGGAGTGTGATATAGGCGCTCCCATTTTTCTTTGCTAAGGCTGTATAAATCGGTGCCTCGGGATACATATCTGAGAGCACCCGCAGCACCCTCTCTGCCCCGCCAGCTTCTATGAGATAGTCATGCACTAAAGCGATTTTCATCAAAATAATCCTATCTGATTATCGTCTTTTTTCTTCTTAGCGTTGTCTGGGTGGCTATCTGGAAATATTCTCCTGACCAAACTTTTAAACCCTAACTCCTCCAGTTTTACCTTCAAGGATGATCCTTGTAGGCCTTTATATTCCATCTCCTCCATGCTGATGAGGAGCCCCATATCAGTCACGATCCTCGACAGGTCTTGTGACAGCCATGCACTATCCTGACCGTCAGCCAGTTTCTTGGCCGTGAGTTCGCCGAAATGTGTCTGCACTTCTTTGATATCCCGGTAAATCCGCTCCAGACTCCCAAACATTTTAATCAAGTTGGCCGCCCCCTTTGGGCCTATCCCCGCCACACCGGGGATATTGTCGCTAGGATCGCCAATCAAAGCCTTGTAGTCTACAATCTGCTCTGGGTGCACGCCATACTTGTTCCACACTTCATCGGGGCCGTATAACACGGGTGGATTTTGACCCTTGGCAGGCGTGAGGATTCGCACATGATCATTTACCAGTTGCATCGTATCTTGATCCCCCGTCAATATCACCACATCTGTTTCAATTTGAGAATTTGAGAATTTAGGATTGGAGAATTTTGTACTCAGCGTCCCAATAATATCGTCGGCCTCAAACCCTTCTTGTGCAATCTGTACGATCCCCATCGTCTCAATGATCTCTTTCACCTTCGGTATCTGCTCCACCATCTCCTCATCCGCTTTGGGTCTTTGTGCTTTGTATCCCACATATTTCTCGTGGCGAAAGGTTGGCTTGGGTAGATCCCACGCCACCATCACGTGAGTAGGTTGCTCCGATTCCAGTGCCGAAATCAGGATCGAGGCTACCCCGTATACTGCCCCCACTATCTCTCCATTCTTGGTCTTAAGTGGCGGATACGCATGGTACGCCCTATGCAACAGCGCTGATCCGTCAACTAGTAAAAGTTTACTCATATGACTATTGTATCCGATAAATAAAGTGGGTGGAGACGTATTTTACAGCCAAAAAATATTACGCAGGCGGGCAGCCGAGTTAGAGGACAATTTTGCACCAGCAAAATATGACCGCTTTTTTGCGTAAAGTACGTCGAACCCACCACAACAATTATTTCTTCACCAAATAGTCCAAATGCTTCTTAATCTCTTCCATCTTCCGATCCTGCTCGTCAAGTCGTTCGAGCAGCCTGCGCATATTAAAATCCTCTTGATATCTCAGCAACTCCACCGACACAAATGCCATCACTGCCCCAAATAGCACCACGCCAAACACCTCAATAAATACTGTCACAATCCGTCCTAGTCCAGTCACCGGCACCATATCCCCATACCCTACCCCAGTCACCGTGGTGATTGCAAACCATAATCCATCCCATTCATTTAAAATCAGTGCTCCTGGTGCATTCTTTTCAATCGGCGCAATGATCAGCCCTAGCAGCACTACCGCTACAATAAGTCCAGTTAACACTTTACGAAATCGTCCGCTATGGGAAAGTTTTAGCGCAACCTGTCGTACCTGCCCATTACTCATATTTCACACTATACTCGTGTTTAGCTTTTACTTCTGCTTCGGTGACGTCGACTATCGCCTCAAACTCTTCCCTCTCCAGGGATTCTTTTTCCATCAGCGCGACGACAACTTTATCCATAATCTTGCGTTGATCCTTCAAAATCTGCATGGTAGTTTTCTCACACGCGTTCACTATCCGCTTCACCTCGCTGTCAATCTCAGCTCGTTTACTATCCGAGACATCGGTCGGCTCCATAAAGTTGCGACCCCACTCTGACATCCCCTCTTGCGGTCCAAAATCTATGGGGCCCAGTGGCGACATACCATAGTCCACGACCATGGCCCGGGCGATTTTGGTCACTCGGTCAATATCCGAACTAGCTCCCGCCGTCAGGTCGTTGTACACGAGCTGCTCGGCTGCTCTGCCTCCTAGGAGGGTACAAATCTCTTCCAGCAGCTCTGTCCTGGTGCTCTGATATTTGTCTACGGCTGGGGGGATCATGGTAAAGCCAAGAGCTCGGCCACGGGATATGATCGAAATCCGATGAACCGGATCGGTGTGCGAGAGAAAATGGGTGGCGATGGCGTGCCCCGCTTCGTGGTAGGCCGTCATTTTGCGGTCTTCTTCGCTTTGGATCCGGCGTTTCGATGGCCCCATCTTCACTTTAGTAGCCGCCTCTTCTATATCGGCGAATGTTATTTCTTTCCTATTTTCTCGCGCAATCAAAATAGCGGCTTCGTTCAGCATATTTTCTAGATCTGCTCCAGTAAAGCCGACAGTCCGTTTGGCCACCGATGTCCAGTCAATGTCTTTGGCAAATGGTTTGCCTTTGGCGTGGATGGCCAGGGTCGCTTTGCGCCCTTCAATATCCGGCATATCTAGTGACACGCGCCGATCAAAGCGACCAGGACGCACGAGTGCTGGATCTAGCACATCTGGACGGTTGGTGGCAGCCAGTACCACTACATTTTCTTTGATGGTAAATCCGTCCATTTCTACGAGGATTTGGTTCAGGGTTTGATCCCGCTCATCATGTCCGCCCATTGACCCCGCTCCGCGCGTTCGGCCGATGGCATCAATTTCGTCAATAAAAATGATCGATGGACTAGATTTTTTAGCCGTATCAAACAGGTCACGCACACGGCTAGCCCCCACTCCCACCAGCATTTCCATAAACTCAGAGCCTGCCATCGAGAAAAACGGCACCCCGGCTTCTCCCGCCACTGCCCTAGCCATTAGCGTTTTCCCCACGCCCGCCGGACCAATTAGGAGTACACCCCTTGGTGTTCTGGCTCCGACTTTGGCATACTTGTCCGGGTTTTTCAAAAAATCGACCACTTCTTCTAGCTCTACCTTGGCCTCATCCACTCCCGCCACGTCGGCAAATTT
>CAYGFS010000027.1:0-11799 GCA_964349305.1 uncultured Pseudomonadales bacterium
TGAAGTCAAGAATATTTTTTGTCATGGATTAGGCCTCCCCTTCGGTAATTTTCAGCTCTTCATCGGATGGTTCTTCAACGTCGTCGAGGCCATCACCTTTTTTGGTGTCGCCCGTGGTGTCATCAGCGGGATCGATTACGGTTGCGGCGTCGTCAGCGACAATACTGTCGTCTGGCAAGGCGGCGGGGTCGTCGGCCATAATCACTTTGTCTTTTTCGATTTCTTCGACACTTTCATCGGCCACCAAGACTTCTTTGGGATCTACGGGGATGACGTCGAGTCCGAGCGAGTTCAATTCTTTGAGCAAGACTTTGAATGATTCGGGGACGGTGGACTCGGGGATCGGAGTACCCTTGACGATAGCCTCGAAAGCTTTGGCGCGACCGACAAGATCGTCAGATTTGATGGTGAGCATTTCTTGGAGGACGTGAGCAGCACGGTGAGATTCGAGAGCCCAGACTTCCATTTCTCCCAAGCGCTGTCCACCCATTTGGGCTTTACCACCAAGAGGTTGTTGGGTGACGAGAGAGTATGGTCCAGTTGAGCGAGCGTGAGTTTTGTCTTCGACCATGTGGATGAGCTTGAGTATGTAGCCGATACCGACGGTCGTGGGATTGTCGAAAGCTAACCCAGTGCGGCCGTCATAGAGAGTGGCTTTACCACTAGTAGGCAGACCGGCTTTTTTGAGCTGTTCTTCAATGACGGATTCGTTTAAAGGTTCAAACACGGGGAGGGCGACTTTGTAACCGAGTTTGTCAGCTGCCCAACCGAGGTGAGCTTCGAGCAGTTGGCCCAAGTTCATACGAGCCAAGACTGAGAGAGGCGAAATGATAATGTCTACGGGAGTACCATCCTCCAGGAATGGCATGTCGGCGGTGGGGATAATGCGGGAGATAACACCCTTGTTACCGTGACGACCGGCGAGCTTGTCACCCACAGTGACTTTGCGGATCTGGGCGACTTTAATAGTGACAGTCTTGAGGACACCTGGGTCGAGCTCGTCGCCTTCTTCGCGGTCGAGAGTAGAGACTTCGATGACGGTGCCTGATTCACCATTGGACATGCGTAAAGAGGTGTCGCGGACTTCGCGGGCTTTTTCGCCAAAGATAGCGCGCAGCAGCCGCTCTTCGGCGGTCAGCTCGGTTTCTCCTTTGGGGGCGATTTTACCGACGAGGATATCGTTGCCGGTGACTTCAGCGCCGACGAAAACAATTCCGTCGTCGCCCAAGTTGCGTAGATCATTTTCGCTGACGTTCGGGATATCGCGAGTGAGTTCTTCGGCACCAAGTTTGGTATCCATGATATCGGCTTCGTATTCATTGATGTGGATACTCGTGAGTACATCTTCTTTAACGAGCTTGTCAGAGACGATGATGGCGTCTTCGTAGCCCAGACCCATAAAAGAGGCATAGGCAATAACGAGGTTGCGACCGAGCGAGAGCTCTCCGCCGTCGGAGGCTGGTCCATCGATCAAGAGATCACCTTTTTTGACTTTGGCACCGGTAATGACAACCGGTTTTTGGTTGTAACAAGTCGAGCCGGCGGTGCGATGGAATTTGATCAGAGTATAGGTGACACGGCCACGGTCAAAGCTAGCGTGCTCGTTGAGGGATTTGGCGTAGAACTCTTTGGCTTTTGCGTGATTATCCTTGTCGAGCTCGAGGACGATAGTGTTGGCATCAACTGAGATAATGGTGCCGGGGAAATCGGCTTTGACTACCCAACCCATGGATTCGGCCACGGCAGCTTCCATACCAGTACCGACGACGGGAGATTGAGGACGGATCAGAGGAACCGCCTGGCATTGCATGTGGGTACCCATGAGCGCGCGGTTGGCTTCGTCGTGAGCAATAAAGGGAATGAGTGAAGCCGAGGTACCCACGACTTGGCGGGGGATGACGTCGATATATTGAACTTGTTCGACGGGAATTTCGATGAAGTTGCCCATATAGCGCGCTGGGACCCATGACGGGACAATGTCACCGTTTTCACTCATTTCGATACCGGCATGAGTGATGTAGTAGTTCTGCTCGTCGTCAGGGGGGAGATAAGTAATATCTTTGGAGACATTCATGACTGTTTTGCTGCCGCGCTTGACTGAGGTAACTTTGCGGTAAGGAGACTCCAAGAAACCAAACTGATTGATCCTGGTGTAGAGTGAAAGATAAGTCACGAGACCAATGTTTGGACCTTCTGGTGAGCGGACCGGACAGATGCGGCCATACTGCGAAGCGTTGATGTCGCGCATGGAGAAGCTGGCGCGCTCGCGAGTGACGCCGCCGGTACCCATGACAGAGAGACGACGCAAGTTGTCGATTTCGGCGAGCGGGTTGGTTTGATCGAGGATGGTAGAGAGACGGTTGCGGCGGAAGAACTCAGAAATGGTCGCAATTACGGGGCGAGCATTGATCAGTTGGACGGGGGTGACACTTTCTTCGGGTTTGACTAAGGACATTTTTTCTTTGATGGAGCGCTCTAGACGGAGCAAGCCGATACGGAAAGCGGTGGCACCCAGGAGTTCGCCGACGCGGCGGACGCGGCGGTTGGCCAGGTGGTCGATATCATCGACTGCGCCGACACCATTTTGAAGACCAATCAGGTATTTGATGATGGCGATGAGATCAGCTTTTTGCAAGACCTGATTGTCGGGCTTGTTCTCGATGTCTAACCCGAGCTTTTTGTTGAGTTTATACCGGCCGACCTTGTCTAGGTCGTAACGACGGGGATCGAAGAAGCTTTGGAAGAAAAGGTTTTTGGCGTTTTCGAGCACGGCTGGCTCACCCGGCCTGATTTTGTCGTAGAGGTCGAGGAGAGCTTCGGACTGAGTACGGTTCTGATCTTTGGCCAGGGTCGCAAAAATATATTGATGATCGACACTCGTATCGACGTCTTTGAACAAGGCTTTGATTTCTTCTTCGTCTTCGATGCCTAGGGCACGGAGCAGCGTAGTGACATAGAATTTGCGGTGACGGTCAATTTTGGCGGTCAAGACATCGTTTTTGCCGACGGAGAGCTCGAGCCAACTCCCGCGCATAGGGCGGAGCTCGGCAGTATAGAGGACGCGGCCAGTCGTGGGATCAACGGAGCCAGCAAAGAAAGCACCAGGGGCACGGACCAGTTGGTTGACGACAGCGCGCTCGATACCAGATACGATAAAGGTGCCGCGGCCAGTCATCTTGGGCAGATCGCCGAGGAATACGTCTTGGACGGTTTCATCACCGGTGATTTTGTTGATTAATTTGACTTTGACACGGAGGGGAACGTCGTAAGTGAGGCCTTTTTTGACGGCTTCATCGGGAGTAAGTTTGGGGGCCTCGAAGTAGTGAGCGCCAAAGGAGAGTTCCCAGGTTTTACCAGTGAAGTCATCAATGGGGCTAATTTCTTTGAGATATTTTTGGAGATCGACATTTAAGAATTGTTCGTAGGATTCGCGTTGGACAAGAGTAAGGTCTAAAGCTGGCAGGTTGAGGTTTTCATTCCCCCAGTATAAACGCTTCTTCTGTGTCATGGAGCGATCCCTTCTCTATGTGTAGCCACGAATATAAAATCGGACGTACTATTGTAGTTGTACGCCCAATAACGCACTGCGGGCAAGAGTGTATTTAAACACATCTAGATAAGCACGTCAAGGGTTTTGGTCGATTTAGCCTATCTGATGTATTTAGCTATGTTTTGATTGTGTTCTTCGAGGGTAGAAGCGTAATGGATGACGCCGGATTTGTCGTGGAGATAGTAATAGTAGGGAGACTCCTCTGCGTTTTTGACGGCATTGATAGAGGCAAGGCCGGGATTGCCAATGGGAGCGGGGGGCAAACCAATATGGAGATAAGTATTGTAAGGCGACTTGACTTTGCGATCAGCGAGGGTGGTATCGGGCCACCAATTACCAGATTTTCCAAGAGCGTATTGAACGGTGGCATCGAGTTCGAGCGCCCAGTTTTGTGCTAACCGCTTCTTGAGGATGCCAGCAACAACTGGCTTTTCGGCGTCGCCTTTGGTCTCACGCTCGACGAGGGAAGCGAGGATTAGGGTCTGCTTGTCTAGCTCCCCAACTTTTTTGAGATAGTTGTTGTGGAGGATGGTGACTAGCCCGTGTGCCGTGATCCCATCTTTGACAAAATAAGTGTCGGGGAAAAGCTGACCCTCGAGACCCGCGGCAGCCAAGAGGAATTCTTTGACTAACAGGTTCGCAGTCTCGGCAATTTGCTCGGAGCGGAACCCTTCGGGGATAGTGATCCGCTTATCAACCGCCAAACCTTTAGTGAGTGAGAGAGCGATGTTTTTGGGGGTGAGCGAAGGAGAGAGCTGATACTGGCCGGCTTGGATGGTCAAATCGTGCTGACGAACAAGATAGCGGAAATAAAGGGACGAGCGGATGAGCTTGGCGGATTGTAAGTGGAGCGCGATGGTTTTGACACTCTCCCCTTTAATTATTTCAAAAGACTGAGGAGTCTCGTCGCTTTTGACGGGACGGGTGAGCGAGTAAAGATAGATGCCCACGAGCGCCAGCGCGAGGAAGCTATACTTCGCTAAAGAGTGCGCGACGGTAGGTCTTTTGAGTCTTGTCATAGATAAATATGCGTCCGCATTTACAAGTAACTTTTTCACTGGTTTTATTAATATTGACCCGAACCCCTTTGGCTAATAGCGTACCGCACCCGACACATTGGCCTTTGCTGAGTAACCATGATTGAATAGGAGCGATGACGTTTTTAAACATATGTTTTTAGTATAACACAGGAGTAGTCAGCTCTAAGTAATCTTCGAGGATGAGGCAAGCAGCGTAGGCGTGGTCGTCACGGCGTTTGGCGCGACTGGCGCCGACTTCACGGAGTTTGCGAACTGCCTCCTGAGTCGAGAGAGTTTCGCCGTGGAGGATGACTGGCAAGCCAGTGGTGTCCCCCAAATCTTTTGCAAACTTTGTAACTATAGGTGCCAGTTTACCTTCGGGGATGCCACAGACAATATGAGTGATACCTTGCTCTGAGACGATAGACGATAGACGTAAGATGATAGTAGGATCGTTTTGGAGGGGTGAGAGCGGTGTGGCGAGTGTGTGCTCGGAAGTAGCGAGACCAATGTGGGCCATCCCATAATCGATACCTAAATATTTGGTCATATAAGCGCGGCCTTGATAATGAGCCGGCGGAGATAAGTACCGGGAGGAGTGCAAGTAATGAGAGTCAAATATCGCCCGTTGTACGTCTGAGCTAGGGGCGAGAGATCGTCGGGAGCGGCTTCGTACATCTCCGATATTTTGTAAGTAAAGGTGGCGCCATCAGCAACTATTTCCATCGTGTCTCCCGGGCGCAAGGTATGGAGGGTGGAGAAAATAGTCAGATAATTTTGGGGGTTAAAAAATTGGGGCAGAACTGAGTGTCCAAAAATGACGGAGTTGCCCAGGTTGCCCGGCATCGCTGTACCCGAATAATGAATGAGGGATTGTTTGAGATCGGTGTGGTCGCTACGCACGACCGCGTGATCGATGCGAAGTTTGGGGATGGAGAGGGTGTAGACAGCGTAAGGGTTGGCAGTTTTTTGGGTGGGGGTGGAGGAAAACCAATTAGCGGCATCCGTATAGTCAAAGGAGGTATTAACCACCTCGTCGACAAAAGTCGGACTATCATTTGCCTGCGCTTTTTTGACAGTTTGAGTGACTAAATCACCCGTCGCAACTACCACTGGATTGAGGGGTGAAACAAGCGAACCTTTTTGGAATTGCGGGGCAAAAGTCAGCTGATAACTAATGAGGGGGTAAGCCACGGTGGTGAAGGTGGCTACCCCTAAAGTGATAAAAACTAACGAGAGCGTATAGCGGAGTTTAAACCCGAGACTAGAGGGTTTTTCGAGGGTAAACCCTGGCGGTGCTTTGACATATCGATAGGCCATATTACTGAGTAGTGGGTGAAATAGTGAGCTTGATATTGTTAACATTTTGGGGGATTGATTTGAGTTTGGCAGGAAGCGCAGCAGGAGTGATTTGGACTAGCGTAGACTGGTATCCCGGTATCGCCTGGGAAAGGATGTCTTCTAGTTCCCTCGCGCTCTTACCTTTAATCAGGGAAAGCAATCTGGACTGGTCAACGACTGGTAAAAGTGCGACTTTGACTTTGGCGGTGCCTTCGACACTAGTTTCGTCCTCGCTCACGTCGCTGGCCTCCAACTCAACGGTCGAGGGGAGAACGGATCGGACAAAACCCTGGGGAACTGCTTGGTCGATGGCGGAATTGACGAGCGTGGTGACGTCTTCGGTTTGGTATTTGAGTAGGGTGGCTTTGATGGTAAGACTGGCGGTGAGAGACTTTGCGGTTTCGCCGACTTTGGCGGAATAAGTGACGTCCTCCACGTCGGCTGAGTCCTCAATGAGATAAACACCAGTACCGGCTACACTGCCATCCAGGGCAGTATTTTTGAGTTTTTCTAAGATCTCGGCGGTTAAATCTTTGACCAGGCCTGATTGGTCTTCTTTGCTGACGACCTGGACTTCTTCGGAAGTCCCACCTTTGAGTGGTGAATCGTTTTTGGCGACATAACTATCTTTGCCAAAGTTTTGGAGCGTAAACTCGGTGCCGGAGGCAAGGTTGCTATCTGTCCCGATTGCCGCGGCGGTGATGGCGACATTGGCTTTGCCCGGCACATCGACATAGTCGGAGCCGGCCGATTTGGATGCCACGGTCACGTCGGAATCGAGCGTAAATTTGAGAGAACCAGAAGCGAGAGTGGTACCTTTGGTAAATGATTTGACGGAGGAAGTGCGGTTGTAGATCGTGACTTCGCCCACGGCGGGGTCGCCGATGATCTTTTTACCGGTAGTCTCCAGCATTTTTTCACCGCTTTCGCTGACGGTATCAATGACAGCTGGCACAATACGGTCGGCAAAGTTGATATCCGCGTCAGTCGTAGAGAGCGTAATATCCACATCCTGATCGAGAGTTTTGGGGATCACGCTCACCGTGACCACAGCATGGGGCATGAGCCAAACCAGGTAGAAGAGAAGGAGTCCGAGTGCAACTACTCCCCCACCAATCATCCACCAGTGACGGCCAATCCCAGAAAGGTTGAGTTTAAAGTGGGGTAAGCTGATTTTGGGTAGTTTGATACTTGGCATAGTCATGGGCTTTTTGACTATAACAGGTTTTACCTCGACTTCCACCTCTTCTCCTACTTCTGCGCCGGTAAAGCCAATCTCCTCTGCACTGAGCAAATCTGGATCTTCAGTTTCACCTTCAGGGTCAGACCTTCCCTCGCTACTCTCGGGTTGGACACTTCCTTCAAGGTCTGACCCTGTAATCACATCTTCTTCGATGACGGCTTTGACCTGATGAGGAGCGAGGGTAATACCCAAACTCTTAGCGACCTCGCTACCGCCAGCTACGGAGAGGGCGCGGATGGCCACATCTTTGGCCAATGATTCTATTTTGGGCATATGCAGGAAGTTAAACTGTGTTTGCCAGTTTACGCTCAGCAGGTTTTGAATAATGTCATCCAAATCATGCATGCTGTTGAACAAAATAATGCGGGACGGCAAATTGTCGCTGGCTTTGAAGCGGGCGATACCCTCGGTCACGTCCTCCACCACATCATCGCTACGACCGATGGTTTCGATGGCTTCAATCCGGCCCAGACGCACCAAAACGAGGGTGAGCTCGTCGCGGCTGACCTGGATCAGAATCGAAGTGGTGGGTGTCCCCTCTTGCATTTTGAGGTAGCTCAATACGCTATCGGTAATGACCACATAGCCAATAGCCTGGAGTTCGAGCTCTTTGCGGATTTTGCCGATGAATTCTTTTTTAACACCCAAGATGCCATTTTTGTCGGTCCAGCTGTGGGGGACACCCAAGATCACTTCAGATGGCTCATCCTCGAGCCCTTCGACGGCGCTCGAGATAGTGGCGTCGACGGCGGTGACGAGCTCAGTGGTAGTACCAGTATCACCATCCCATTCCACGGGGGTGCCGATCGCCACAATTTCGGTTTGTTCGTCGACCACACTCCAGACGGAGGCTTGCACGATCTCGTCAGTTAAGACGAGCGCGAGAAATTTTTTGGCGACTGGTTTATCTTGACCTTTGAGTTTGCCCAAAAAATTGCCTAGTTCCATATACCTTTAGCTTAGCACAAATGAAAATTAATACGTCCGAAAACCACCGCTGTAACCCGAGCGGGTGCCGGGATTGTTGGGATCCTCCCCATATTCAATTTCGAAGGAAATTTGGCTACCTTCTGGGAAACCATCGCCAGTTGAGGGTTGAATGAGTGCTTGGTTGAGAAACAATTTGGTAATTTTGATAGGTGTTTCGACGTTATTAACTCTGAAGGTGTACGGGATAGTAATGTCACCAAAGATGTAAGACTCGCAGGCGATACACGCGTTGTCTTTTTGCCTAAAATAGCGGATTTTGTTGTCTCCTACTATTTCAATGGGACTAGTAAAGCGGACAATCATGACGGCTGATTGTGGCTTGGTAACCTGGACATTGCCCGGATTATTGGTGAGCAATTCGCTGCCGTCGGCATAATGCGCATAATAGAGGTCTTGGACTTGATCGAGATCAAAAACTTTCAGGAGGAACTCCCCAACTTTGCCAGGATAACTATTCACAATCAAATAATATCTCCCTCCTGAAACGGGTTCGTTGTTCCCGCCGATACCAATTCTGGTTCCCGCCTTGGTCATAAGCTGACCGGCGGAATCGTATAGTTCGCTTTGGATAAATGAACCCGTTTTTTTCATTGTCTCCTTGCCTTCTTCGGCTAACACTTCGACTCGCTGACCTGGTAGAACAGTAAAGGAGTAGAGGCGAGCGAAGCCATCTTTATATGGATGATCATCCTCAGTTAGTCGTTCTGGATAAGGCCCCTCCATAATGACGATTTCTTTCCAATCGGATAACTTAAATCCTGCGATTTGGGATGGTGCTGTGCTGGCGCTTGGGGAAGAGACTTCTTGAGCCTTAACGCGTCCAACTAATTCCCAAGTAAATGGATGGAGAGAGAGGGCACTGCGTAAGATATTGATTACGTCTTGCTCGAACGTATCGATGGCCGCTTGATCGCCATACAAAGTGAGTAAGGCTTTGTTGTTGCCCTGCACTCGCTCTACCTGAAATACCAGCCGCTTGGACTGGAGGAGATTTTCTGTGCCGGTACGAATGGTTAGGGTGCCTTCGGTAGTAGTGTCGGTAAATGTGAGTGTCGGGTTCTGCGCAAACTGGCTAGTTGGCCCGACCTGTAGATCAAGATAGGTAGTTCCCCTATCAACTGTAGGGGGATAATATCTGGCGGCTAAGACACTGGCTGTTTTGGTAGAGATGCTTACCTCCCACCTTTTGGGGATGCCCAAGCGAAAACCAGCAACCGAGATATTCTCCTCATAAATGGTATTCGTGTTGGTCGCTGCTGCTGTAGGCAATGGGGAGGAGGAAGGGGTAGGGTCTGAGCTGTCTCCCCTCATGGTTTGAAAATAATAGAGCGCGAAACCAATACCTGCCAACAAAATGAGCAGAAGCGCAAGAAGTGTGCCGTTTGAACGAGATTGGGGTGGGGCAACTGGTGGCTCTACGACTGGTGGTGGGGAGGGAATCTGCGGATCTTGATTTAGATTTGTTGGAACCGTGTTGTTTTGATCCATATTGTTAGTCTACTCTTTGGATGTGAGTTTTGCATAGATGCGGCGCTTGCCGGAGCCCAAGGCTTCGTCTTTGTAGATCTCGATTTGTCCGATCACCCCGGTATGCTCGACGTGAGGGCCGCCGCAAAGCTCTTTGGAATAGTTGCCGACCGTATAGACAGAGACTTTGTCCGGATATTTCTCGGCGAAGAACGCACGCGCGCCAGACTGGAGCGCTGATGTTTTGTCTTCGATGGTTTTGACTACCGAGAGATCCGCTTTGATTTTGGCGTTGATAATCTCGCTGATTTGTTCCAACTGCTCGGATGTGGGTTTGCCGTTATAGGTATAGTCAAAGCGGAGACGTTCGCTCGTGATATTGCTGCCGGCCTGCTGGATCTCATCACCTAACACGTCGTGAAGTGCTTGGTGGAGGAGATGGGTCGCGGTGTGATATTTGGTCGTAATTTCTGATTGATCAGCCAAACCTCCTTTGAACATGCCGGCACTCGCCGTGCGGCTCCCCTCCTTGTGTTTGGCAAAAATAGAATCAAATTCGGCTTGATCTAAGGTAATACTTTTTTCTGCGAGCAAATCCCGCGTAATTTCAAAGGGGAAACCGAGGCTTTGATAGAGGTTAAAGGCAAATTGAGCATCGATTAATTTGGCGTCAGTGCGGTTAATTTCTTTGAGACCCTTGTCTAATGCCTTGCCAAATTTGTCTAATTCTTGGGAGATGACATCTTGCACGTGAGGAGCGGCGGTCGCACTAATAAATCCAGCGTCGGCATACTCGCTAACGATGGCGGGGATACACTCGATAAAGATGTTTTTGGCGTCCGCACCGAGCAGGCGCGAACGAACGGCAGCACGGCGTAAAAGGCGACGGAGAATATAACCCTGCAATTTGTTTGATGGCTCAATGCCTTGGGCGATCATAAAAGTGGCGGCACGCAAATGATCGGCAATAACCCGCATAGGAGCCATATATTGTCCGGCATATTTTTTGCCGCTGGATAGTTCGATAGTTCGAACTACTGAACTAAACATGTCGATTTTGAACACGTCAGGATCGTTGTCGACGGCAGCGGTAATACGCTCGAGTCCGCCGCCAAAGTCAACATTTTGCGCGGGGAGAGTCTTCAGCCCGCCTTCGATTTTTTCGTACGCCATGAACACGGAGTTGCCAATTTCAATAAACCTGCCGCAATCACAGTTGGGGTGGCATTTGTCACCATATTTCGTGTCGTGTTTGACCTCGGGGAATTCATAGAAGATCTCGCTGGTAGGTCCACCAATTTCGCCAACGGGCATTTGATCTGGTGTGCCTGCGCGACTCCACCAATTTTTCTTGCCGGGGTAGTAAAAGATGTGGTCGTCGGCAACCCCAAGGGATTTCCAGATATCGTAGGACTCGAGGTCTTTGGCTACATATTCATTTCCTTCAAATAACGTGACATACAACCTATCGGCTGGGAGACCTAATTCCTGTGTAAAAAATTCCCAGATCCAGGGTAACTGCTCCTTTTTGAAATAATCACCCAGACTCCAGTTGCCAAGCATCTCAAACATGCAGGTGTGTCGGTTGTCCCCTACTTCTTCAATGTCTTCAGTGCGAAGCGATGGCTGCGAATCGACGATGCGGACACCCATGGAGTGCTTGGCACCCTTTAGGTACGGCACCATTTGCTGCATGCCGGAACTAGTGAAGAGAGTAGTGGGGTCGTCGGGTGGGATGATGGGGGCAGCAGGGATGACCGCGTGACCACGATCGGCGAAGAATTTGAGATATTTGGCGCGGATTTCCGATGCTTTCATGGGGTGAATTATAGCAGAGGTGAAAGCAAACTATTCTTTACCTTCCCATTCGGCGTAAAACTTGGCCAGGAACTGTTCTAAGTAAGTGTGGCGACTGGTTGCAAGCTGCTTGCCGGTTTGGGTATTCATGCGATCTTTGAGGAGTAAGAGTTTTTCGTAGAAGTGATTGATCGAGTTACTTTTACTGTTTTTGTAGGCAGCTTTGCTAGTGTGAAGCGTGGGTTTGATATTTGGATCCCACATAGGTCGGTTAGCGCTACCGCCATAAGCAAAACAGCGGGCGACCCCGATTGCACCCATGGCATCCAGTCTATCGGCATCCTGGACGATTTGACCTTCGATGGACATGGGTTCAGCTACGACACTAGCAC
>CAYGFS010000028.1:0-11770 GCA_964349305.1 uncultured Pseudomonadales bacterium
TATCTGAAGAAAGTAGTAATGCACCTACTGAATCAGTCCAGCCAGAAGCTAAGGCAGAAAAGCCAGCTAAAAAAGCTGCCAAAGTCGAAGAACCAGTCGACGACAGTGTGAACGTAGAAGATATACCATTTTAATAATTAACAAAAAAGGATAAACGATATGCAACGCAAACCAAGACCAGAAAAACCAATTATGAGCAAAGGTGATGCTCCCATAGTTTTTGATTACAAAGACGCTCCGACGCTGCTGCGTTTTGTGACTGAGCGAGGACGAATCCTCCCCAGAGCCCGTACCGGACTAGATGCCAAGGGTCAGCGAGCACTGCGAATCGCGGTCAAGCGTGCCCGCCTACTTGCGCTCATTCCGTTTGCGGCGTAATGCAAAGTATTCCAGTAGAAGTTGTTTTCGTGTAGGATATTCGATATGGCTAAACTTAGTTTGAAGCAAGTCCGCAACTTTTTCTTTTTAGTCTCGTTTGGCGTCCTGGTCTTTGCCGGGGGGTATCAAACCGCCAAAGTTCGACTAGGACAGGCAGATAACCCGATCGTCCGCAAGTTTACCTCCAACTCGGGCGAGGGCGCAGTGGACAGCGCCGACTTTTCCAAATTTTGGGATGTGTGGAAGCGACTAGAGAAAAGCTATGTCGACCCGAGCAAGCTGGATTATGCCAAAATGACCTGGGGATCGATGCAGGGACTAGCCCAATCGCTCGATGATCCCTATACCCAATACTTGCCACCCAAAGAGAATAAGCAAGCTAATGAAGATTTAAACGGAGCATTTTTTGGGGTCGGGATCGAGCTGGGATATAGAGATAGTACATTAGCCGTGATTGCACCCATTACCAACTCTCCGGCCGAGCGCGCAGGAGTCAAAGCGGGAGACCTAATCCTCAATATCAAAGATGAAGCTAAAAAAGTAGATATCGACACGCGCAATATGACGCTGCCAACGGCAGTGACTCATATCCGCGGAGAAAAAGGCACGCCCGTGATCCTGACCCTCTTCCGGGATGGGGGAGAAAAATCGTTTGAAGTGACGATTGTACGTGATGAGATTGTGGTGCCGTCGGTCGAGCTCAAATTTATTGAAAAAGATGGAAGGAAAATCGCCCACCTGGAGCTGCACAAATTTGGGGGGAGAACCGACAAAGAATGGCTCGCCAAGGTAGCGGAAATTGTGGCGGCTAAACCGGCGGGTGTGGTGCTGGATTTGCGCAACAACCCAGGAGGGTATCTGGACGGCGCCGTGTTTGTGACCAGCGAATTCTTGTCTTCGGGTACAGTCGTGAAACAAGAGGGTCGCAGTGAGAGTGAGACATATAGCGTGGACCGCAAGGGGAATCTGACGGGGATCCCGCTGGTGGTACTAGTGAATAAAGGCTCGGCCTCGGCGAGTGAGATTACGGCCGGAGCGCTGCAAGATGCCAAGCGGGCAGAGATCATTGGCGAACAATCGTTTGGCAAAGGCACCGTGCAAGAGGTGCAGGATCTGTCTGATGGTTCTAGTCTACATGTGACGGTGGCCAAGTGGATATTGCCGTCGGGGAGATGGATTGGGAAAGAGGGGATTACGCCAGACGTGAAAGTGGAAGATAACCTGGAGACCAAGGATATTGATGAGCAGCTGGATATGGCGGTAGAGAGTTTGCTGAAGTAAATATTTGACGTGTGTGAGAGAATAATCTTAGTTAAATATTTTGGAGGGTTGGTTTATGTCTCCGGCTAGAATTGAAACTCCCAAAAAACATGCTCTCAACGGTGCAAGTATTTTTGTAGGATATCTAAACAAATTTATTGGTTTTTTCCCGCGATTGCCAGAGACGTTTTCCGATGCGAACGGGGCGCGAGTGAGAATTGAATCAGAATTTAGTGGTGATAATCTAGTAGCTGAAGTATCGGCCGGTTTTACATTCATTGTTCGCGCTATGAGAGACTATGTTTTGGAAACTTTGCCAGTCGGTATGAAAATCGACGGTAAATATTATGCTCCAGGTGAATCAGTGCTTGTAGATACAGATAGTGACTCTAAAATAGTTTCGACATAGAGATGTATGGTTGAAATTTGTGAGATGATTTTGTAAGATTTGGGATATGGTGGGGATGAAAGAAAAGATCACGCAGCAATTTGGGATGGGGATACTGGTAGGGATGTTTGTCATGATTGTGTTTCTGTCGGGCGCGGTCTCGGAAAAAATCTGGGGACTGCCGATCCTGCAAAAACTAAACAAAATCCAGAGTGGGGGAGAACTCGTGACGCAAAAGATCCTCACGGAGGAAAGCGTGGTGACCGAGGTGGCGGAGCGCGTATCGGAGTCCGTGGTGACGGTCTCTTACAAGCGCGAGACCCCGGTAATGCAGCAATATTTCCTGGATCCGTTTGGGATGTTTCGCGGGTCTCGGCCGAGCGGTGAGGTCGAGACAGAACAGGTGGATATCGGCAGTGGATTTATTGTGGATAAATCGGGGCTCGTAGTGACCAATAAACATGTGGTGTCACAGGGAGTACCAAGCGATTACAAAGTCGTGCTCAAAGACGATAGCGAGCACCAGGTAGAGAAAATCTGGCGAGATCCAGTTAACGATCTGGCTATCCTAAAAATATCAAATGGCGAGTTCCCTGCGATTGAAATGGGTGACTCCGATAAACTGAAAGTCGGCAACTTTGTCGTGGCTATTGGGACGGCTCTAGGGGAGTTTCGCCATACCGTGACGACCGGGGTGATCTCGGGGCTGGGACGGGGGATTACGGCGGGCGACGGCTTTAGCATGTCGGAGGATTTGAAAAATGTGATCCAGACTGATGCGGCCATCAATCCGGGCAACTCGGGTGGGCCGCTGCTCAACTCCGCTGGGCAAGTGATTGGGGTGAACGTGGCGGTATCCCAGGCAGCCAACAATATCGGATTTGCGCTGCCGATCAATGTAGTGCGGGATAGTTTGAAGAATTTCAACGAGACGGGTCAGTTTGACCGGCCATTCTTTGGGGTGCGCTACCAGCTGGTAACTAAAGAGCAGGGGATCCTGAACAATGTACCGGCTGGGGCGTATGTGGTAGAGGTGGTGCCAGATTCTAGTGCGGATAAGGCTGGGATTGAAAAAGGGGATATTATCACTAAATTTGAAGGGAAGAGTGTGGCGGAGGTGGAAGGAGGACTGGTCGAGCTGCTGACGAAGAAGAAGATTGGGGATAGAGTGGAGGTGGAGATTTGGCGGGATAAAGAGACCAAAAAGATCCAAGTAGATCTAAAGGGTGAGTAGGTGTAAAATCGCCAGATATGTCAGAGAAATTATTGTCCGCTGGCAATTTATCAGTATTGGCTGTCTCTACTAATCAGAGCAAGTGGGACAATAAGCATGCCACAATTCCAGACTTAAGACTCTCAGGAGAGGGAGTAGATGAGCGGAGAAAATATAGAGTGTGTAAAACAGGTCAACCGGTATGGGCAGAGCATTTTATGGATTGTGTAGGTTCTTTGGTCCTTGCAGCCAATTCATCTTTAATGACACATCATTTTGGTGATTATCTTGTAGAGAAGGGTGAAGTTTTTCAAGCCATCGGAGATGTCCGTAGAGCAACTCAGCAGGTGGGTGGGGGTGTAGCAGTTATTTGGAGAAAGGGATTCACAGATAGTGTTCAGGACAGACCCTATAAACAGGCTTCTGAGCTGTGGTCTAAAATGCTTTCTGGTTTATATGTAGAACTTGCATTAGCTGTGTATGATCTTGTGTTTAGTGAGTGGGAGTGGCCACTGAGTAGTTACTATGATGGCGAGCAAACATTGACACTGGCAGCAAATACTGAGGATTATGAAAAATTGTTGCACCCAACTATTACTCATTTAAAGTAGCAGCGTTTAAACCTGCTCTTTATTGATTTCTTGGTTGAGGGAGAAGAGAAGATCGGTGAGATCGCCTTCGAGGATGGCTTCGAGGTTGTGCCAGGATAGCCCGACACGGTGGTCAGTCACGCGATTTTGGGGGTAGTTGTAAGTGCGGATCTTCTCGGCACGGCTCCCGCGGCCGACGGCTGTGCGGCGGGTGGCTTCGAGCTTGGCGATGCGCTCCTCCTCCTGGATCTCCCAGAGCTTGGAGCGGAGGAAATCGAGACAGATTTCGCGGTTGCGCTGCTGATATCTCTCTTGAGAGGAGACGGTCGTGATCCCGGTGGGTTTGTGGATCAGGCGAACGGCTGTACTCACCTTGTTCACGTTTTGGCCGCCATGACCGCCGGCGCGGAAAAACTGCCACTCTAGATCTTCGTCGCGCACCGTGATCTTTTGTGGGTCTACTTTGGGTAGGACGGCCACACTGGCGGTCGAGGTGTGGATACGACCCTGAGACTCAGTGGCTGGGACTCGCTGGACACGGTGGACGCCGCTTTCCCACTTAAATAGGCCATAGGCGCCCTGGGGGAGAGTTGCGTCGCTGGGACGCCCGGAGAAGAGATAGGTGCCCTCGTCGATTAGCTCGTATTTGATACCCTGGATCTCGGCGAAGCGCTTGTACATCCTCTCCAGATCGGCAGCCCAGATTTTGGCTTCATCACCACCCGCACCGGCGCGAAACTCGATAATGGCTGGGCGCTTGTCTTGCTCGGTGTCTGCCGAGGTCTCAAGGGAGGCGAGTTGAGACTCTAGACTTAAGACGCTAGACTCTAGATCATAAATTTCAGCTCGTGCTAAAGTCGCGATTTCGTCGGTGCCTGTGGCTAACTCTTTGTTTTCTAAAATACGCTGCTTGAGCGAGAGGATTTCTTTGGCGAGAGTGGCTTTGGGTTCGAGATCCGCGATTTCTTCACTGATCTCAGCAATACGTCCTATATTGGCCGGGTCGCCCGACTCCACAACGAGGGTGTTGTACTTGGCGAGGAGCGCAGAAAGATCTGTAGGCATATTTTTATTATAAAGCAAGGAAAAGGAATGGGCTCGCCCTTCGACTTTGCTCAGGGAGAGCTAAGCTGACTGGTTAGCTCTGATATCGGTGAGGGTTTGAGGACCAGATTGGGAACCTTTGCGGTCCTTTTTAGCTTTTTTACCTGAAGCCGCTTTTTGTTTAGCCTGGAATTTCTCGACGCGGCCGAGCTGGTCGACGAAGCGCATTTCACCGGTAAAGAAGGGGTGGCATTTGGCACAGATATCAACCACCATGGCGTCGCGGGTGGAGCCAGTCTGGAAAGATGCCCCACAGGAGCAGGTGACGGTGATCTGATGGTATTGCGGATGGATGCCTGATTTCATAAGGGGAATTCTAACACAAGTTGACACTATGTGTATACTGGTCGAGATGGGAACGTTACTTGAATTGAAAGGTATACAAGAGTCTGGAATAGCTAGGCTGCACGGAGACGATTTTCATTTTAATGGTAATTTGTTGCCAGTAATTTTTTCTGACAAACAGCTTCAGATATCTAGACTTGAAAGCTTGGAAATGAATTCGATTTTGATGGAAATTGGATGGATTGGAGGAGCCGTGATTAATCTTGTAAGGATGACACACAGTAAAGATGAAGATGTCCCTAGACTAAAGTTTGTGTTGAAAGGAACATGGGTGAAGCATGATGTTGAAAAGAGATTTCGTAAGTATGTTCCGCTACTTTCCCTATTGTTCCCACTCGACGCAGATATTTTACAGCCAGACTAAGGCCGTTTCGTCTCGGCACGAATAACGCCGTAGGCAATGACTAGAATGGCAATGAGGGTGAGCCAAGAGGGAGTTTCGCCCAGGAGAAAAAATGATGCTGGAATGGCGACGACGCCATTGAGATAAGTAAAGAGATTGGCTTCGGACACTTCAATTTTACTCTGGGCGTAGAGATAGAGGGCAAAACACAAAATACTGCCGGGGATCGCCATATACAAGACGGGAAATAGTACAGAGATATTAGATGTGAGGAGATAGATGCTAGGTAGACTACTGGAAGCATTGAGAATAATTCCATAAATCATGGCGGTACCGAGATAGGTGAGGGCGCCAAAGTAGAGTGGAGGGCGGGTTTTGTAGAATTTTTTGGCGATAATCGCGTAAATCATAAAAAGGAAGTTGTATCCAAGAACCGAGAGATTACCAGTCAAGCTACTGCCAACAAACCCGTGGCCGTTCCAAATGGGCTCGAAAATGAGTAAGAGTGATCCAAGGAGGGAGATGACGAGCCCTTGCCACTCACGACGGCTTTCCCGCTCGCGCAAGAAGAGGATGCCACCTAGCACGACAAAGATGGGCCCGGTGGCGCCGATAAGTGAGGCCTCTAGCGCACTAGTTTTGGAAAGACCTTCGTAGAGGATATACAGGGGTAGGGCAGTGCCAAGGAGTTCAATAAGTAGTACTTTGAGTAGATAAGATACTTTGGGATGTATTTTGAAGTAGTAATAAATAAATATCGGAGTAGATATGATGCCGGCGAGTAGGAAACGAAAATAGAGATACTCTAGGGGTGAGATGTACTGAAAAACCGGTTTGATAATGGGGAAAGCAGCACCCCAAATAAGTGCATTAATTGTAAGTGCGAGATAGGCAAGTTTGCGGGATTTGGACATTGTCATGATTATGACATGTAATTCTCAAATCATAAATTCTCAAATTCTCAAATTTTGAATAACTTCCGAAAGGGGAATGGTTTGTTGTTCGCGAGTGGCGAGGTTTTTGAGGGTGACCATATTTTTAGATGCTTCGTCGTCCCCGACCACGATGGCGTAGGGGATGCCTTTTTTATCGGCATACTTGAATTGTTTGTCGAGTTTGTCGGTGGGATCGGGGTAGAGCTCAGTGTTGATCCCTGCTGAGCGGAGCTGTCTCGCAACCTTCAAGGCCAGGCCTTGAAGGCTAGAGGAGAAGATGGTGACGAGGGCACGGGTCTTTTGGGTAGTGGGGATAAGGCCGAGCTGGTCGGCGGCCTCGACCGTGCGATCAAAGCCGTAAGCTACACCAGTGCCGGGGATGGCTACACCCGTCAGTCGCTCCATCATGCCGTCGTAGCGCTCACCGCCGCCTACGGAACCAACGGTATAGTCTTCGATGACAATTTCCCAAATGGGTCCCTGCGAGTAGGAGAAGGAGCGGGCCAGAGTGGGTTCGAAACGGTAAAACTCTGAGCTAAAGCCAGAGTTCTCTAGATAACTGATGATGGTTTTAATGGTCTCGTCGGGCTGGATATTTTGAACCTGGTCAAAATATGATTTGGCTTGCGACTGGGATATCCCTTTGGCGATCATGTCGGCGATGACGCCGTCTTCCCCAATCTTTTTGAGCTTGTCGATAGCCACGATGGCTGCGTAGGGGATGTCTTTCATGAGATCGCGATTGTTGAAAATGATGACGGGTTTCTTGAAGCCGATTTTGAAATAAGTATCGAGGTTGACGGCGATGACCTCGGCATCCGCACTAGCATCTTTGACCCCAAAGATGTCGAGGTCGAACTGGGTAAACTCACGGTAGCGACCCTTTTGCGGTTTCTCCGCGCGGAAAACCGGCTGGATCTGGTAGCGGCGGAAGGGGAAGACCAGACTATTCTGATTAGCCGCCACGTAGCGACAGGTCGGGACGGTTTGGTCGTAGCGGAGCATGACTTCGCGATTGCCGTTGTCCTTGAATTTGTAGAACAGTTTTTCGTCTTCGCCGACTTCGCCTTCAAAGAGGCTGTAGGGCTCGAGGGTCGGGGTCTCGATCGGCTCGTAACCCCAAGACTCCGCGGTTTTGACCATGATGTCTTTGACCCACGCCCGCTTGGCGGTATCTATGGGAAGCATGTCGCGGAAACCTTTGAGTGGCTGTAGGTTTTGTTTTTGCATATGCTTGATTATACCTTTATTTGGCGAATTTTTTTATAATTGTCCTCACATTTTTATAAGTGATTTCTAAGTTCTTCAATTGGACGTATTCATCTCGACTGTGTGCACAAGATAGTGTGCTGGCTCCGATAGCACAACAGACTACCTGATCCCAACACTGAGCGAGCATTTGGGTATCGACATAGCCGCGGAATGGCTCATACGCTCCTGGTAGATTAAGGGTTTGCTTGAGGATTTTAGGGTCGGTTAGCCAAGACCCTAAGTTGTGGCGTGTAGTCCATGATTCTATCTCGACTTCCAGACTTTTGGCGATAGACTCTACACACTTTTTGACTTCATTCGCGTCCAGCTTTGATACGGCTGGGCGGATGTCCAAGACAAGCTCAGCAATGTCTGGGATGTTGTTGCCTTCCTGACCAATCTTCCCGTCGCCGAGGTCTAGCCCGCCATTTAAATAAGCCAGATTGCAGGTTGAAGCGCCCTGAATGGAGTCAGTATAATCAACCTCTAAAGTTTGAATTAATTGGTTAACTAGCTTTGCGCCTAAAAGAATTGCGTTTTTGCCCAAACTAGGCCGACCGGCGTGGCCAGATTTTCCCCTGACTTTGAACCTGACTTCGATCAATCCTCGACAGGCATAGCCAATGGTATCTGCATAACCATCGAGTGAAACTACGAGCTTTGGTTTGATTTTGTCTTGATATCCCTCGACGAATTTGAGCATGCCAGCAAAGTCGTACTCCTCATCGATATAGCAGAGCACCACCAGACCTTTAGTATTTTTGGTGTCAGATACAGCAGTGAGCATTGCAGCCAGCGATCCTTTCATGTCGGTTGTGCCGCGGCCATAAAGTCTGTCACCTGTGAGAGTGGGAGTATAGGGATCTGACGACCAATTGCCTCCAGCTTCTACCGTGTCCACGTGGCCTGCGAGGATTATCCTCGCAGGCTCGGTTCCCTGAGCTATCACGTTGAAGCGGCCATCTTTGACGGGCTGTTTGATCACGGTCAAATCCGTGTTTTTTTGCAGCCAGTCGTAGATGAACTCTCCGACTTTGATTTCGTTGCAGCCATCCCCAACCCAAGAGGGGATGGAAACTAGTTGGTTGGTGAGCTCTAGTGTTTTGGTCATACACTATTTTTCTCCGATGGGTTCATATATTGGCAAAGTTAATTCTTCTGCACAGTACGACATCTCTCTAGCATAGACGAAGTCTGTGCAGAAAGTAATTGTTGATGATTTGCAGTCAGCTAAATCATCACCGCACATTTCATAAATAAGGGCAGGGTTCTCTCTTTGGTTGTACGCAAGCTCGGCCCTCTTAATTTCATCTACCCTACCTACAGCTAGCACTGCTAACATAAGAAAGGATAATGTTGTAAAAAATGCAACATCAGGATTTTCGTTTACAAATTCCTTGAGACCTCCTTTTGTTTTGTTAATTAACTCATTCATACTTCTCTCCTCTTATTAATTTATATTTTTTACCAACCAGCAGACATTAATTGCCCTGGAGTTGGCTCACTTTGGATACGGTTGTAAAGTGACCTTTTAAATAAGAATAAGACTCGGTCGGGATCTTCGCTGTCGACCATATCATTTTCATAAACTGGTTTACCAGCCTCCTTTCTTAATTCCCATTTACCAGTCCAGAAATTCCGATTTGATATTGGACCTAGGATTTGGAAAAATCCATCTAATCCTTTCGTTTTCCCGCCATCAATGATGCCATACATCGGCGAGTTGACGTTTGTCCGAACGAGAGCGTATTTTTCTCCAGAACTGAGGATTTCATTAAGCCTGGCTTTGACTAATTTTCTCCCTAGCCCTTTGTCTCTATACTTAGGATCAACACCAGTCTCTGATCCGAAAAAGAACTGGCCTGTGACCCCGTAATCCGCTAGCAAATCTTTTACCTTTACTTTCATCTCTGATGTCTTCCATTTTGTCGATTCAGCTAATTCTTCAGGAGTTGTTTGATATCCCCAGGAGAAACCAGCCAACTCGGAATTGACAAAAGCTAGTAGACCAATGGGATTCGTCTTGCCTAGTTCCCCAAGGATATATTTTGTAGTTTCAAACTGTGGATATGCCTCAGTGAGAGGAGAGCTACAGTCAGGACAAGGAGATCCAGCTTGAGTGTCTAGCCCATAAAATGAGTCGCTGGTTAAGCATTTAGTGGCTTCGTTCCAGGGTGGTCCTGCAAAAACATCGGCGTACAAACTAGCAATCTGGCTAACCTGGCTTAGGTCGGCTGGGTTAATATTTTTTATTTCTATTATGTCTTTTGATTTCATATAAGTCCTTTTTTATTCAGTGCTTTGGTAAGGCGGGAAGCACAAAAAATCCCGCTTGGGGCGGGATATGAGTTGAAATACTTTTTGGAAAATAGTTACAACAAATGACCCGCCTGTGGTAGGTGGGTATGATGAGAGGTAGTAGCGGTGTTCATTTGTTTCATGTCAGCATGTTACCATGATAATAAGATAAATGTCAAGTAGGCGATTGAGAGCTATTTGTAGATTTCGCGGCGATGGCCGACACGTAGAATAATGATATCCTTGCTGTTAAGATCAAAAACGATGCGATAGTCCCCGACACGATAACGGTAGGTACCGAGATCAGAATGGATGAGTTTCTTGGAATAGTGCAGGGGATTAGTGGCGAGTAGCGTGAGTTTCTTTTGAAGCCGCTTCTGAGCTATGGTATCTAGCTTTTTGATATCTTTAACAGCTGTTTGAGTATAGAACAGTGAATACTGCATTAAATAGATTATAGATCACCAAAGACCTGGGTGTGCGAAAAGATGTTGCCTGACTCGTAATCCTGACGTGCCTGCTTGATACTGGCGAGGTATTTTTTGTTTTTGAGCGCCAAGAGATCCTCCAGAAAGTCTAGGTTCACGAGGGCATGGGAGACCTTTTTACTTCTGGCAATAAGGAGATATTCTTGATCCATCAAGGCGTCGAGGGTATCAGATAAATTGTTGCGTAGAGTGGTGGCAGCTATAACATTCATATTTACTCCAATGATTAGTGTGTACGTTTTGATTGTACAATATAAACGTACGTTGTCAAATTATTTCTTTAATCTGGATAAAGCAGTCTTGTACCCACCCTGGCCGTGGTGGAGCCAGAGGGCACAGCGAGTCACGGTGGTGGTGGAGACCCCGACCTGCTTGGCGATATCCAAGTAGGGGACATTTTGGTTGAGCAACAGGACTATTTGCCAGCGCTGACTAATATCTTTGAGCTCTTTGACTGTCATAAGGTCGCGCAGAAAGGCGGCTAGCTCGGCGTCCGTACGCAGACTAGCGATCGCCTGGATCAGATTTTGCATGTCTTTATCAGGATATTGTGTAGGCATGGCCTAATTATAACTTATTCACCAATGGAAGCAGAGAGGATGCGCATGACGTGGGTGGCGGTGAGTTCGTCGTCAGCGTCCACCGTGGCAGTATAGATCACCGTGTCGCCCTGCGAGAGGTCGGTATACTCGATGGTACCAGTGGGAGATTTGAGAACCGTTTTGGTAGTGGTATCTACGATCTGTTCTTCACCGCGAACCATTAAAGTCAGACTGGCTTTGCCGAGTTTGGTGATCGTGCCCATGTCGGTTGATTTGGCGGGTGGTTTGATGGGGGTTGCACTGACAATTAGGCGTCTCCCGTTTAAGTTTTCGTTTTCGCCGGGATAGCCAATGGCGATAATGTAGTCGTCGATGCGGATATTTTCGGGTTTGATCACGGTATTGCCGGGTGCACGGAGGATGTCGGTATCGTCTTTGAGTTTGATATCGCGCTTACCATCCTTGTCTTCGATGATGACGGTATCTTTGATAATATCCTTGACAATGCCGACGTAGGAGATGGCGCTAGTGGTGGGTACTGTGGGCATTTCGTCTAGACTATCTTGAAGGCGCTTTTTGAGGTTTTCGGTGACTTCGTTGATGGAGGCGGGAGAAGATAAGGGGGTGGGTGAGGG
>CAYGFS010000029.1:0-11467 GCA_964349305.1 uncultured Pseudomonadales bacterium
TATCAGACTAGTATAGGTGCGGATTTCGTTCCTGAGCCGCTCGCCGTCAATGGCGATAATGGCTAGGATATATGTTATCACTCCCAGGAGGGTGGTGAAAATCAGGGTCAAGAGCGAGTGGGTAAAAATACTATTAATATAGTAGGTTACTGCTCCCATAATCAGGCTAGCCAAAAGCGGCTTCTTGACAGAGGCCCAGGTTTCGACCGGCACGAGGTTGTTGAGGGCGCGGACGACAAAAGGCAAAGTGGCATAGGTAATAATCAGTCCCGCCATGGCAATGCCGACGTATCCAAATTTGTATATCAGGGGAGCGCCCAGTCCCCAGGTGAGAACCGTGTAGATAGCCATAAAGGCCAAAACTACTTTGGGCCTGCCCAGGGCATAGAGCGCATTGGTGTAGGTCGTAGTGACGATAATGGGGAAAGCTCCGGCCAAAAATAGCAGTAACGTGGGCAATGCTGGTAGCCACTTTTCGGTTTTGTCAGCGTAGAGATACTCTAAGATGCCAGGAGCAATAATGAGGAGTCCGGTGATGGCGGGCATATAGAGGTAGGCCATGAACGAGACCGATTTTTCGATCCACCGCTTGATGCGGGGCAAATCTCCCTGGATCCGAGAGTAAGCCGGGAATGTGACCCGACTAACTATGTTGATGATCTCCATGGGACGGCTAGCGATATTTTGGGCTAGATTCACATAAGCCACGGCGGCCGGGCCATACCAAAAGGCAATTAGGGTGGGCGCCACGTTGTCTTTGATCAGTGCCAAGACGCTATTGAGCTGATATGGGATCCCAAAATGCAAGAGTGACTTGGCTGATTCACGGTTAAATGACCAACCAATTTTCCAGGGACGCATATAGTTGAGGGCGAATGCCCCAATGACCGTCCGAGCGAGGATGGCAATGACCAAACTCCAAACTCCGTACCCGTGCAGCGCCATATAGACCGCAATCAAGTTGTAGGTAATAGTCTCTAAAATTTCGGGAACAATTAAGTATTCAAATTTTAGTTCCCGCTCCAAGAGGATTGAGGGAATGGTTTTGAACGAGGTAATAAATAAACTGAGAGACAAAACGCGGATGAGCCAAATACCCTGCTGACCAAGATGATACCACGATGAGAGCCCAGGGGCAGATAGCCAAGCAATAACTAGTAAGATAGTCACGAGCACTTGTTGGATGGTAAAAGTGGTGCGAATGTCGTCGTCTGTGAGCTCGGTTTTCTTTTGGATCAGCGCGGCACCAAAGCCCACATCGGAAAAAAATGAGAGAAAAGTAAAGACGACAAAACTGATAATCCCAAAAACTCCAAAAGAGTCGGTGGTCAAGGCGCGGGCTAAAAAAATGAGGCCGACCGTATCGATTATTTTAAGGATAAGACGTCTAAAAGTGAGAGTAAATACTCCTTTAAAAGCGCGGATTTTGAGATTGTCCAAATTGAGTTCTGTCATGGCTGGTTCTTGTAGTATACCTGTAAAGCCGGGTTTTGGCAGATCACTCGGGGACCGTTTTCGTTTGACAAGGCATATGAGAGCTCGCGCAGCTCCACTGATGTTCCTCTAAAGACTATCCCGGCTGGGTCGGAACATTGGCCGGATTGTAAAATTTCTTGCGAGATTTGGCGAGAGACAATTGAGCGCTGAATAGTCCAGTGAGTACGCGCTTCGATCCCAATCCCGGCTAGCATCCCCAAACAAACAAAGCCAAATGTCAGTCTAGCCGGCCAGTTGAACTTGGATAATTCTTGCAGCAGCCAAATGCCGACAAACAAAATAGCCAAGTCTAGATAGTGAGGGTAGCGATGGGTCGGGAGGAATAGCACGGGAGTGAGACTAAGTACGGCAAGCCCAGGAAAAACGAGATCAGACCACAATGAGTGCGATTTGAATGAGGCATAGAACCGCTTGAAACAAAGATATAAAATGATCGAAGCACTCAGGACAACCAACCAGGCAGTTGGGCCTGACTCAACGATAAAACCAGAAAAATTGATTTTCCCTAGCGATAAGCCGTAGCTCAGTAAACGCTCGGGGAAACCGAGGAGGAAAAGACCGTACCACATGAGAGTGGCCAGCGCCGTTCCCAAGCTAAAGACGAGGTCGTATTCGCTGGCTAGCTGGGTACCCAAGAGATAGCGCATGGATAAATAGAGTAAGGTCACAATTATTGGGCCAACTACTCGAGTGAGTGTGGGATAAAATTTTCGATCTTTGAGGTAGCTTAAAACCAACAATATGAGGGGCAGACGGAGAGCCAATTCTTTGCTCAGCAGGGCACCAAGCGTGAGTAGCCCTAAGATCCACTGCGACGGAGTACGCTGCCGAGTGAATAAAGCGATGGCGAGCAGACTAAAGAGCGTGGAGATGAGCTGCTGGATGGCACCGATATAAAATAACGAAAGAAAATGCAGAGTAGAGAGCGCGTAGACGATCCCCAAGAACACGGCAAACTGGTCGCGCAAATATTTGCGGGCGATGTGGACTACTAAATAAGCATTAATGATGTGGATGATCAGCATCACGGCGTGCATGAAATACGGAGCTGTGCTGAGCGGGAAAAAGCACATGGCGAGCCAATAAGGCAGTTGTGTGGAGAGAGGGCGGAAGAAAATCCAGGTGACACTCGTAGGATTAAAAAAGTTGATAAATTGTGAAAAATTGGTCGCGTGGGAGATGGAGAGATGGAACCAATCGTCCTGAGAAAAACCGTAGCGGAGAGAAGTCCCATAGGCAATAAAAGCTGCGAGGGTTAGGAGAAAAATTAATTTATTTTTTGACATAAAATTTGATGGCTATAATGAGGGCAAGCAGTGAAACCAAGAGTGAGATGTTTTCCAGTCGGGTATGAGATTGCCGCACCAAATAGTTGGAAGAATTAGCAGGATTGTTGAACGCCAATTGACCGGAAGCGCTGGGATAGGTCATGGCAGGGCGTCCATCTAGCTCGACCTCCCAAGTAGGATAATAGGCATAGGGTAAAACTGTGGAGCCGATGATGTTGAGATTGGACTTGGTCAACCAAACGGGCATGAACTCGGGTACCACAGTTGAGATATCCTCGATCTGGGTGAGATCGATATTTGGATTATCCAGCGGGGACGCCACAATACTTTGCGGCGTAAAGTATTTGAGATTGAGAAAAAGTAGGGCAACCACGGAGACAACTGCAAAACCCCGTCGAGCCTGCTGGGATCCAATTTGACTGACTAAATATCCGGTCAAAATTGAGAGATAAAAAGCGAGCAGTCCCAGGGTTCTCCAGGGGAATTGAACGATTTGGAGCGTACTGCTGGCATCCCACAGGAAACGAGAGGAGGCAGTAGTCAACCAAAAACTAACCAACAAAAACAGTGAAATAAGGCTGAGCTGGCGGTTCTTTTTGTAGAGGGCGGTGGCCATACCTAGCAAGCCGAAGATAATTTGAATTTTACCTAGTTTGAAAGACATCCCATCTTCGACGCCCAACGCCGAGCCACCAAATCCCCACGTACTATTCCATAGCTGCCACGGCTCGACAAAGTGGAGCTGGTATGAAGTAGTCCTGGCGATCTGGTCGGCGATGGTAAACCCTCGCTCCATTATGAGGGGAACAACAAACCATGACGAAAGACCGAGTGTTAGCAGTATCGTATACACAATATATTGAGGCAGACGATAGTTGTGATACACCATCCAAAGCAAGATCATGGGGAGAGCCACGATCGGGATGAGATTGTGGCTTAGGACAAAGAGTGTTAGAGCGAGGGAAGCCAGAACCACTCCCCTACCTGACTTGATTTTTTCGGTGGCGAGAAAAACCCAAGGTAAAAGGGCGAGGCTCAAATATTCGGAGTAGGAACCCCGAACGTACAAGCTGACAGCCATGTAGGGTGAGAGCGCAAACGCAAAAGCACTGACAAGCGCAGCCAACCGACCCCATCGCCTGGTTAGTAGCATCACGCCGTAGGATCCGACAAACGCAGCTACCCACAAACTGAGTTTGAGGGCGGTGGTGGGACTGGCAAGGACACCCAAAAATATGGCAGAGAGGGTGTGAAAAAGAGGTGCATAGAAATGAAAAAGCGGGTAGCCGAGTCCGTGATTAATATGGCTCGCCCAAAGTGCTGGGATCTGCCCATTCATCCAAGTCTCGCGCATAAGCAAGATGCGAGCGAGATGAGTAGAGTCGTGCATGGGATACCAATCCCCTACTCCCCGGATAGACCAGAGGACAAGTGAAGCAAGAGCCGCAGAGGCAGCAAGTAAGACGATCTTTTTGCGCATAATCACCTCGAGATGACCCGGAATAGCCGCATGGGATTGTCACGAAGTTTGTCATAACTCGCAACCAACACAAGTCCTCCGGGTACATCAGAAGTCAGGGTGTTGTTGAGAATGAGGTAAGTTTCTGGATTATCCTGGGCATAGGACACGACGCTAGAGGGAGGAATATCGCCAATCGGGTAGATGCCAGTCACCGTCACTTGGCTGGTTTTGTCTTGGAGGTAAAGCTCGAGGCCGTTGGGGAGAATCCCAAACGTCCCTTCGGTAAAAATGGTAATGGGTTTGCCGGTGGATTTGGTGCGATCTATGGCCCACTCTGCAATCTGCTTGGTACCATTACCGGCAGACCAACCGTTGACATACCCTTCGTCCATTTTGAGATAAGAATAATGAATCGGATCCTTCAGGAGTGAAAAGATTTGGGTAATGGGTAGGATAGATACGAGAATAAACAAGGCTAGGCGAGATTTGGCATTTTTGATTAAACTAAGAGCATACCCGCCGAGGAGCAACAGAAAGGGGGTAGTAAATACCATATAGCGGGGAGCAAATAGCTTGGCCAGCAGCACTGTACCAAAAACGGGGAGGAAGAACCAAGCCAAGGCGAGGAGGCTGCTGCGCCAAGAATTCATGTACCAGAAATACAAACCAACAAGCGACAGAAGTAAGACAGGAATAGTTGTATAAGCACCATGCCAACGCCAAATGTCTAAGAAATTATTAATTAAACGCTGGGGATCCCTAAAGATTTCGTCGTAGGGTACAATAAAGAAGGAGTTTTTTTCTTTGATCATGTACATCCAGGGCGAGAGACGCTGGATATTGTTGATGACCTCCGCCAAAAACCAAGCAATCAGGACTAAGATGATAAAACTAAATGTCTGCTTGGTAAAAATCTGCTTAAAATTGATTTCGAGCAAATAAGCAAGCGGAATTAGCAGCATAAAAAACATGGCCGGTGATTTGACGAGTAAAGCCAGCCCCGTCCACATCCCCAAAATGAGCGCGATATCGAGACGCCTGGTGCGGGCGAGCAGGATGGAGAGATTAAAGACCCAGACACCAAACATCATCATCATCCCCTCCATGACCGCAAAACGATTGTAAAAAAACAAGAATGGGGAGAATAATGTCAGCAGGCCAGCCCAGAAGGCCGGTTTTTTGCCTGACAGCAGCCAGCCCCCGTACATGACACCCAGGAGGGTGAATAGTCCACAGAGGGCAGAGACAAAACGTCCGCCATATAACGGGTCACCAAAATACTTCATGAAAGGGACAACTGCCCAGGTATAGAGTGGCTGCTTACCGTCGGTCAAACTGATAAAACGCCATGTCGCATCGGAGCCGGCGATTTGGCCCCAGCGCAAATAGAGGGCTTCGTCGACAAACATGGGGAGACGTGTGAGATTGCTAAAAGTCAAACCTAAATAAACTAAGATTATCCCTAGTAGGGTGAGCCACTCGACCTTTTTGAGACGGGGAAACCATTGCATGTATCCATTATAAACTAGATTTGATCAGACTGGGGACTAAATATAGCGGGTGAATGAGGGTGCCGTCAACCCCTGGATAAATCGAGAGATCGAGGATCGAATCTCCCGATATTGACTCTATCGCAAGACAGGCGCCATCATGACCGAGGGCGAATGGTTTGGTAGAGACCACAAATGTTAAGTTTCTGTCTGGACTAGGAACGGAGAAATAGCCAACTTGCGTAGTTGTCTGGCAGTCACTCGATTTAATCTGGTAGCGGTAAACCATATCAGATGATGGATTGTTCACCAAGTGAAAATAGAAGCCCACTCCTTTGGCGCTGCCCTCAATTTTAAGAGGATAAGTACTGTTGCCCAGTATGGCGGGAGGAAGCGCGGAACTGGGCAAAGCTGGCAGAGTGATGCCATATTTGCTGTAGTCCCAGTAGCGCCAGTAGATCGAGGCGGTGACTATTGCTAATAAACCAATTCCCCCGGCGATAATGACCAAAACCTTGGCCTTGTGTGAAGAGCGAATTTTGCCGATCAGCTCAGATATGACCAATCCCAGAAATGGTACGATGACCAAAAAGTATCGCCCCTGTACCCCTTTGATGACAATCTCACCAACATTGGTCCAAGAAAGATAAAGGGCGCCGTAGGTGGATAAATAATACCCTATGATGACACTGCTCAAAATAATTAAATGCATTAGCGAAATATTTTTGACCGATGAGCTACTCCTGCCAATGAGATAACCAAATAGTGTGACATACAGCAAATAAACGATGATTGGCAACTCGTAATCGAGCCAGCCAAAATTGCCGACAATACCCTTGATGATTTCGAGTGAGTCCTGAGATATAGTTCTAGTTAAAACTTCGGCAAAATAGAGGGGATCTCTGACGACAACCCCCAGCTGCTGCGAAGGATTTACTCCACCCCCCAAATCGGCGTAGTGGAGGGGCCTGAGATATGGCAGCGTAATTAAAAATGAGCAGACGAGGAGGAGGATGGCTGAGCGCCAGTTAATCTTGGGGATGGTAAAAATGAGGAGCAGAAAGATCACACTCAGTGGTTTGGAAATCACAAATACCAAGAGGATGAGCATGAATATTGCGTAGGTTCGACGATCAAGACTCTGGTGGGGCGAATCGAGAAAGCGGGTAACATAGGCGAAGAGCAGCGGAATCAGGGCGAGCTGCAGAGAGTCATAACTAATGGAAGTGGCTTGATGAAGTGTCATAGGCAGCAGGGCGTAGAAGAAAATCCAACCATGATATTTAGGAATGGTTTTTTTCAAACTAAGCAGAATACAAATGACAAAAACCATAAATGGTAATATTCTGGCTAAGTAAAACTCGATGAGATGGCTATGGGTGAGGCTGCCGATCAAAATACCAAGACTAGGGAAAGCGTAGCCAACAAATGACCATGAGCACCAGTCGCTCGCTTCGACTACCTCGCTCTGCCCGTAGCGATACAACCCTAGTTGGGAAGGGAAAAATTTAAAATCGGGAGTGTGGGCAATTTCGTCGTATTTGAGTTGTTTGGGAAAAGTGTAAAAACTGGCAGGGATGGGCAAATATGGCTTACCACTACTATTTAACCGGCAAGACAATACTCCGCGCGACAACGCAACGGCCTGATAATAATGTCGATTTTCGTCGGGTTTTTGAAAAGGCGGGACAAGAAAAGTGAAACATAATCCGAGAATAATCATGAGACCTAGTAAAAGGAACCTGGGCTGAAAGTATCGCATAGTCAGATTATAATCTGTTACTGTAGAGATTAGTATGAAAATAATTATCTTAGCTTTTTTATTGTTTAATATCCCCACCTTTCACGACGGACTATTCCAGGTGTATGACAACGTGCAAGTGACCCGGATAGAAGCCATGTATAGCGAGCTACGGGGCGGTCAATTCCCGGTGCGATATATTGATAGTTTTGGTCACGGCGCAGGATACATGCTGTTTAAGTACTACTCTCCCCTCCTATATTATCTGGGGGCCGCATTTATGTACCTGGGATTCTCAGCGATCAAAGCAGTCAAATTGATCTACCTAATAGCTACGGCAGTGGGTGCTCTGGGGTGCTGGAAATGGCTGCGTGAGCGAACTCAGGGTGCGTGGCCGGCTAGACTGGGGACTTTAGCCTTTCTGAGCGCGCCTTATGTTTACCATGATTTTTTTCACCGCGGGTCCATGACGGAGGCGGCGGCGCTCATGCTCATGCCATGGGTGATGTGGGCATACGGCATGCTCAAAGACAGTCCAACAAGGAGGAATGTTGCTTGGGCAGCGATTACTTTTGGCCTAGTAATCCTCACTCATTCGCTCACCGGGGTCATGACTGGAGCACTAATCATGCTTTACTTGGTAATTAAGCCGCCTAGACGGCGCGGGATTATGATGTATCTGCTTGCGGTAATCCTCGCCCTAGGGATGGCGTCGTTTAGCTTGGTACCGGCATTGCTGGATAAACATACTATCCAATACGAAAACAATAGTTTACTCATGAGGGGGTATATTGATCACCCGATTAAAATTGCTGAGCAACTTAATAATCAAGGAATAGGCGAGGCAAAATCGGCCTATCTGGGTTTGACGTTGATAATTGTGTACGGTGTCCTGATGATTATTTTTATCATGTCACGCAAATTCCGAGATAGGTATGCAGCCACTGCTATTTTTGTCCTAGCAGCGGCGACGGTTGGGCTCTATCTGATTTCACCCAGCAGCCGATCGATATGGGAGCAGATTATTTATTTGCGCTATTTCCAGTTCCCTTTCCGGCTACTGACCGTAGTCACCTTGGTACTCAGTCTGGGAATGGGAGTCCTCACCGATTATTACCAATCCGACAAAATCAAGCTGGTCGCGCTTGGTTTACTGGTGATAATCCCCCTACTCTATAGCCGCTCGTTTTATCGTCCCTTGGGTTACCAATATGGCACCACCTACACGGCCGATGACCCATGCAAAACTACGACTTGGGCGGATGAATACCTCTCCAAATGGGTGCACCAGTGTCTCCTCACTGGGCAAGCGAAAATGATAACTCCGAGTATAGATCAACTAGAAATATTGAAAAATGGCAGAGAGATCAAATTTGAGGCAAAGTCGGCGGGCGAGTACATTGTGGCCAAGTATTACGCTCCCGAGTGGGTAGCTCACGACACGGAGGGTAATGTGCTCGAGACTGAGCCAGTGGGTGAAAATGGACTGATCCAAGTGAAGACGGACAGAGATACTACTGTAGTCATTCTAACTATGAAACCAAGCAGGGCGAGCAGGTGGGGTGATGCAATCAGTTTGGGGTCGTTGTTTTTGGTAATTGCTTTACTAGCCACGAAAAGCCACCCAGAATCAAAATTAAAGCCGGTAAAGCAAAGGTCATCCAGGCATGCTGGAAAGGCGTACCCAGCCACGACCCTGTTCCCACAAAGAAGAGATAGCGGGAGAAGACAGTAAAAGAATAAGCTCCCACAGCTAAGCGAGTCCAACCACTTGGCGCAAGTGCAGCCAAGGGGATGAGCCAAGTCACGTACCAGGGTTGGTACTGCCAAGAATAATGGTAGAGTAAAGGAGTGAGTACCAAAATAGACATTAGATAAAAGATGATAGAAGATAGTTTTGGTCTAGCTAATTTGGAAAGGAGAATTATGGGCAGGAAGACGATGGTGACATATTTAATCCCCGCGGACAAAAGGACAGTAAGCAGAGACCAGCCAGTTTTTTTGAGTAAAAATAAATACAGTGAAAGTAACAGCAAAGTAATCATAATGGCGTCATTGTGAGCATTGACTAACCATTCCATTAAAATAAGCGGATTGAGGGCGAAGAATAATTGGGACGCAACGACGCGATTGGATGTCCATTTTTGTAGCGCGGCAATTTTGCCAATTAGCCAAATAGAGAGCAAATACCAGGCAACTTGGTCGAGCTTGAACAAATACAAAATCGGCACAAACTTGCCAAAGCCCAACAGGTAGTACGGAATAGTCAGACCAATAAATACAGGACCATAGGGAGAGGTGGTGTGGACCCAGCGCATAAACCTGATCCAGGTGTCACCCTGGAAGGAATCCGGAGTTACCAGATAAGGACTGACATGGTAGACCAAAATCTCCTTGGCACCAAACAAATACTTGAAAACGTCAGAGGAGAGCATCGGATAAGCGAGAGAAAAAATCACAGCTAGAAAAATAATAATGCGCCAGGGAAAAGACTTAAGTTTTCCAGTTTTCCAGTACCCCAGTGTTCCAGTATAAGCGATGAACATAAGGGTAATGAGACCAATAAAAACTTTGAGCGAGAGCGGGCGGTTAAAATAAACCAGTTGCTGCATTTGAGAGACAAAGTTGAACAATGTCGACTGAGAAGAGAGGGTTAAGTTGAGATCAACAAAGCCGTAAGAATAAATAAAACTTGCGATTGCAATGAGTAGCCAAAAGGTAAGTAAAAATCTAGACATTATATTTACCCAGCATATCGTTTACTCGCACGCGCATGATCTCAAAAAGCATTTCGAAACTTTCTTTGATGAAATTGCGCGATTTGCCGATACTGGCATCTTCATTTTTCCACACTACCCCTACCTCTTTGATTTTGGCACCCATGATTTTGGCTAGATGCAGCAGTTCGACGTCGTAAGCCGTGACTTTCCAGCCGACGGCATTGTTGACCCGCCCAAAAAGCCGCATGCGGGAGAATATCCGTTTAGCCAACGATGTTTCGATCAGTTTAAAACCACACTGCGTGTCCTTGATTTCGCGAAGGAGGATCATCCGTCTAACTAACAAGAAAATAATCGAAGCCAGCTGTCTGATGACGGTTGTATCCTGGCGTTTGGCTCCACGAGAACCGATAATCACTTTGTAGCCTTTGTCGGTCCAAGGAATTAGTTTGGCCAATTCGCCAATAGGGGTCGATTGGTCCATGTCTGTGAGTAGGACATATTTGCCCTGTGCCTCTGATATACCGGCGCGCAAAGCGTATGGTTTGCCGGCGTGTTGATTGTAGATGATACGAAAATTTTTGTGCTGAGCGATAAATTCTTTGATTACCAAAACGCTGCTGTCGGTTGAGCCGTCGTCCGAAATAACCACTTCGGATTGATAGGGCTGTTTTTTGAGGAAATCGGCAATACTCTCTAGAACTCCGCGCTTGACGTTTTCAATTTCGTTATAATTGGGGATCAAGACAGTAACTAGAGGTGTCATGGGATTATTCTAACACTATTTCGGCTACCCAAATCCCGACGGAGACGTGCTCGTTGCTGACCATCTTGCGTTTACCATCAAAGGAATTGAGCTCGGGATGACCGAGGTAATTAGCAATTGCCGGGTGGCCCGGCCCGGTGAGGAAAAGCAAAGTGGTGGTGGCGTCGTCTGGCGGGCAAGGAGACCCCGCGCAAATATCAAAAACACGTTTGGCTAAGGTAGATACGGGCGGGTGGTCGGATACGGCCAAAAAGTACTGGAACGGAGTCGTGTACATACCCTGGGTACTGACAACGTTGTAGGGATCCCCACCCGAGCGGCTGACAATATAATCCGCCACATCGCGGGCTTTTTTAGCTTGGTGATTCGCACCTGATCCCAGGTATAGAGCGCTGCGGTAACCGCCTAGGAATAATGCTCCAACAAAAGTCAGGGTCAAAAGACGGCGCCAGATTAAAGTTTTTGTGAGTGAGTAGAGTCCTGCCAAACAAAGGAAAATGAG
>CAYGFS010000030.1:0-11290 GCA_964349305.1 uncultured Pseudomonadales bacterium
ATCCTTCACTTTCACCCACGCCGAGCCCTATTCCCTCCCCCTCACCTTCCCCTTCACCTACCCCTACTCCCACGCCGCTTCCGATTACCTTAACTCTCGACCTACAGGGGAGATATCCCAGCGATTCTAGTAACACCTCCATCATTTATCTGTCTTATTTGTTAAACGGCACCACCGCCGCCTCCTCCATCCCACTCACAGTGACCAGCACTGGCACTACTGGATTGACTCTCCAGCCAGGCAGCTACGTCTTCCTGATCAAATCACCTAGCTACTTGGCCAGAAGGTATGGCACGATTGCTTCCCCTATCATCGTTGATCCAGCCAGTACCACCATTGACCTCTCCGCCGAGCCGCTTTTGGGAGGAGACTTTAACAACGACACTGTGATCAACGAAATTGATTACTCTACTCTCTTCCTGCCCGCTTTTGCCAGTACCGACCCAGCCATGGATTTAGACGGCAGCGGCCAGGTCAACAACCTCGATTTTGCGATTATGCGATCCAACTGGGGGCTCATCGATGACACTATTCAGTAAATATTCTCTCGGACTCATGCTCGCAGTCTTCACTTTCGCTGCTCCAGTCAAAGTTTGGGCAGCCGACCCTAGCCTCGAGTTCAACCCTAGTACGGTCAACAACCAGATTGGCGCTCCTTTTACAGTATCAATCATGGTCGACACTGCTGGCTACTCCTCAGGCGGAGTTGGAACTATTATCAACTACGATCCATTTATGATCTCGGCCACCGCCATCGAAACAGGTACAATCTTCACCGATTATCCCATGAGTTCTATCAATAATGAGCGTGGCAAAATTACCATCTCTGGCATTGCCGCCTCCGCTGACCACCTATTTTCCGGGTCAGGTGAGTTTGCTCGTATTACGTTTAAGCCCAATCAGTTGGGCTCTAGCGACATTTCGTTTTTATTCCAACCTGGCTCCACCACCGATTCCAATATTGCCGTCACTTTTGGCAACGGCGATATTTTGACTAAAGTAAACGGGCTCAAAACCAACGCTGTGCCGGCAACCTCTCTTTCGTCTGAAAACGGCAGTGATTTTTTGTCTTATCTCAAATCCCTTACTTTTGCTAGTCTCAAAGAGCAAATCGACATCAAACTCTCTACTCTCAACCTTCCCTTTATCTCTAGCCGCTACGCTAGCGCGCGGGAGGGTCGCCCGATCTCCAAAAATCTTGACCCGCTCGAGCCCATTGTGGCGCAAGCTCCAATCACCGATACTAAAAATACCCAACCCGTCGCCACAATCGCCAATATTGGCGGGGAGCAGCCCAATTACCTCCCCTACTTCCTCATTACCACTGGTACCCTCTCAGTGATCGCCATCACCTACGTCTTATCCAAAAAGCCCAACACTGCCTGAAACATGGTCCTATTGGTATTTGGAACGTAACCACCCTTCACCTCCAGGAGGCTCACGGCCAATAGTGTCATTAATCACTTCTTCGGCCCTAAATTCGACTGCTCTTTCGTCCTCCACGGCTACGCGCAAACTATCAGCAACATTGAGCTGATCATAGACAAACATCAGAAGCGCGCAATTATTGACGAACCCCGCTTCGTCAACTGGAACCTCGAGCGCTTTAAATATGCGGACAATATCGATCCCTTTTGCATATTTATTAAAAGAAATACGTATATGTGTCCGAAGTTCGTAACGAAGATATTCAGCCCTTTCTTGGGCATTCATTCCCTGAAAACCAATCGCATCCGCCAGAGAGTCAGGCATCTAACCTCCTCACAGATTAAATCTCCCCCACCAACTGCTCATAATCCGGGATCCAAAAATCCATTCTAGCTTCTGGCATCAGGAATACTTTATCCGGCTTCAGTTCTTTAATAAACTCTTCCGTATGCGACACAATGATCATGGTACCCTTGTATGACTTGAGTGCGTCCAAGATCACCCGCTGCGACAGGACATCCAGGTAAGTCGTGGGCTCGTCAAGGATCAATAGATTGGCATCGGTCGAGCACAGCATGGCAATCGCCAACCGTGTTTTCTCACCCCCAGAAAGAGTTCCGACTTTTTGGTGGACTTTTTTGGAGGGGAAGTTAAATTTCCCCAGGAACGGCCGACAAAAAGACTCCATCCGCCGACATTTATCTTCAAATAGTTGCAGCACCGACTTCTCCATGTCAAAGTCTTCAAACTCCTGGCTGTAGTACCCCAGTTTGTTCATCGCATTCCATTCCACTACCCCACTGTCGGGCTTGATCTGGCCAATGAGCAACTTGATCAGGGTCGACTTTCCTACTCCGTTTGGACCAAGCAACGCGATTTTTTCTCCACGACGGATAGAAAAATTTAAATCTTTTATCACCTGCAAAGTGTCATAGGATTTCGAAATCGACCTCGCGGTAATCAAGATATCCCCGCTCCGAGCCGGCTCTGGCAGCTGGATCTTGATACTCCTCACTTCCGGTGGGAGCTCTGGCAAGACCTCTTTGAGCCTAGCTATTCTCTTTTGCATCACGATCCGGGCATCCACCCCGATCACTTTGATCGCTTTCTCTAGTTGTCCGATCTTGCGCTGCTGTCCCAAAACTTGCTTCTTAAACACCTCTGCCGCTTCTTTTTGCAGTTTGACGTATTTTGAGTAATTCCCCTTGTACTCCTCGATTTTATGTGTGTGTTTATTGACGTAGATCACTCGGTCAATGGCTTTATCCATCAGCGAGAGATCATGCGAGATCAGGATCAGGGTTTTGGGGTACTGGGCTAGTAGTCCCATCACCCATTTCTTGCCTTCCAGATCCATAAAGTTGGTCGGCTCATCTAGGAGCAGAATATCTGGTTCTTTTAAGATCGCTCTCGTCAGTGCAAACTTCGTTTTGACTCCCCCACTATAATTCTGTGGTTTACTTTGCAAATCAACATCAGATATACCCAACCCTGCAAACAGCTTACGGATCCTGTGCTCTGCTACCTCGCCCTCTGGATTGATATACTCCATCACCGTCGCTGCCTTGTCTAGGTTCGGATCACGTTTGACTTCCTGCGGCACGAGCTCCATGGTGCCATTTACTTCGAGTTTACCCTCGTCCGGATACTCTTCGCCTTGAAACAGTCTTAGTAGGGTCGATTTCCCCGTCCCGTTCTCCCCAACCAGCCCTACTTTTTGGCCGTCTTCGATCCGAAAATTTGCCTCGACTAAAAGAGGCTTTTCCCCATAGCTAAAACTCAAATCAGTTACTCTGATACTCATCTGGCCATTCTACACTAACTACGAACTAAAACTCGAGTACTTTTTGATCGAATACTGCCAGAATCGGCGTGTTAAAAATATCAAAATTGCCATAATTACCGTATACATGCCGATCTGCCACCATGGTGTCCTCCCAAACAAAAGGTCGACTGGAACCGAAGCGGCCAGTGTCACCGGTACTGCAATATTGAATAAAAGTCCTAATCCTCCTTGATAAAGTGCTCGAGGATATTGTCCAATGTTTTGCATTTCAAACCACAGTGTTTCCCCTACTTGCAGATACTCAAACCAGAACAGCCAAGTCTGGATAAATAGATATAACAGGTAAAACAAAACAACCCCAAGCCCAGCTGTAAACACATAAGCCAATATGTTTCCCAGTGTCATGTAGTGGGGTTCGTGAACTAGCCCGTAGATGACCATCGCTACTCCTACCAAGAGCGGTGATATCGACCCAAACCAAATCCTACCCGTGGTCGCATAAATCTGCGAATCGATTGGTTTGAGCAACACTTCGTCAAATGACATCGAATCTGATCCTCTGATCCTATCCGTCAACTCTTCCAGTTGCACCATAAAAAATATTGCTGACAACGACTGGACTATTTTGTATGTTCCAAAAAGTACATAGTTCTCCCATCTGCTGTATCCTAGAAAAGAACTAGTTTGGCCATAAATTGTTTCAATAAAAAGTATTTGGAGCAAAGACCACATCGGGATCGTTATCACCGCGAACCAAAATGTCTCTGGATAGGCAATATTTTTCTTTAGGTCCAGCCAAAAATTAAGTTTATAAAAGCGGAGGATGTTCTTCAATTTTTCAAACATTCTAACCTCCAATCGCTTCATATTTCTTAATCCCCGTACGCCATAAAATCTTATAAATCATATATAGGATGATGACAAATACAAACTGTCTTCCTATCACAGGTAGCGGTTCAGTTGTTTTACCCAAGACCAGCGCAATCGGTTCATAAAAAGTATATCGAAAAGGTAAAAATAGAGAAATTCGCTGGAATAAAGGTGGTAGCAGCGCAATCGGAGCCAACATGCCCCCTAGCAATTGCAAGAGCATATAATTCATTTCAGCAAAAGGCCATACTTCTGTCACCCAAAAAGCCATCGTCCCAACTATCGCTTGCAAAAGGGCAAAAATCAACGCTCCACCAATCAGAGACACAACAAGGTAAGGTACTTTGTCCAAAGGCATTGAAAATTCCAGAAAACCTCTCGAAACAAATAAAACCAAGGCGATCGCTGGCAAGCTGAGCATTAGAGATAATACTTTCCAAGCTTGCTCCCATACCGCCTTGCCTATGACGAGGTCGTATGGTTGGAGCAACGATTTATTGATCTTACCCGTATGGATATCAGTCCCTAGTGGCCGCGCAAACTCTCCCCCTACGATATACCACCCAACCGTGATCAAAAGATAGTACAACACAAAATCACTCTGCCCATACCCCCCTACTTCTGCCCGATCTTTTAGTACTGCAAACCATACGAGGGTCATAACGAGCGGACTTATTGCCCCCACCACCATCCACATTACGAGGTTGGCTCGATACTGGAATTCGGACTGGAGAGCAGAAAGGAAACGAAACCAATATTTGCGCATATTAACCCGAGAAATGCTTGAGAATAATATCTTCCAGTGACGCTTCTTTAATATCAAGGTTGTCTACTGTAAAGTTGGTGAGTATCTCGGCCGCTATTTTGGCATGGCCTTTACGTGCTACTGCAATAGTCGCCTTCCACCCCTCATGTTCTACCACTCTCCCATACTTTTCTAGCTCCTCTTTGGGGACATCGTCGTCGAAGTCTAGGCTGAGATATTTTTCAGTGGCATAAGTTTTAATCAGTTTTTCGATCAATCCATCGTATACTTTACGCCCATGGTCAATCATGATAATCCGGTCACAAACCGCCTCAACATCTTCCATGTTATGCGATGTCAAAATGATCGTTGTTTTATGATCTCGATTGATTTTTTTCAAAAACTCTCTTACCTTCTTCTGAGTACCCACATCTAGTCCGATCGTCGGTTCATCCAAGAACAGTATTTTGGGCCTGTGGAGGAGCGAGGCGATCAGTTCACATTTCATCCGCTGACCAAGTGACAATTTCCTGACAGGCGTAGAGAGGATCTCGGACACATCCAGCAGTTCCACTAGTTCGTCAAGAGTTTGACGGTACTCAGTCTCAGAGACACCATAAATCTCTTTGTTCATATAGAAGCCATCCGTCGGAGGTAAATCCCACCATAGTTGGTTCTTCTGCCCCAACACCAGCGAGATCTGTTTCTGGAACTCCACTTTGCGCTCTGTGGGCGTATATCCCAGCACGTTTACTTCACCGCTCGTGGGATAAAGGATCCCCGTGAGCATCTTGAGAGTTGTAGTTTTACCTGCTCCGTTTGGACCCAGGAATCCCACCATTTCACCTTCTGTTATTGACAGATCAATTTTATCTACCGCTTTCACTAATTTATATTTACGCTTAAACAACGATTTTACCGACGCACCAAACCCCTCCGCTTTCTCGGGTACACTAAAGTGTTTGGACAGGTTTTTGACTTCAATAACTAGATTTTCGCTCATCGGTCGATTATAGACCAATCAAGCTCATCTCGACATCATGATCACAAAAGCGACTATCAGTACCGCCAACACACCCAGCCATTTAGTGGTAGCCAAGACCAGCATCATGGCCTCTTTCCCCTTTTTATCCACAAACAACATGTATGGTTTATAAAAAACGATCAACCCGCAAGCCAGTACGGAAAAACAGAACAATGTCAAAAACATGAGTGGAGCAAACGTTTCGTTGATATCGGGCATCATTCTCTCACCGTTGGTTACAAACAGGGTAAACAGCGCCGCATAAGCCACCACCCCTACTGCCTGTGTAAACCCCTCTTTATACGGCATCTCAGCTTTTTTATGGAACCACATATTCTCCCCTTTCCCCTCCATGCTCTCACTTTTTAATCCAACTTTCAATTCACTGCAAATGGTTCTTGTAAAATTCCACCGTGGCCGCCATCGCCTGACCAAAAGCAGTCTCAATTAGATTGTGCCCGCCGCTTGAATACTCCTTGAGTTCGTGCTCTATCTGACTGTCGGCGAGTAATTTCATGAGATTGCGACTGTACTCGATGCTTACCACCTCGTCGTTGACTGCGTGGTTGATTTGCACTGCCCCGCTCACTCCCTCGAGATAGTTGGTCGGCACAATTTGTCGCCAAAAAGGATCGGTGGGGCTAAACTCCCCGTGTAGTTCTCGCAGCTGTGCCCGGCGGCTCGCCACTGCCGTATTGGGCTGCGGAGGCCTATACGAATTATCGCTAATACGGTAATCCTGCAAATCATTGTAGGTATAGCCTGCTCCCGCCCAGATGACTACGGCTGGGATATCTTTCTTGGCTACCAAAGCACGAAAGGTGACATTGCCTGCCATGCTATGTCCCCAAAGCCCTACTCGTGCAGGATCGACAAACTCAGCACTTTGCAAAGCCGCATATGCGTTGAGCGTATCTATCACATAATCTCCTGAGTAATAGGCTCCACCTGGATCTCCCTCCGATTCCCCGTTACCCCGCAAGTCAATCTTAAATACCACAAATCCATTGCGAGCCAGATAGTCCACATAATCTTGGTAACGCTCGGTCGTTTTATAAATCGTGGGAGCAATATAGCCGTGGACAAACACAATGGCCGGGTGCGGTCCCTGTCCTTTGGGGATGGTAGCAGTCCATTAACCCGCAGTCCGTCGGAATCGTAGCTCGTCAAATAGCTCGTGTAATTGGAGCGATCCTGGTACATCTTTAGCTCTCCCAGCTGACTTTGGTATGTCCTGTTTCGCAGATACGGGATGGTCAGTTCTTGAAACGGAAACGGCGTAGCACTCGGCACTGGTGACGATCCAAAGAGCTGCTGGCTTATCACCCCATTTTTGTTTTGCCTAAAAAATAAGACCACACCAACAACCAAAGCGAGTAACAGCAAAATTTTCCAAACTCGTGACCTCATCTATCCTAGTTTAACACGACTACCCCCTCATGCTAAACTAAACTTATGACCAACGCCTCTGATATTTTTGTTCAAACTCTCGTAGCAGAAGGCGTCCAATATATCTTTGGGGTACCAGGTGAAGAAAACCTCACTTTCCTCGAGAGTATCCGTCAATCTACTATTCAGTTTATTCCTACTCGCCACGAGCAAGCCGCTGGTTTTATGGCGGCCACCATCGGCCGGCTGACCGGCAATCCCGGTGTTTGTCTCTCTACCCTAGGGCCTGGTGCCACCAACCTCATGACAGCGGTTGCTTATGCACAGCTTGGCGCCATGCCGACCCTCTTCATCACCGGCCAAAAACCAATCAAGTCTAGCAAGCAGGGACATTTTCAAATCATCAACACTGTAGAGATGATGCGGCCACTCACGAAGCTGAGTAGACAAATCGTCGATGCCAATCTCATTGTCTCTACTGTTCAAGAAGCCTTCAAAATCTCCCGGGATGAGCGCCCTGGGGCTGTCCATCTTGAGCTACCGGAAGACATCGCCGCCGATCTAGTCCCAAACCCGCCAGTTGTTACACCTCTACTCACTCCCCGGCGTCCCATCGCTGAAAACAAGGCGATTGCCCAAGCCATTAAATTGATTGAGTCAGCCAAACATCCACTCCTACTCATCGGCGCCGGTGCCAACCGCAAACGTGTTTCCAAAATGCTCAATCTCTTTGTCGACAAAACCTCTATCCCTTTCTTCACCACTCAAATGGGCAAGGGAGTCATTTCCGAAAATCATCCACAATATCTAGGGACTGCTGCACTCTCCGCCGCTGACTACCTCCACGAAGCCGTCGCCCTTGCCGACCTCATTATCAACGTCGGTCATGACACTATCGAAAAGCCACCATTTCTCATGTCACAGGTAAATCCTCAGACAGTTTTGCATCTCAATTTTTCCCCAGCTATCCCCGATCCCATTTATCGTCCTCAACTCGAAGTCATCGGTGATATCGCCAACGCAATTTGGCAAATCACGGAAGCTATTACCCCTTCACCCGCTTGGGATTTCTCACCTTTTAAACAACAAATCGACTTCATACAAGCTAGCTTCACTACTACGCTAGACTCAGGAGATCCGGAAACCTTGTCGCCATATCACATCATCCAATCCATTCGCGCAGAACTCCAAAACGAGGATATCGTTACGCTGGACAATGGGATGTACAAGCTTTGGTTCGCCCGTCACTACCCGGCATTTTCTCCCAACACTCTCCTCCTCGACAATGCGCTCGCCACCATGGGAGCAGGTCTCTCCAGTGCTATGGCGGCCAAACTGCTAAACCCCGACAAAACCGTTGTAGCAGTTTGTGGTGATGGTGGATTCATGATGAACTCGGCTGAGCTTGAGACGGCCAAGCGACTGGGTCTCGACTTAGTAGTCATCGTCCTCACCGACAACACCTATGGCATGATCGACTGGAAACAATCTGGTATGCAGTTGCCTCAATTTGGTCTCCAGTTTGGCAACCCCGACTTTGTGCAGTACGCCCAAGCATACGGTGTCTCAGGCCACCAGGTAAATAGTAGTACGGAGCTTTCCTCTGTTCTCAAACAATCGATCGCCGAGGGAGGTATTCATTTACTCTCCGTCCCCATCGACTATAGCGATAATCAATACTTAGGTAAAAAATCATGAGTACCATCACCTCCCTCGACCCCTCAACTGGTCAAACAATCAAAACCTACCAAACACTCAGTCAGTCAGAAGTTGTGACCAAAATCAATCTTGCCCAGCAATGCTTCGAATCCTGGCAAACCACTTCTTTCAGCACCCGCAGTCAGTTATTATTAAAAATTGCTGACGCACTAGTACTTGAACGGACAAAACTCGCTGCCCTCATGACGCAGGAGATGGGTAAGCGTGTGAGTGAAGGTTTAGCCGAAATTGATAAGTGTGCCCTAGTCTGCCGGTACTACGCTCAAAATGCCGAAACACTTTTACAAAACGAAGTAGTCAAAACTGAAGCCAAAAATTCATACATTAGTTTCTCTCCCCTTGGAGTAGTCTTGGCCGTTATGCCCTGGAATTTTCCGTTTTGGCAGGTCTTCCGCGCCGCCGCTCCCGCCATCATGTCGGGTAATTCCATGCTCCTCAAACATGCTTCATCCGTCCCAGGTTGTGCGCTCGCCATTGAAGATATTTTTACTCAGGCCGGTGCCCCTCCTGGCCTGTTCCAATCGCTCCTAATTTCTGGTAGTGAGACAGTACCAATTATCCAAAACCCACTCGTTCGCTTAGTTAGCCTTACGGGGAGTGAAGAGGCCGGAGCCAGTGTGGCCGCGCTAGGTGGAGCTAATATCAAAAAGGCTGTGCTAGAGCTGGGCGGCAGTGATCCCTTCATTGTCATGGACGACGCCGATATTGAAACCGCGGCAGCAACGGCCGCGACCGCTCGCCTGATTGTCTCAGGGCAATCCTGCATCGCCGCCAAACGTTTTATCGTCCACCAATCGGTTGTGGTCCAATTTACTCAGTTACTTAAGCAACATTTTGAAGCCAAATCGATCGGAGATCCATCCGACCCCACAAGCGACGTCGGACCCCTCTCCTCAGAATCTACGCTTACCGCCATCCATGACCAGGTCGTACGAAGTATCAAGGCAGGTGCTCAACTGGTAACTGGCGGTCAGAGACTGGATCGACCGGGTTTTTTCTATCTACCTACCATCCTCAGTCAGGTTACCTCCAATATGGCCGTAGCCTCTGAGGAAACTTTTGGTCCCGTGGCCGCCATCCTGACCATAAAGAATAAAGAGGAAGCGCTGACAATCGCCAACGATAGTCATTTTGGTTTAGGTTCCTCAGTTTGGACCAAAGACCAAGACAATATCGAGTTTTTTACTCAGTATCTCCAAGCCGGCTGTGTGTTCGTCAATTCCATGGTCAAATCCGATCCCCGCCTCCCCTTTGGCGGCACCAAGTTCTCAGGTTTTGGCCGTGAGCTGGGCAGCTACGGGATCAAAGAATTCGTCAACATTAAAACTGTCTGGATTAATTAGTTTTTCGCAAAAAATTCCAAGTCTCGTGCCACAACTGTGTCCCATGTAGGTCTCATATTATGATCCGCCCCGGGATAAACATAATAATTCACCTCTTTATCTTTTTCCCGCAAAACTTTAACCAAGTCATCACTCCACTTTTTTGGCACCGCCTCATCCGCCGATCCCTGGTGGATTTGTAGGGGGATGTTGATCCAGTCCAGATAGCGATCCACCGAATAGTTAAATACGTCATAATCTTTTTCAAATTCTGAGATCTGTCCCCTCAGCCACTTCCCGCTATCACTCGCCTCGTCGGTATAGTAGAGGATATTGTAGGGAAAAGGTTTAGTGACCGGCGCCCACAACGTCACTCCTCGTACCTGCGAGGACTGTCCTCGCAGGCCTGCCTGCGCAGGCAGGCTCGGTTCCCTATTACCCAAAATTTCTGCCACCGATAGCATAATTTGTCCGCCGTTGCTGTGTCCCCACAAATAAACTGTCTTCAGGTCGGCCTGCGGGAGCGAGCTCAAACTTGCCAGCAAATCCAAAATCTCCACCGGTTTTACCAAACGCGCTCCCAGCGCATTTTCATCTTCTGGATCGGACTCACCGTAACCAGAAAAATCCGGGGCTAGGGTTATATATCCGTTTTTGGCATACGCGATGGCGGCGTTGTGTGTCCCAATCCCAGTTTTGTACGCCTCCTTCTCCACATACCCCCTCGCCATCACAATCACCGGTGCCTTTCGGGAGCCTTCCGACATTTGTATTTGTCCGCTGATCCGCCGCCCCTCACTATAGTAATAAAATTTGCTTCCCTCTATCTCTATTTTGCTAGGTATTTCACCACGCTGCGCCAGATTATTAAAAGAGTATTTCTCGTACGGGAGTTCCTTTTTCACTACTTGTTCATCGCCCAACGGATTCAATATCACATACCCGGTATGTGATATCCACCACCAAATACTCAGTCCAATGATCAAAGTTAAAATAAGCCAACTATA
>CAYGFS010000031.1:0-11078 GCA_964349305.1 uncultured Pseudomonadales bacterium
CACACACGTCGCAAGTGACATAGACATCGGGGAGGAATTGCATCTCAATTTTGATCACTCCCCCACCCTGACACTTTTCACACCTTCCGCCTTTGATGTTGAAACTAAAGCGACCTTTATCAAACCCTTTAAGGCGGGCATCCTGCGTCGCGGCAAAGAGCTCGCGGATATCGTCAAAGAAGCCGACGTAGGTGGCGGGATTGGAGCGCGGGGTACGCCCGATCGGCGACTGGTCGACCAAATAGGTAGATTTGAGGTAATGGAAGCCGTCTAGGCGATCGTGGGCCCCCATGTGATCCGAAAAAGTGCCATCGAGGTAGTATTTGAGCGCGGGATAGAGAGTCTCAGTGATGAGGGTAGACTTGCCTCCGCCGGATACTCCGGTGATACCGACGAGGTTGCCCAGAGGAATCTCTAGATTCACATTTTTGAGGTTGTGGGCACGGGCGCCGGCGAGTTTTAGGATTCCTGAAGTGGTGACGAGCGGGAGCCGGTCGCCGGGGATCTGCTTGGCGCCGGATAAATAAGCACCAGTTATGGAATTTTTATCTTTGGAGATCTCTGCCACAGTGCCCTGAGCTGTGAGCTTGCCACCATGGACGCCGGCAGCGGGTCCGAGCTCGATGACGTAATCAGCGCTGCGGATGGTTTCTTCGTCGTGCTCTACAACAATCAAAGTATTGCCTAGGTCAACAAGACGTTTGAGCGAGGCAATGAGAGCATCGACGTCGCGACTGTGGAGACCAATACTGGGTTCGTCTAGTACATACAATACACCGGTGAGCCCAGTGCCGATCTGGCTGGCCAAACGGATGCGCTGCTGCTCGCCGCCGGAGAGAGTTTTGCTTTGCCGAGCGAGATCGAGGTAGCCTAGACCGACGTTGTGGAGGAAGGTCAAGCGACTAGTGACTTCTTTCAATATCCCCTCCCCGACCTGTTGCTCATAGGGGTTGAGCCGCTCCTGCAAATCCTCTGCAAAGTATTTTTGTAGCTGCGAAACCGATTGGTGAGTCATTTCGTTGATATTTAAACCGTCGACAGTGATAGACAAGACCTCTTTTTTGAGTTTGGCTCCTGCACAAGTAGGACAGAGTTCTTCCCTCATATATTGATTAAGGTCTAGACGTGACCACTCGCTTTGGGTCTCAAAGTACTTTTCTTCGAGGCGATTGATGATGCCGTTCCAAACCTCGACAATTTTGGTGGGTCGACCGGATTTGTTGGTGCCGGCGACCGTATATTTTTTGCCGGTGCCGTGGAGCAAGACTTTCATTTCGCGGGCAGAGAGATCCCCCAAGGGAGTCGTCAAGCTCACCATTTCCTCTTCGGCGACCGTTTTGATGAGGCGGGTATACCAGGTTTCGTACATCAGGAGACGATTGAGCGGCAGCACACCTCCCTCGCTGTAAGACAGGCGCGGGTTGATGATACGGACGGGGTCGATCTTTTGGATATTGCCTAGCCCTTTACAGGTTTCACACGCTCCTAGGGGTGAGTTGAAACTAAACATCCGCGGCTCGATCTCTGGGAGTGAGTGACCACAGACCGGACAGGCGTAGTTTTCGGAGTAAAGAATCTCGGCTTCTTTGGTCTTTAAGATAACCAAACCTACGGAGAGCTTGGTGGCTTGTTCAATACTATTGTTGAGACGAGTTTTGAGGTTGCTGACAAAGACTTCATTCTTAAAATCACTGTGGGTGACGCTGAGCTTGTCGATGACCGCGTGGATAGTGTGGGGGTTGGCTTTGAGCAAATCAAAATCCTCGGAGAGATTAAAGCTTTTGCCGTCGACCACGACTTCGGCAAAACCTTTAGACTTCAAGTTGTCGAAGAGATCTTTAAACTCGCCTTTTTTGCCCCGCACCACGGGAGAGAGAATAGTAAAGACGTGGGGAACTTTTTTGACTAGAGCGGCCTGTGAGGAGATTTCGGACAAGCTGATTGAGGTGATCTCGTCGAGCGAGAGTTTTTTGATTTCGGTCCCGTCGTTGGGACACGTGGGGTGACCGATGCGGGCAAAGAGGAGGCGGAGATAATCGTAGATCTCGGTAGTGGTACCCACGGTAGATCTCGGGTTGTGGGAGACGGTTTTTTGGTCGATGGAAATACTGGGTGAGAGGCCGTCGATGCGATCGACGTCGGGCTTGTCCATGAGGCCCAAGAATTGGCGGGCATAACTGGAGAGGGACTCGACGTAGCGGCGCTGCCCCTCCGCGTAGATGGTGTCAAAGGCCAGGCTGGATTTGCCCGAGCCTGAGACTCCAGTCATGACCACGAACTGATATTTGGGGATATCGAGATCGATGTTTTTCAGGTTGTGTTGGCGGGCGCCGCGGATGGAGATGTATTGCTGCATAAAGATAATCTCAAATTATAAATTCTCAAATTCTCAAATGAGAATGTTAAATATTCAATTTTCCCCCTGTTTTAATTCGCGGATTTTGTCGCGAACCTGGATGGCCGACTCGAACTGCATTTCGCTGGCGAGGCGCTGCATATCGCGCTCCAACTTGTTGATCCATTTGACACGGTCGGTCGGGGTGAGGGAGCTGGCGTCCAGCTTCATCAGGGTGCTGGTCGATTTGTCTTCGATCCCCTGCCAAGCTAGATCATCGGCATCGTTTTCCACAATTTTTTCACGTAGCGGCTTGATAATGGTCTCGGGAGTAATGTCGCGCTTGGCGTTGTATTTAAGCTGATAATTGCGGCGACGGCGGATCTCTTCAATTGCCCCTTTCATCGACCCCGTAATACTTTCGGCGTAGAGGATAACCTCCCCTTTGATATTGCGGGCAGCGCGACCCATGGTTTGGATGAGGGAGACGCGAGAGCGCAGGAACCCCTCGCGATCGGCATCGAGGATGGCGACCAATGTGACCTCTGGTAGGTCGAGTCCTTCACGCAGGAGATTGACGCCGATTAAAGCATCAAACTCGTTTTTGCGTAATGCATCGAGGATATCGGTGCGCTCGAGGGTTTTGACGTCAGAGTGGAGATATTTGGCTCTGATGCCCTGCTCCGTAAGGTACCCGGAGAGATCTTCGGCGGTCTTTTTGGTGAGGGTGGTGACGAGGACTCGCTCGTCCAGGAGCGCCCGCTTTTTGATCTCTTCGATCACGTCTTCGATTTCATTTTTACTCGACCTGATCTCGATCTCGGGGTCGACAATACCCGTGGGACGGACTAGTTGTTCAACAATATGTCCATCTGATTGCTCGACTTCCCAGGTGTTGGGGGTGGCAGAGACATAAACAGTTTTAGGGATCAAATCGTAAAACTCGTCCCATTTGAGTGGGCGGTTGTCGATGGCTGCCTCGAGACGGAAACCGTAGTTGATGAGAGTGCGCTTGCGGGCCTGATCGCCATTGAACATGCCGCGGATCTGAGGGACAGTCATGTGGGATTCGTCGATGATACAGAGCCAGTTGTCGCCGTAGGCGTGGCGGAAAAAGTCGGGCAGACAAAATGGACGCTCGCCGCTCTTGCGACCGTCAAAGTAGCGCGAATAGTTTTCAATACCATTGACTGTCCCAAGCTCTTTGAGGGTCTCGAGATCGTAGTTGGTGCGCTGCATCAGCCGCTGAGCTTCGATTAGTTTGCCCGCATTTTTGAGGGCGTTGTATTCTTTTTCTAGATCGGCGCGAATGGCGCCTTCGGCGTTTTGGAAGCGCTCTTGGTTGACGAGATAGAGCTTGGCGGGGAAGATCACGATGCCGGTTTTGCCAATGGTTTCGGGGACTGCTTTGCCGGAGACTGGGTCAAAAGCCGTGATACTGGTGACGCTGTCCATCCCAAACTCGACGCGGTAGGCGACATCTTGATACGCGGGATAAATATCGAGGGTGGAGCCACGCACGCGGAAAGAACCTCGGCTAAACTCGTAGTCCGAGCGGTCGTATTGCATACCGATGAGTTTTTCGCCCAAAGTTTTCCAGTCAGTTTTGAGCCCGAGATAAATGGGTAGCTCGTACTTGCCGTACTCGCGAGGGTCGCCGATGTTGTAGATACAGGAGACAGAGGCGACCACAATGACGTCGTTTCTGGTCATAATGTTGGTGGTAGACTGCAGGCGGAGCTTGTCGATGCGCTCGTTGACCGTGGCTTCTTTTTCGATGTAAGTATCAGAGCTCGGGACATAGGCCTCTGGCTGGTAGTAGTCGTAATACGAGACAAAGTAAGAGACGGCGTTGTCGGGGAAAAAGTCGCGCATCTCCTGGTAGAGCTGGCCAGCCAAGGTTTTGTTGTGCGAGATGATGAGGGTGGGCAGTTGTGTCTGCTCAATTACCCGCGCCATGGTGTGGGTTTTGCCACTGCCGGTGACGCCCAGTAGTACTTGATCTCTGATTCCAAACTCAAGCCCAGTTACGAGAGCTTTTATAGCTTCGGGCTGGTCACCAGCAGGTTTAAAGGGTGCGTGAACATTAAATTTCATGGATATTATTCTAGCACGGTTTCGGGTTTTGTTTCTAGTAAACGGACTGGTATGATATTTAGATATGGTGCACAAAATTAAGCGAGTTGGTACTCTGCTACCAATTTCGGCGCTCGTGAGTAAAACTGTGGAATCTGGAACATTTAAAGCGGGAGAAAAGTTTGTCGATTGGCTAGTGAAGTCTAGGCAGCTGGCTTGGCAGCTCTTGCCCTTGCACGAGAACCAGTTAGAAAAGGGATCCAAGACAAAGCATGTTCCCTCCCCATATAAAGGGTACGGGATTGGTCTTGACCCTCGGTACCTGAGCAAGAATGACCCATTACCGAGTGAGGAAGAACTGCAAAAATTTGTTAAAGACAATCGCTACTGGGTCGCGGAATATGCCCTATTTTGTGCACTGCGCGATTATTTTGGGACTGATAGCTGGCCAGATTGGCCGGCGAAGATCCACCAGAGAGACAAGACAACATTGGCTAAATGGGAGAAAAAGCTAGCAACGCAGATAAAAAGAAATTTGGTGGTTCAAGCTCAACTGCACTTGGCTTATCAGCAACTCCATGAACACGCCAAACTGAACAATATCTTGCTAATCGGCGATATGCCTTTTTACCTGGCGGCAAATAGTCCACTGGTGTGGGAATATCAACATTTGTTTGACATCGAACCTTCGGGACAACTAAGCAGAGTCAGCGGTGTGTTGTGGGGGGTCAAGTCGCACTTTGGTAGACAAGTATGGGGACACCCTTTGTATAAGTGGCAAGACAAAGATTCTTTAGCGGGAATTTATCAACTATTTCAGATTAGACTCAAATACCTGACTCATTTTTACGATTTGATTAGATTTGATTACGCCAACGGACTATTTGTTTATGGAATTATTGATTTGAAAGAGAAGGCACTGGATAGATATGAGATGGGACCTGGGCGCCCCTTTTTAGAAAAGTTGATCAAAGGTGCGCGGAACCTAGATTTAAAGATTTATGCGGAGGATACGGGGATCAATCTAGGCGAACTCAGAAACTGTTTGCGAGCACATCACCTAGCTGGGATAAAAATATTTAGATTTGCTTATAACGAAAAACGAAAAATATTTGTGGATATGTATCTGAAAATTTCGCGCTATCCGATAAATACGGTGGCCTATACGACGACTCACGATACTGAGCCACTACTCGCATACCTAGAGAAACTTTCCAGTCTAGAGGTCGATGAACTGATGAAGAAGCTGCGGCTGAATCAACCCATGACTACCCGGGATTTGGCAAAAGCCATACGGGCTAAAGTGATTAAATCCCCTGCCAAAATCGTGATTATCCCCCTACAAGACTGGCTGCTGACAACAGACAGAATCAATATCCCTGGGACCGAACAGGAAATTGATGATCCAAATTGGCATTATCAAATGACGACTAAAATTGAGAATTTGCCGACTAGTTTTTATTAATAAATGTATTAAAATACATCAAAATATATCATGGAGTGGAATCAGAGAAGGTGTTAGAACCTTGCTACTAGATACCGATTTTCCAAATGCCTTTTTCTCTAAAGGCCGGAATAGACTGTCTTTTTGCCATATTTAGTAAGACTGGAGTAGGTTTATTTAATGATTTGGCATGCTCGGAAAGCTTAATTATTTGTTGACTCTTAAGGTATGTGAGTCGTTTGTGAAGTGATTCCGTTAATGCCCTGTAGAGTATTATAAGAAGTAATTGTGTTGATTTATTTGAGCGATAAATTCCGAAGGAATCATAATATTTTTCTTTACCTTTGTTGCGGATGATAATTTGTGGGAAACCTAGACGGAGTAGCTGCCAATTGATTAAAATACGCCCTACCCGACCATTGCCGTCGTTAAAGGGATGGATAGTTTCAAATTCTAAATGAAACTGGGCAATCTTTTCAAGAAAATAGTTAATTTGATCGCTACTATATGCAACTAGAGCATTTTGGATTAATCGTCCGACATGCTCTGGCGCTGGCGCGATATGCGTGCCGACACGGACATACTCATGCTCTTTACGGAACCGACCCGCTATACTGTCATCAATATTCCCCATAAGCATTTGATGTAATAGCGTAATGATATCTTCAGCTAGATCAGTGTTTACAGCTTTACCGTGAATATATTTGGTAAGTCGGGCAAGGTTTTGTGCTTCATAGACTTCGCGGAGATTTAGGTCTTTTCCGACCTCCATTTCGAGTAGAATTTTTTCTGTTTCAGGGAGAGTAAGAGTTGAGTTCTCTATGGCGTTACTGTTATAAACACTTTCCGGTAGCTCTGCTTCGTTTAGTAAGGTAAGTAAGTCTTTTTTTCCGGGTTTTAGACGATCGAACTCTTCTTTAAGACTTTGGAGGTATATTTTCTGTTGATTGTTTAATCCCATGTCTTTATTATACAAATTCACGCTATTTTGTCAATATATCGTGAATATATCCTATAAATAAGTTAAATTCATGAATTGTGATACCTTTTGATATGTTTGGGGTGGGATCAGGGAGTTTGTTCGAACCCTTTTCGTTTCCTGTTATCAAAATATTGCTGTATAGCTTCAGTCGACGATACCCAGACTCTACCCTGCTTATGTGCAACTATTTTCCCAGATCTAGCTAGTAGGTTAAGGTGTTTTTGAGTTAAATTGTATTTTTTACCAAGTTCGCTAAGAGATATAAACTGAGCAGAACTTGGACGATTTTTGGTAACAGTCTCTAGGTATAAATCTAACGATCTCTCCACCGCTCTCGCAATAAAAGTAATAAATGGATCAATATTGCCTACGTCGGCCTGCGCCAAGGTGTCGTAATACTTACGGCGATCGTTTTTGAGAATAATCACGAGCGGATAGCCTGCTTGTAGCAGGATTATATTCATTAGTAGTCGTGCAGTTCTCCCATTACCATCTGCGAAGGGGTGGATATTAACGAGTTTGTGATGCAAGATGGCGGAAATTTCAATAGGATTCAGCTTTATATGTTCTTTACGGTACCAGTTGATTAGATCTGCCATTTTGCCTGGAACTTCGGTAGCTAGTGGTGGCTGGTGACTGGAGGCTGTGATTGCTACTTCTACGTCGCGGTAAGTACCTGCAATGGATTTATCAATATTACCAATGACCAAGCTTTGAAGTTCTCGGATCAAGTGTTCTGAAATAGTGTGTTGTGAGTCGTGCTCAACTTGTTCAAATATAAATTCAAGCGCCTCATGATGATTTTTGGCTTCCAAATGCTCTTTAAGAGATTTGCCCTTGATTGTTATACCCTCACTTAGTACAAGGTAGGTCTCTTTGAGCGTAAGAGTGTTGCCCTCGATGGCATTACTGTTGTAAGTCATTTCGAGCATGAAGCGTTCGCGAAGTTTGGCGACGATTGTAGGTGATAATGGCCGTGCTGACTGTAACTGTTTGTGTTTAGCTGAAAGTCTTTCGATTGTTTTTTGTTCTAAGTACATAGGCTTAATATGGTATAAGTCTAATATATTGACCATACCATATTAGAGGAAATAGTGTCAAGAAGCGTATCTGGGACAACATATTATTGATGCTTAGATTAGCTTTTATATCACTCACTCTTTACCATATTAGTGATATGGATTGATATACTTGGGGTGGGCGAGCGGGCTCGAACCGCCGACATCCTCCTTCACAGGGAGGCACTCTAACCAACTGAGCTACGCCCACCAAGACGTACGAAGCACATTATATCCTAAAGCTTGAAAAACTCCGACCCGCTACGGTAACCAACTGGTATCCCAGACAGCTTCGCGTCTGGATACATATCTCGGGTCCTTCGGACTCGATGTGAACCTACGCCCACCAAGTTGCTTTTGTATTATAACCTAAAGTTACGAGTTCTTTGAGAGTTCGTCTGATTTTTTAAACTTGGCTAGTTGTTGCATTATTTTGGCAACGATTGATTGGGATGCCTGGATGGGGTTGGCTGTCTCCAACTTCTCAAAGTATGACTGGCTTTCTACTTTCGGCTGCTGGTCTTTGCGATCTTTCATGAGAGATCTACCTCCAAATTGGCGAGTGAGTTGTACCATTTATCAAATTTGGCTATATGTCCTGGATGGGGTCTTTTGTAGGGCGAGCCGGTATTGTAGGCTACAGTAAGCTCCTGAGAATCCAAATCCTGGTAGTGATCATAATTGCGCTTGTGGTACTTGGCGATTAAATCGATGTTCACGGCCGGGTCAAATAACCCCTCGGGCTTGCCCCGGTAGCCGATCCCGCGGGCGGTACCATATAGTAGCTGACCGAGACCGTAAGAGGCGTCGTGAATGCGGGGTTCCTGGCGGATAGCGTAGGTGTTGCCCCCTGACTCGACCATGATGGTAGCAAAGATCAGGTTGGGATCCAGACCATATTCCTCGGCAGCATGACGAATCAAGTAGCCATAGCGTGCCCAGACAAGGTTGGCGCGCTCGACGTCGTTTTTACCTTTGAGCTCGCTGGGTTCGATGACGCGAGTGGAGGCTATTAGCTCGGCTGGCTGTGTGGCTGAGACCGAAGGTGCGGGCTGACCAATGGCGAGGGAAATGGCGAGCGCCATGCCGGTTGTGTATTTTTGTAAATTGTGGAGATCGACCCCGCGAGAGACAAACCAGGCATAAACGGCGGGATTTTTAAGTTTAAGTTTGTCTAGCAGTCCCCCAGTGATGGTGACCATTATTTCTCGCTAATCTCAATAGTGGTAATGGTGACGGGCTCAACTGGACGATCTGAGGCTCCAGTTTTACTAGCCGCAATTTTGTCGACTACGTCCAGACCACTGTTAGTCATGCCAAAAATGACATAGTTGGGCGGCAAGGCATAGTCGGCATGCATGATAAAAAATTGGCTGCCGTTGGTGTTGGGCCCTGAGTTGGCCATGGCGATGGCACCTCGCTTGTACTCACCGGTGAATTTTTCGTCGGCAAATTTGTAGCCGGGTCCGCCCATGCCGGTACCGGTAGGATCTCCGCCCTGGATCATGAAACTCGGGATGACGCGATGGAAAATGACGCCGTCGTAAAACTTTTCCTGCGAGAGAAAAACAAAGTTGTTGGTAGTAATCGGAGTATCTTTAGACAGCTCGACCACGATGTCACCAGCCGAGGTTTTGAGGGTGGCGGTATAAGCCTTGCCGGCTTTGATGACCTGCTCCGCTTGCTGGTATTGTTTGGCGCCTTTGACGCTGGTACTGGTAGATGGCATAGGGCTATTCTCCTGTGGTTTTGATAATACATTTTGATCTTCAACTGGTCCGGCTTTGTCACCGCTTGGTTTGAGGGCGATAACGCCGACGACTATCAGGATGATAATACCGAGGGCGACGTTGATTTTGTTTTGCATAGAGTGACTATACTACAGAGGCGGTGGCGGGCGCCAGTGCTACAGGGGTGGGGTCACGGTGGAAGAATTTGAGAGAAGAATAATAGAAAACGGGAGCGACGGCGAGCACAAAGACCCCGATGAGACCGAGGCCGGCGGAGGTGGAGGTATAGTGGATGGCGCCGGTGATAAGGAGCGGCAACCAGATGGCATTGAGCTGCTCAAGATTGTTCATGGCGGAGATCAGTGTCGCTTTGTACGAAGTTGGATAGATATTGAGTAAGTAGCTCTGGTAGATAATGCGACGATAGCGCCAGAAGCCAATGCCAATGATCATGGTCAATCCGAGCACGTATGGATTGCCAGTGTAGGCTGCTAGGTAAGTGGCGATAAGTATGACAAGGTCGATTAGCAAATAGTGAGATAACTTGATGTGGCGGAGATAGTGGATAAATGGTCCCATGGCAGCTCCCACGACACTGGCCAAGCCATAAATCCAGCCGATGAGGTCGATGCGGACCCCATATTCACGCAGGGCTACATTGAACATGTCGGCTGGAGAGGTGTAGAGAGCGGCGATGACACCGAAAGAGAGACCAAAGAGCAGGATGTTCTTTTTGCCCACAATTTGTTTGAGCACGGGGATTTTGAGTTTGACCACTGTGGCCACGTGTTCCACGTCGTGCATAAACATGGCGGCGGTGAAAAGCAGGATATAGGCCAGGGTACCGATGGCAAATGGATAGGCCGGATTCCAAGCATAGGTCATGGGAACAAAGGTAATGAGGAGGGCATTGGCGATGAGAGAGAGCGACATGGTGCGACTCATAAATTTGGTATATTCGTGTTCTTGTTTTTTGATCACGAGCGAGTCGTGGATGAGTGCCTCCCCTGCCCCACCGAGGAATGAGTAACCGAGTGCTTCGAGCATGACTCCGAGGTAAATGCCGGTTTTATGGTGGATGAAGACGTAGATGGTGGTGGCCAGCGCGGCCAGGATCGCACCAACACGGATGCTCATGATCCGACCGATGCGATCGGCGAAGTAGCCGGTGGGAACTTCGGCGAGAAGCTGGATAATTGAAAAGAAGGCTGAGAGCAGGCCAATATCGCGGATAGTAAAGCCGGCGGTATCGATAAAGTAGAGAGCGGTAAGGGGCAAAAAGACGCGCTTGGCAAAGATGCGGATGAAGATATAGAGCCTGATGTTCCTGTCGGCCTGTTGTAGCTGGTTCATGGAAACATGTCCAAAAAATAAGTGCCCCAAGGAGGAATCGAACCTCCGACCTACTGCTTAGAAGGCAGTTGCTCTATCCAACTGAGCTATTGGAGCTAAT
>CAYGFS010000032.1:0-11011 GCA_964349305.1 uncultured Pseudomonadales bacterium
CTTTATCTGACCCCGAGAACAACATGTGTCCAGAGTTGTGGTAGACCCACCGCTCAGGATTCTCACGTGTCACTATTTTATCATACAACGGCTTTAGTGGCAGTTTTACGCCTGGAGCAGTTTTTATTTTGAGGAATCCTTTCTGGGTATCCTGGATCACCACGATCTCGTAACCCATTTTTTGCGCCGTTTTAGACACATCATCTGCTGCTGTCGTAACTATTATTCCCTTCCCCCACGCACTCTCAAACTCCTCCCCTTCATTCACCGCTTCTTTGCCCTTTGCCCAGTCTTTAAGCCGCTGGTACGCCCCGTCCAGATACACAAACACCATTCGCAGGACTGCTTCGTTATCGTGAGTTTGCAGTCTATGTAAGGCTGGGATGATCTCGTGGAGCATGAGAGCCATCCGAGGGTGATCCGTACCCGGCCAATAACAATCTGCAAAGGTATCGACCTCCATGGCAATATCTACCATTTGTTTGAGGGATTCGTCGGTTGGCGAGATTAGTCCCTCGGCCACCAGTTCTTCCCAGACCAGTTTGGAGGCACAGGTGCTAAAGCCACCGGGCTTGTGGTGATCAAATTTGCCCCCTCCCACGTCCACGTGCACAACCTTGGGATCATTGTCTGGGGGGAGACCTTTGTAGGTAGTGGGAGCAGGTACAAACTCAAACTTGGCGTCGCCGTAACGCGATTGGTCAAACCGCACCAGCATCCACGAGCTCATGATGGCGTCTAGATCTGGATGGATGTGCGTCACAATCATCTTAGTCATAGCTTCATTCTAACACGCAACACTTCATGTCCTATAGTTGACGATTACCAGATCAAATGGTATCATCTACTCGACAAAAAATAGTCAGCACAATAGCTGTGCATTACTGTTTTCGTCTCGTACTTTAACATACTGCGCTTGGATAGTTGACCCTGGAATCTTGATTATTACCGAAAGGTAACAATTGAGTGACAGGGTTACCTGTCAATCCTAAAAGAAAGACAGTTGGCGTCTTGTCGGCTGGGCAATATTCGTCGCGGGCCTATCATGGCTTGCGATATCAATGGCCTAGGCCATTGAAAACAACTTGCATTCAGCTCCTCTCCTTCACCGGAACAACCTCCCCCACAAAACAAACAAGCGCAGTATCACAATTCAAATTTAACTATTTAACTAAAAAACAAATCCTTCACCGTCACCACGACCAGGAGGGTGATGAGCAAGATCATCCCTATTCCATTCACATACCGCTCTGCCTTTACCACCCGTTTCCGCCCCACAATTTTCTCGAGTACTATCATCAGTAGCCTCCCACCATCGAGTGCTGGAATCGGCAGCAAATTGAAGATGGCTAGGTTTAGCGAGATAATCCCCCCAAACCTCATCATCGTCACCCAACCCTCGCTCGCCGCCTGCTGACCCACTTTCACGACCGCCACCGGTCCACTCACATTTTTCAGTAGCTCCACCGGGTGCATAAACACGCGGACAAATTCGCGACTCCACGCCAGCGCCTCCTTCATCCCCTCGACCGCCCCGTAAAATGGCGCCTTGTACCAAACCTTTTTTTCATACGTCACAATCGGTACGGTACTTATTCCCAGACCTATCGCTCCCTCCCCCTCTGGTGGATTCTCCCTCGGGATCAGCTCCACGATACGGGATGAGTCCGACACCTCTCCATTACTATCCATTTTGGCCAAATACAGACTCACCATTTGGCCTTTTTTGTCTTTGACTATTTCTACAAATTGATCAGCTGTTTTGATCTCTGTCTCCCCTACCCTGACTAGCACCTGTCCCACCTCAATATCCGCCAGGTCAGCCGGGGAATCTTTCGCCACCGCGCTCACCATGGCTTGCTGCCCGGCAAACTGCGGTATGCCCAGTTTGGCATACACCACGCTAAACATCAGGATACCTATCAAGAAATTCATGGTCACACCCGCAATAATCACTAGCGCTCTCTGCCACGCCGGCTTGGCAAAAAACATGTGGCCGTGAGTCAGGGGATTGATCCGCTCCCACAGGGTCGGATCTGTTTCCTCACCTGCCAGCCGCACAAACCCACCGATCGGCAGCCAGTTGAGCGTATATTCGGTTTCTTTATACTTAAAAAGTCTGAGTGCTTTGGGCGGGATCCCGATCCCAAACTCCAGTACATGGATCCCAAACAATTTGGCGATCAGGAAATGGCCCAGTTCGTGGAGGAGTACAAGGAGAGACAAAACCAGAATCGTTAACATCTGATTATGATATCACGGGTCTTACATCGAAGCGATGGCAAGGACCCGGATATTCTCGCCGGTTTTACCCGACAACGCCTTGACCATGCCTTCTATCGTCTTGCTGGTATCGCGCAGATAGTCTTGTTTGAGGAGCTCGTCCACACTTTCTGGCTTCATCGAAGCTACTTGCATCGCGATCTCCTTGCCTAGGGTTTGGAAGTCTTCAGTTTTGGCCACAAAGTCAGTTTCACAGGCCATCTTAATCAGCGATCCCACTTTACCGTTAAAGTGGACATAGGAAAATACGTGCCCAGCCACTGTTTCCCGCTCAGCTTTTGACTCCGCTTTCTTTACGCCCTTTGCTTCCAAAATTCTCTTTGCCTCATCTAGTTTGGATTTTGGTGTTTGGAATTTGGAATTTAAGTGCGCTTCCTCAAGCGCACGTTTTGCATCCATAATCCCCGCGCCAGTCTCCTCTCGCAGTTCTTTGATTTGATCAACAGTTATTGTCATATTATTTCTTCTCCTTGTTTAGCTTGAGCCCTTTCTCTACCGCTGCCGTGATAGCAAGCGTCAGCATGACCACCGACTTGAGCGCGTCGTCGTTGGCTGGGATGACGTGAGCAATCCCGGTTGGGTCACCATTGGTATCCACGATGGCCACGACCGGGATCTCCCTGTGGGTCGCCTCTCGCATGGCGGTAATTTCACGGGTGGGATCGACGATAAAGACCACTTTGGGGAGACCCTTTAGGGTCACAAGTCCACCATACATCCGCTCTAAACGGTCAATTTCACGCTTGAGTAGAACCTGTTCCTTTTTGGTGTATTTCTTGTACTCACCGGCCTCGTACTTCTTTTTCATGTCTACGAGCTTGTCTACCCGAGTCTTGATCTGTTCCCAGTTGGTAAAGAGTCCACCCACCCAGTGAGTAGTCATAAAGGCTACGCCCATTTTCTCCGCTTCGGCTTTGATTGTCTCAGCAGCCTGAGCTTTGGTACCGACCAGGAGGATTTGGCCACCCCCCGCTACCACCTCAACGATGTAATTACAGGCAGCAGAGAGAGCGCTGCGGGTCTGGACCAGGTCAAAGATCTGCACGCCATTTTTGACGGCATAAACGTACTCATCCATCCGGGGGTTGCGGCGTTTGATCGAGTGACCAAAGTGTACACCTGCCTCGAGCATGTCTTTTAAGCTGGGTAGTTTTTCAAATTCCGCTTGCCCTTCCGTAGCCTTTGGCGTAGGGGGGTTTACTTCCTTGGGAGCTTCAGCCACTTTTTCCACCACCACAACCTTCTCAACTTTTTCTACCACCTTCTTCTCGACCACTTTGGGGGATTTCTTAACTACTTTCTTTGTTGCAGTTTTCACTGCCTTTTTGGCGGTTGCCATATCTTTATCTCCTTGTACTTCTCTAGAGACCCTACTATCGCAGGAGATTTGTCTCTAGATGTAGATTTTTATAACCCAGGTATTGTACCAAGAGGTATTCATACGTGCAATGAGCAATCTAGAAACCAACGGGCGGTAAGAAGGTCTGACCTTGAAGGAAGTGCCCAACCCGAAGGGAAGGTCAGACCTTTTTGGTAATCTCAGCCGCATTCGCCATCAAGCTGGCCACAGTGACTGGTCCCACTCCGCCAGGCACAGGTACTGCCACTGATGCCTTTTGATATACTTCCTGAGTCATATCGCCAACGACCGTATTAATTTGAGAATTGGAGAATTTGTGATTTGAGATTTTCTTCTCACTCATCCCCACATCGATCGCCACCACACCCTCCTTCACCATCTCTCCTATCACAATCCCTGCTTTCCCTACACAAGATATCACTACCTCCCCTGCAAGGATAATCCTCGTAGGCTCGGGAGTATCCCACTCTACTTCCGCTACTTCCAGCCCTCGTTTCCGCAAAAAATGTACTAGCGGTCTCCCCACCGCCCCTCTTGCTCCAAGTACCACGTAGTTGCCAGATTTGAGAATTTGAGAATTTATGATTTGTGATTCAATAATCTTATCCACAATCGACAACACTGCTCTTACCGTTGCGGGCATCACTCCCGATTCTTCCCACCGCAATCCGTCCACATCTTTATCTCGCGGGATCGTCGCCAATACTTCCTGCAGGGCATGTCCGTGCAGACCCGGGATCGGCAGCTGTACCATCACTCCCGTCACGTCCCCGCTTGCACCAATTTCCTGTATCTTGTTGCTTAAATGGTCTAATGGTTCATTGGTGTAATGATATATTTCAAATAGTATCCCCACTCGCTCTGCTGCAGCTTTTTTCAGTTTTGTATACAAAATACTCGCCGGGTCATCTCCCACCAGGACACTAACTATTTTAGGCACCCGCACACCACTCCGTAGCCTTTGGCGAAGGGTGGCTTCTATTTCTCTGGCAAAGGCTCTTCCGTCAAAAATCATATCTATATCTTACACTGGCACGTCATGTGAGCGATAGGTGCAGGAGTATCTCACAGTCAAAAAACATTAATGCGGATATTTCTATCGGCGGAGCCGATACTCCTGGCATCAAGAATACCCTGATTCTCTACGAAGGAGAGATATTCTTACGCAGGCGGGTAGCCGAGTTAGAAGTCAATTTTTCACCAGAAAAATATGACTGATTTTTTGCGTGACGATACTCCGAACCAGAACGAACAAATAAGATATAATATGGCTATGAATTTGCAACAAACCGACCCCGAGATCTTCGATCTAATTAAATCCGAGGAAAAACGTCAGCAATCTGATCTCGAGATGATCCCATCTGAGAATTTTGTCAGCAACGCCGTCAAAGAAGCCGTTGGCTCTGTCCTGATGAACAAATACAGCGAGGGGCAGCCTTTCAAACGTTATTACCAAGGCAATCAGTTTATCGATCAAATCGAGTCTCTAGTAGAGGCTCGCGCCCTACAAGCTTTTGGTCTCACCGAGGACCAGTGGCACGTGAACGTCCAGCCAGTCACTGGCACGATCGCCAACTTTGCCGTTTACGCTGCCTTGCTCAACCCCGGCGACACCATGCTTGGCATGTCGCTCTATGACGGTGGCCACCTGAGCCACGGCTGGAAACTCCCCGACACCGGCAAACCCATTAGTTTTACCGCCCGCATCTACAACACCCATTTCTACTCAGTTGACGCAGCCACCAAAGTCTTCGATTACGACAACATCCAGTTTGTGGCCGAACAGGTCAAACCACAAATCCTCATCAGCGGCGGCACTGCCTATCCCCGGGAGATAGACCATGCTCGCATGAGGGCGATCGCCGATTCAGTCGGCGCCATCTACATGGCCGACGTCGCCCACGAAGCTGGGCTGATCGTAGGAGGAGCCAACTCCTCGCCTTTCCCCCATGCCCACGTCGTCACCATGACCACCCGCAAGACCTTGCGTGGTCCTATTGGCGCCATGATATTTGCGAACAAAAATATCAAATTAAAATCGACGGAGTTTACCCCGTCAAGCGTCGCAGACGCCATCGACGGGGCCGTATTCCCCGCGCTCCAAGGCGGACCCCAAAATCACAGCATTGCCGGTATCGGCGTAGCCCTCCACGAAGCGATGCAACCAGAATTTAAAGCGTATGCCAGCCAGGTAGTCAAAAATGCTCAGGTGCTGGCCGACGAGCTAATGAAGGCCGGTTTTGATGTCGTATCTGGCGGCACCGATAAACATCTCGTCCTCGTTGACCTCCGCTCTCGGGGTTGGAATGGTAAAGACGCCGCCCTCGCCCTAGAAAAAGTCGGGATTATCGCCAACAAAAACACCGTTCCCGGTGAAACCGGCAAACCCTGGAATCCCTCCGGATTACGCCTTGGTACACCTGCCCTTACCTCTCGCGGTTACAAAGAAGAAGATATTCGTAAAGTCGCCAAAAAAATCATTACAACACTACGTTCCAACAACCTATAACGTACCTGTTGATCGATCTTTCATATCAGCTGCAACATTCATGACGCGCGAAACAATATCTCCCAATCCCAACTCTTCTAATGCATTCAATGTCCCGACGAAAGTCTCACCATCTTCGCCACCCGTTAAACTAACACCCTTTTGATAAATTTCCATAGGATCTAAAGACTTTGAAAAAATACCCAGTGAGTGGGGAATAAACACTGTAATCGCACCCTTTTTATCTGTTAAATTCATACACACCTCCTAAGTAGTTTTGGCTCATTATAGTACTGTTATAAGATTTTGCAACCAATTTGCTTAGGAACCTATCGACATCGCATGTGCCGCCTCATACGCAGCCGCAGCACCTTGTACCCAGGCAAACCGCGCGGGGATTGTAGGATACCCACCATTTAGTGCATCACTAACTTCCGGGGGTAAGATTCGCTCAGGCGACAACGCTGTACGTAGCACTTTCATTTTTTGATCAACTGCCGTATTACGCTGACTCATAGCGCGTATATCCTCTCCCCGTCCAGCTGCATAGAGTGCAAATGGATAATTCCTCTTATTCGTCTCGTGAACAGTCCGTACTGTAAGCGCAGGTTGAAGCCTGGGATATTCTTGTGCAATCCGAGCTAGTTCCCCCAAAACCCCTTGAACCGACCCTAGTTGACCAGATCTGTCAGAGTCTGCGCCTATCAACCTTAGTGATTCCCACAAAGCCCCAAACCAATACACATCCACCATTTCTTTAGAGGCTCTCCCATCCACACTCGATTTTGCCACATGTGGCGGCAACACTTCATGGAGCTCGCCCTGCTCCACTCCCATCATGCCAAAGATTCCGTTTAACCCATGGCTCAGGTTAAAAGCCCACTTAATTGGTCGATGTTCCACAAACTCCACCAGAGCTGGCAGGACTTGTGCGAGCACATTGTCCTGTGCAAATAAACCTTGGGGATCACGCTGCAAATCCACCATAGCGACAAAACTATCTCCCAGCAGTGGGTGCTCAGCACTAGACCGGACCATCATAGTCCGATCTCCTTGGCTACTTGCTCCACTAGCTCTCTTTTAGCACTCTCATCATGGGCAAAATCCAGCTTGTCCGTATCAATCACCAATATATTCATTTGAGAATTGGAGAACCTGCCTCGCGGCAAGGCGGGTTTATGATTTGAGATTCCGCTCAGCCACTCTCTATTTACTTTTTTCATCATCAGGAAATAATCTGCCTCAACCGTTTCAAACTCTCGCCTGGATGCTTCCGCTCGCTTTAGTAGCTCATCATCACTCACTTGTAGATAAACCATTAGGTCAGGTGCGGGAGCCACTCCCCAATCCAAACTTCGGAAGTACGTGTCGTACTCGGCAAAATGTTCGTCGCTCATTCTACCTAGCCGTCGATTGGTCTCAGCGTAGCAATAGTCCATCTCAGGACTTACATCCTGTATAAAGACCTGCCGCGCCCCCTCGAAGCTCGTAGAGCGAAGTGGGGTTCCCAAGCCATCAACAATTTGTTGATGTTTGCGCCGGATAAACCATTTCTGCGACTCCAGGAAGTTCTTGGCCGGATCACTATAGCTCTTCTTCAGGTATGGGTTGTGCTGCCAGTCTTCGTAGCTCTCGCTCACCTGCCTCCCTCGCAACCGCAGTCCATCTGCAATTACTTTGACCGCCGTGGTCTTACCCACCCGCATCGAGTCCGACATCACTTCTATTCGCAAGCTATTTAGAACATTCGTTTTCTTTCTGAGATATGGAAAGTTAATCTTCATATTGCAAGCTCGGGTTAGGTTCAACAATAAATTGTCCGCTCCATTTACTCATTAGCTCTGTAGCCAACTTTAGTGGACCATGAACGAGGGCTTGAATCAACTCGTCGGGAGCACCTTTTGACTCTAGGGTATCGATTGATACAAAGTAGCCTATATCTTTATTTTTCGTAATAGCAACAAATGGATACCCAGTAGTCATACCTATTCACTCCTCATTTCACGTTACCAAGTGGAGCGATCTCAGGTCAACTAGATCTTTCTCACACATGCTACTATTAGAATATGAAAATCCTACTCGTCCGTCTCCAAATTCTCTTAATCCTCCTATTTGTCTTTAGTCCTCTGATTTATTTAGGATACAAAAAATTCAATCCTCAAATCAATTTGCTGAGATATGACTACCAGCACAGAAACAAGTCATATCCCCAGCTTTCTCCCCTCCATACCCAGGGAACCCAAATCCTAGACACTCAAAACAATCCTGTCCGTTTACGCGGAGTCAACCTTATCAGTACCAACTGGGGCGCAGAATATGACAACTGGAACCCTCAGGCGATCGAGGTAGCCGCCAAAGATTGGCACGTGAACGTGATCCGCACTCGTGCCTACCAGCACGAATTTGCCGCCAACCCAGCCGAATTTTTCCTCACTCTCGAGAGAGAAATCCTGACTCCCGCCAGAAGGAACGGTCTTTATGTCATTATCCACCCCTGGTTTGGCGAAAACCAATCCTTGCCTGATAGCACCGGGATCAAGATGTGGCTCGCCATCGCCAAAAGGTACCAGGGTGATCCTCATATTATCTACGACCTCTTGGCAGAACCCAGGGACATTTCGTTTGCACAGCTCGAGTCAACATACAACTCTCTCATCCCCCAGATTAGAACCATTTACCCCAGCTCCATGATCATGGTAACTGGGCTCGACTGGGGTCGTGATATCAACGCTTGGCTAGATTCGCCCCTTCCCTACAGTAATATCGTCTACCGCAGCAACCCCTACAACCGTACCGCCGAGTTCCCCGGCTACTTTGGTCAAACCGCTCTGGAGTATCCTGTATTCTTGGGAGAGTTTGGCACCGACGACAAGTTGTCTATGTCAGAGTCTGACGTGCGTAATGTTCTAGGCTACGCCGACGCACTCGACCTGGGCTGGACTGCCTGGCATTTCACCTCTGCTGGCTGTCCCTGTCTCCTTTCAGACGAGGAGAGCTTTACCCCCAATTCATATGGTTTACTGGTCAAAAATAGCCTGGCAGGAGCCAAATCGCCCTTCACTCTCCCCACATTTGACCCAGATCCCTCCAGGCATTACGTTTTTTCCGACTTCCTCGAATCTGGTTTTGCCGACTACTCATGGGGTATCACCAATCAGTTTAGTGAATCAATCAATACCCAGTTCCATCCTAGCTCTGGGTTCTACCTCAATACCTCTCGTCGCCTCGACCCATTTGATTATCAAAGCTTCCTCTTTACTATTAAGCTGGACAATCCTGATCAGCTGTCAATTCGCTTCAAATCGTACGACGAGAAACTCTCTAAACCATACTCACTGGTAAACGGTCAAAACCGCATTTCAACAGACTCCATTGATCTGGATTCTATCTCTGGTATCATTATCGAACCAGTCGGCACAATCCCCGCTTCAGTGCCATTCAATATCGACAGCATCTATTTCCAAAAGTAGTCCCATAGGCTTGACAAACGTCCTATAACATGGTATCATTCGCGAGCTTTAACAGGCTCATCTAATACACACCATTTTTCGTTTCCAACCTGTTTGTTAAAGCCAGAGTTAATGGGGCGGCCTGTTAAAGTGATTTTTCACTTACGCCCCATTTACCCTGTCCCGCAAGGGATAGGCTCGTCGATTGCGACACACTGGCATTGCGCCACGACTGTCATATAAGACGAGGCACCTTAACAAGCTAGAAACACGCGAAACCTTTCATTACAGGTAGCGGGGTCTCCGGCACGAGTGGATATACAAATGTCCCCTCTTTTCGGAGACTCTGCAAAGTCTAGAAATACCCCCTGAAACCCCAAATTTTTTTCACCCAAACCCTCGTAAAGAGGACACTGTCTTGAAAGGACACAATATCATGATGGAACAACCTTCTACCCCCGCTCCTCAAAAGAGCAACAATGGCTGCCTTTGGGCATTTGCCATCATCGTCACGCTCGCTCTCTGCGTCATGTGCAGTGTAGTCGGCCTTGTTGGCTTTTACTATTCTGCCGAAATCATGGCCGGAATTAATGAGCTCGTTGACGTTGAAACCCGCGACCCGATCGATGTCGTCCCTGCTGGCGCTTCCCCCGCTTCCCCCGCCGAGCAGCCAAATGACGACAACACCCTTCCCCGCGGCGACAACAGCAAGTTCTCCTGCGGCCCCGAAGACGAAGGCCTTGTGTATGTCGTTGGTGGTAAGATGCTCGGTAATACCGGCGTCGAAGGCATCGGTGCCATGAGCCTCATCTACGCCCGCACTGGTGGTCCACTGCAACCGTACTACTACCAGGTCACTGATCAGGATTTTGAAAACCTGGCAGGCATTCGCATTGACGACGAAGAAGAAATCTTCAATGATTTCGGGCAATACTTCGTCTACTGCGAGAACGAAACCTGGAAAGCGGTTAAAGTCGGGCGCGACAGCAACAATGTGTGGTTTGGCGACTTGTCATATGTCGAAGCGAACTACAACGGCGGGCAGCTCTACTGGGTGCTTTGCAACAACGACTCAGGCGACCCTGGAACCTTCGTCGGTACTGGCTCTGACTGCGAGAATTACACCTCAACCACGCTGTCTTCGCTGTACAACGACGATGACTTCAAACCCTATATTCCCTTCCTCGAGGATTTGATGTCATACGGCACCAAAGCGAACATGCCGAGCAATGGTAAACTTGAACTGTATTTAGTTTTCCTCAAGTAGCCATGGCTGCCACCCAATCCCGTGATCCTCCGATCACCGGAATCCATCGCCTCACCAGCCAAACAATCCCTTCAGCGTCACACCTCATCCGCAGATTCCTGCAGAGTCTCCTTGCGGAGAGGTGTGACCTATGGGTCAGCGTGTTTCTAGCTATTGTTTGCAAA
>CAYGFS010000033.1:0-10335 GCA_964349305.1 uncultured Pseudomonadales bacterium
GGTGGGGGGGTGGTGAGAAGATAGTTGTATAGAGTAACATGATCAAGATCACCAATAAAAGCATTGCCGCCGACAGTTAGATTGCCGTTGCTATTTCCATCGCTAAGTTTGCCACCTTGATTGGTTTGACTGTCGTATTTGCCATCAATGACGTAAGTTGCAATCCCGGTAGCGTCGGAGAAGGTAATTTGAACATCATGCCAAACACCATCGTTAATTTTTTGTTTGGAGACAGAGCTGGCTAAACCAGAACCGTTAGAAAGACTCAGGTGAACTTTACCGTCTGGGGTCAAGAAGATGCCATAACTGCGAGATGCACCTTGTTTAAGGAGGATAGGGGGGTAGGTATTGGGAGCAGGGATTTGGGTAGTGCGGATACGGGCGGTGAAGGTAAAATTACTAGTTAGACGCAGGCTGTTGTGATCAGTGACAGTGATGTTGCCTGGATTATTGCTGAAGTGGGCAAATTTGGTGTCTCCATCTTGTTGGAAATTGACATTACCGGAGAGTGTGCCGTCGTTGCCGTAGAAAGAGCTATCAAGCGTTTTACTACCCTTGTACTCGTTGAACCGGAGATCGAGCACGTCGTATTTACCCACATCTTCAGGTTTGTTGAAGCGGACACGGATGCGTTTGAGGTCGCGATTAACTCCCCATCCTTGACTGCAATCTATTTCTGCTCCACAGCCCATAAAATAGAGCCAAGGTGAACGGCTAATATCTTCAAAGTTGCGGGTTTCGGCACCTGGTTGGAGGAATGTATAGTACATGGTTGTGCCTTCTTGCGGTTCTGCATTTTTAAAAAAGAACATAGGGGTATCGGGCTGGGTCAGCGTAGATGAAGTCTGAATCATTCCTTGAGGGATGGCGCCTACTATGACAAATTTATTAAGATACGTGCTCTTATGCCAATCCCAATCGGTGCGGAACGTGTTGGCGCAATTGCCTGATGAAGGGACGCCTTTGGGAGAAAGATTAAATCCCTGACCGTCCCAGAGTTTCCAGGAGTTGGGATCAGCCAGATTATTGGTACGCATGACACAAATCCCGCCACCTGGTGAGCCATTGCTATTAACGAGCGGGACTCCGGGAGTGATAACAGTCATTTTGGCGTAGTAATAACCATCTTGAAAGAGAATGTTGCTGGGTTGGAAAAATCCTATATGACCTTGGGTGTTATTGCGACTAACATTAATTGAAGTGTTGGCGACGTTGTGGGTAGGCGGAGTGGAGTGGGTGAACGTGGCTCCTTGATCGGTTGAGACGACAAAATTAATTGAGTTCCACCAGCAGTCCAGGGGATTAGCAGAGTCACAATTGTTATAATCTTTGGCATGATATTCAGTATGGGTAAGGCCATAGATGGTTTGTCCATTGAGGGTATAGGGTGAAGTAATAAACTCAAAATCATCATAGGCGCGTGGATCGGGATTGTTGTGTGACGGCATAATGGAGAAACAATTGTGCCTAATATCCGTGAGATTGTCACCAGTCGCTTTGAGGTTTTGTTGATTGCTGGTGTAGAGCTGAAGATTGCCGTTGGCGTCTACGAGCGCCCTGGCGGTAAAGTCGGGGATGTCCCACTCAAAACAGTGTTCAGTAGAGTAGTCGTAAACTGTTTCGATGGGGCCGAATTCGAGAGTGAAGTTGGGAGTTGTACCGGCGTGAGCAATACCAGGTAACAAAAGAAATCCGGTAATCAACAGGCAGGAACTCAGGATCTGGCGTATTGAGTAAGTACAGATTTTATTTTCCATAATTGGCAACGATGGCATTGTAGTCGAATATGGTATATTTGGTGCCAAATTCTGCCAGGAGGAGGTTGTAATCAAAGATATTTACTTCGCCGTCGGCATTGAGGTCGCCGGGAGTAGTATTTTGGGTAAAGTTTGTTTGGCACGTATTTGACTGTAGAATAATAGCGTCAGCGTTGCCTAGATTTCTTATTCCAATAGGACCTGTGCATGTGTTGCCCATAATTTTCCAGTTGACTGCATGGATTGCGCCCGTTCCACCAATTTGTATATTGTCGTACGCGCTAGTTTCAATAGTGTTATTCACTACGCTTCCATTTTTGGAAGCGAATATCGTTATGGTGGCAAACCCTGTCGAACCATTCCCAGATAGTATATTATTTTGAATTTCAAAACCTGTATTATTTGGTCCAAGACCATCAGAAATAGTCCCGCCGCCAATCGTGATACCCCCACTGGCATTATTACGAAGAGTATTGTTAAATATTTTTATACCATTTGCATTAAATGAAGACCAAATACCGGTTGCTGTGTTATTTTCTATCCTATTGGCATATGCCTGACCGAGTGTAACTCCAGAAAGGGAAAATCCTGCGGCCCCCGCTTGTGGAGTCCCATTGTCATGGATGTAGTTGTTTCTGCCAACAATATTTTCTCCTAACCATGACCCCATAGCATCTTCGATTCCATTTTTGATTTCCAGATTTTCAAAAACGAGATTGGAGGCTGTTTGATTGCCATATAATAACCCGTCTACCACGTCGCCACCTGGGTAGGGGACAGTGCCATTGCGCTGGGTTTTGTTGCCGTCAATGACTAGATTTTTAATGGTGACGTGGCTGGAAGAGATTGAAATAACGCGCATTTTTGTGTGTGGAGCAAGCTTGAGAATAGTGCCGTGACCCTCGCCTTGAAAAATAACATGATTTTTGTTGATGAGGATGGCAGTGGGGATGGGATTGCCATTGGGAAAATATTCGAGAGAGCCATTGGCGGTCGATAAGACATGTTCTCCTACAGGGAGGGTGATGGTGCCACCAGAAGATGGGAGATTGTCGACAAGCTGTTGAATTGCGGATGATTCAAGCGCACCGACTAGGGGTGGGAAGAGGAGTGAAAATACTAGGACGAGGACCAGATTGAGGTAAAAAAGAGGTAGGGATTGCCGACATTGAATGGCCATGAAATAAGTATAGCTCAATTAAGGTAGTTCAATCGGGCCGCCGGGGATGGGTGAGGGGAGCGGGGAGGGAGCGGTCAGCTCACTGGTAGATTCGGGTAGTGGCGAGGGAGTGGGCGTAGACTTGGGTAGCTTGGATTTGAGGATGTCTAGCTCGGAGGAGGCTTTGGCGTGCTCGGAGCTGGTGTCATCCAGATATTTGAGTACTTGCTGCATGGCGGTTACAGCACCCACATAGTCGGACTCGGCTTCGTAAAGTTTAGCCAGATTGTAGTAGGCGTTGACATAGTCGCTCTTGAGTTGGATGGCAGTTTGAAACTCGACCTGGGCCCGGGAGAGGAGGGCGGACTTGTCGACGTCTTCTTTTTGGGTTTTGGCTAGCTGGGAGAGTAAGTTGCCAAATTCAAGGCGTAGAGCGGGGTTGGCCCTATCGAGTGCGATGGCGCGGGTATATGCTTCAAGGGCAAATTTGTCAGAACCTTCGGCTACGTTGATCAGGTTTTGGTAAATTTTGGCGATAGCGATCCAGTTGGTAGCTGAATTGGGACGCAGTGAAATTGCAGTTTTGCTGTACGTCACGCTTTGCTGGACGAGCTGGGAGATGGTTTCTCGCTCAGAGTCGTTCAAAGTTTCTTTTTGTGACAGCGCGCTGGCCAAGCGGAAGTTGATCTCGGCAAATGATGAATGGTAGGCGGAAATTTGGGGAGAGTAGCGGATGGCACTCAGGTATAAATCGTAGGTTCTTTGACTATCGCCAGCCTGGAGAGCTTGCTGGGATTGTTTGACGAAGAACTCACTGGCATACGAGCGGCCAGAAACAATCAGGATAAATATGCTGGCGACAACGAGTACCCCGGCAGTGAGGCGTGACTGAGTGGGTGAGAGGACGACGGGGTCGGTGTGGCGCGTGGCGATGAGTGCCAGGAGAAGGAAGAATACCAAATAAGTGGGTAAGGCGATGGGTAAAACTAGGAAAGATAGGCTAGCAACAGCGAAGGGGACGGCTAGCTGAGTAGTCCTACTCCAGACAATGCCTTTGGCGATAAGGACGAGAAACGACAATGTGGAGAGGATGCCGGCGGTGGGGAGGAGGGTAAGTAGCTCTGAAGCGGAGCTGGTGGGCAACATATTCCACAGCGGACCAGAGTTGATGCTAAGCGGCTTGACAGTAGTATATAGGAGCGAGTAGTTGGAGAGGCCGATGCCAAAGAGCAGAGAACGCAACGACTTTAGCGCATCTAGGGCGATACTCCAACTAGCTTGGTAGGAGAGCAGGGAGGGGAAGAGGCTACCACCTGGGAGCATGAGCGAGACTATCGCAACGGTGGCGATGGTGTGGAGGATGATCAAACCAGCGGCGGTATTTTTGACGGCAGTGGAGTCGTGCTTGAGGAGGCTAGCAGCTAAAGACAAGCCGATCAAGATGAGGGTGAGGGTAGTCAAGTAAGAACCCGTGGGGGTAAAGGCGATGTTTTGCATAAACTCAGGCAAATAAGCCGAGCGGTAGAGGAAGGAAAGGGAGAGGAGCGAGTGTAAACTAAGGAGGGTGGTACTAGAGAGTAGTGCCGTCGTAACTGTACGGGTCAAACGGGTGTGATCGCGAATTGTGAGGGTGAGGAGAGTAAGTGAGGGGAGGACCAAGAGGACGAGAGCTTTGCCGGCTAACGCTTCTGGTCTACCCTCGGGGTTGAATATTAGTGAAGCAGTAATTGTGACCATAAAAAGAACAAGTGGGAGAGTGAGGGGGGAGCGAGAAAGGGGGATATGGTCGCCTTTAAATAATCTATAGACTAGGTTGCCAATGAGTACGATGGTAGCAGCGACAATGATAAATTCTTTGGGGGTGGCAAAGATACTGGGAGTAAGTGTCCAGAAAAATAGAGGGGTAAGAAAGGTGAGGAAGCCAAACAAGGTAGTTGTGAACATGAGTTAAATATAGCGGATTGAGCTAATTATTGCAAAGGACATAATCGTTGGCACCGTATTCACCAAGAGTCGATAGTAGGCATGTCGCTTTTGGACAGCGGATTTTAGACTCGGCGATATCGGCGTCGGATGCATTGTCGAGACTAATTTTGAGGCGGAAGTCGTCGCCACCGCTGCACTGGTAGTAGCGGATATTGGGGAAGCGACCATTTGTCAGCTCAAGTTTGTTGGCGTAGACCCGCAGGCAGCCATCCGTGCCCCCGGCGGCAAAATCGGCGTTCGCACACACGGGACAGCGCTGATTACCATCCTGTCCACAAGCCTTGAAATATAAACCGCTGTCGGTTGCTGGATAGATGCGATAGTCGACGAAGTAGAGTTGGAGGGCAGTTTTGAGCTCTTTGAGATTGGATTTTTTCTGACTGTCGCCGCCACGCTGACGAGCGCCAAAAAGATTGGTGGTGATGAGGGCCATGACGATGCCCATAATGACGATGACGATCAAGAGTTCGATGAGGGTAAAGCCGGATTTAAATTTTATGTTCATGGGATTATAGATTTATTTCTTTGATTACTTCTATCATTTTTTCTTTCACCTGATTCCAGGTAATTTTTTGGTGCAATCTCGGCATTGCTTGATCTTCAGCATCCACAAAATAGACGAGCGATTTGAGGATATGTGGTAGGTTGTACTGAGTTTGCTGGTATTTTTCCTTCAATTTTGTGATCAATTCTGTTAAAGGGTACTTTTGTAGCAGAATAAACATGTCGACAAAGTCTTTTTTACTCCCTCTCATACCAATGGTTTGGAGTTTGGTGCAGGCAATGTCGATAACCGAACTTAGTTTAATTCCGCCAATATTGACGACTGGATCGATGAGAGGATACGGGTATCTTAGAAATTGTACTTTCACGGTATCTAAATATCCATTTAGAGTGTTTTGGTCGAGCTCAATGTCAGAAAGTTTACCTATCTTCTCTAATTCTACTTGAATATTACGAGGATCAAAGTCTTGCTCTGTAAAAAAATCCAAATCCTCGCTCTCTCTGTGGCCGAGTTGTAGTGACAGGGCAGTGCCGCCTGATAAGTAAAAATCTTGTAAAAAGCTGGGCTGTGCTAACTCAATATTTTTGAATAATTTGGCGGTACCCTGAGGCAGCGTATCTTTGTGAAATAATGTGCTCATGAAAGGTATAATCTCCAAAAATTGGCTGATTTGGGATTGAGCTTGTACGAATTTAAGTCGCTGACCAATCTACTCTTGTCCACTCGCTCAAATAGCCAGCTGACTGACCTGGTATCCCCTCGATTTAAGATGATCCGAACGATATATTTTTGATGTTTGTCCCACGACAACTCATCTAAATTGTCTCCCCAAAAATATTTAGTCACAAAAGAAGGTAGGCCAGACATAACTGATGTCATTATAGCAAAAATATGCACAATATTATTGTCCGGGACAACGCGCGCTTTGGGGAGAGGTCAGACAGTAGTTGAAGCACTGGGAATCGTCACCGCCCTCGCTGAAATTGATGGGGCACTGAGGAAAGATCGGGTTGCCGGTGTAGTCGTCGCAGTTGCCAAAGGGAGTGCAGGCGTAGTTGCCGGGGTTGGTGGAGGGGAGTGGGTCCAGGCTGGGTGAGGGTGAGGGAGAGGGGCTAGCACCGATCTGGCCGGAACCAATATTTTCGCTGGCGACCACCACATTGCTCGAGGAGACACCGTAGTTGAAGCGCGAGCCATAAGCCACGCACTCGGCTTCGTAGCCACAGTACTCATCGCTGTCGCTGCAGCCAAGGTCGGCGATAATTGGATCTCCGCTAGACTCGAGGGAGGAGAGGAGGCGATAGTTTTGGCCATTAAAATCGGCGTCGTAGAGATAGCAATAGGGTCTTTTGGTTTTGGGGTCGCAGGGTACGCTCCCGAGATAGGGCTTGAGAGCACCGCTATTGCAGTCGACCAGGATATCACTGGGAGGGTAGGTGTTTTCGTCAACATAGTATTCTTCAAAGGCGATTTTGATGCGGTCGAGATCGGCTTTGCGCCGGCCGTCGCGGGATTTGCCCAGGTTGTTGAGGAGGAGGAAAATGGCCATGACAGCCAAGAGAGCGACAATAGTAACGACGATGAGAACTTCAATGAGGGTGAAACCGCGCTTTTTCATAGTTTTAGACCGAGCAAATAATGAGATATCGGGACTAGCTTGATTGTATCTGTGTTATGACGAATAGTGTCTTGGAGGTCCCAGGTGACCAGACTCAAATCATGACATTGCAGGGTTTTGCTCCCTAAGACAAGATTGTCGATCTCCCTGGATTTAATGTCGCTTTGAGAGGTGATATAGCTCACTTGAATTAACTTTGTAGTAATCTCTTGGTTACGGATCACAAAATCGATTTCTTTGTCCCCGTAGTTTTGCCAATAATACGAAGACTCTAAGTTGTTAAAAACTAGATTTTCCATCAATCTCCCAAGATTATTGGAAAATTCGGTAGAGAGGAGGAATAGGAATGAATTGTCGATAAAGTAGGGTTTGCGCTGGGCTTTGATACGTTTTTTGATGCTGGGTGTATATAGCTCTAGGCTCCGCAAAAAAAAGCTTTCAGTAAGATAAGAAATATAGCGTGAAATGGTGGCTTTGCCTGTTTCAAATCCGAGGAGGTTCAAGGTTTTGGTGAGTCCTGAAATAGTATAGTAAGGTGAGTTGAGGAGCAGTTTAATAAGATTGTTGAGAAGTTCTTTGTTCCTGATTTTGTGTCGCTCGATGAGGTCCCTAGTAACAAAAGTGTTGTAATACTCACTAATTATCAAGGTTTTTTTACCTTCCTCTACCAGAGACACTTCTGGGAATCCTCCATAGGTGAGATATTCTCTGGTCAGATTGAGCTGGGTAGATTTGGGTAAGGCAGAAAAATCAATTTTTTTGAACCTAATAAACTCACCAAAACTCAGGGGTTGGACTGCGACGGTGAGCGATCTGCCACGAAGCTCGGTAGGCAACTCTGAAGAGGCGAGCTTGGAGGAGCTGCCAGTAATGAATAGCTCGTGAGTTGTGGTCTCGATGATGCGTCTCGCCCAGAGACTCCAATGGGGGATGTTTTGGATTTCGTCAAAGAGTAAGGTATATGACTTGGATCCAGAAATCTCCTCGAGAGTGTCGATGATGTCAGTCAAAAAGCTAACATTTTTGGGGATCCTTTCATCTTCGAAGTTGATGTAGAGACAGTTGGATTGGCCGATTTTTTGGGCAAAATCTAAAAATATATAAGTTTTACCGACACGTCTAAAGCCTACAAGGCTAATGATTTTGCGGACAGGTAAGTTGTGGTATGACAACAAATCTAAATCTCGCTCGACAATAGATGGGAGGGGAGTGATCCACCATTTTTTGATGATTTCTTCAGCCAGTTGTGTCATATATTTAGTTCTATGGAACAATAGTAATGAATATTGTTCCATGTGTCAAGGAGACGATTTGTTGCTTTGGTTGACAGCTGTAAACCGACAACTGTAAAACATACTTGACAGTTTTTTAGAATAAGTTATAGTTGTGTTATGCAGATGACAGAATTAGAGCAATTACTTATCAAATGGAATCCTCATTTCCAGAGCGGAAAGGCTAGGTGGGAGGATATTACCCCAAGATCGTATTACCTAGATAAGTTGTGGGGAGCCTTGTCTTTACGCCACATTATGGTCTTAACTGGTGTGCGCAGGTCTGGCAAGTCTACCCTCATGCATCAAATGATCGGCAAACTAATGGGGGAGGGGACCAAACCCACCAATATCGTCTACCTCCAACTAGAAGACTCTTTAGTTGATAAGTACCTCCTCGAACACGAAAGCCAAGGAGAGGATCGATCAATAGTGGGGGCAGGGCTACTGGAAAAACTTTTTGCAATTTATAGAGAAAAGTACAACCCACAAGGCAAGATCTATTTATTTCTAGATGAAATTCAAGGAATTCGAGGCTTTAATCGCGTTCTCAACGATTGGTACGAATCTCAAGATAATTTAAAATGTATAGTCTCTGGATCTCGTAAATCCTTGATTGATTCTGAGATGGCGACCCTCCTCACTGGTCGCACCGTTTCTTTTACTATCTATCCCTTTAACTTCCGAGAGTACCTACTAGCTAAAGGCGTGTCAGTACTGCCACCAGCGCCCATTAGAGAGACCCGTGACGCGTACTTCGAGCAGACGCACACAATTTTGTACCACCTAGGCAACTATTTACACGAAGGGGCTTTCCCCGAGATTGTCATGACCAGTAGTGAAGTCAATAAGAGCCTAGTGGCTACCTCGTACTACAAAGACTTCTTAGCCCGCGACATCATAGGACCAAACCAGATTAGGAACTCCCGCGACGCCGAAGTTTTGGGATTGCAGATTCTAGCCGACTTTACCAAAACTCACACCTATAGGAGTCTTGCAAAGCCTCTTAAGCTTACATCGCCCACCGTTAAGTCATATCTAGAGTATTTTTACCAAGCATATTTATTTTATGAATCCACTTTTTTCTCCTACTCAACCAAAGCGACCCAGGACATCCAAAGAGAACGCAAGATCTACGTCGTAGATAATGGTCTTCGTAACTTTAATGCTCTCTTTAAAACCGAGGACTTGGGGAGGTGTGCCGAGAATCTTGTCTACCTAGAGCTCTCCCAGCGAAACAGTGCCGTCTTTTACTGGAAAGGAAAGCAAGAAGTGGATTTTGTGGTTAGAGATCCAGATTTAAAGCTATATAACTGTACCTATACCGACGATATCCCCGAGCGAGAAATCTCTGGACTAGTTGAGGGGATGAGCGAGTTTAAACTAAGTACAAGTGTTCTTTTAACCAAAAACACCCTAGAGAATCGCCAAGTTGAGGGTAAACAAATAAACCTAATTCCTTTATGGACTTGGTTGCTGGCTGTCAATCCCTAAGTTTCCCCTAATCCCTATTTCAGATCCTTAGAATCAGATCTAATGTCTAATGAATCAAAATTTTGAATCAATGCATTGCGAATTCCTGTGTCCCAAAAGTAAATCTTGGGCATCTTACCGATTTCATCCCTACCTGATTTGGCATATGGGTAAAGCGGAAAAATATTCTTTTCAATATGTTGTTGGACTAGGTATTCAGAAAAGGTGAGTGGGTAGAGGTGGTAATTAGTGTGTTTGATCATATAATATTTTGGCTGCACGCCCTGGATTGGATAGCTGCTGAATTTCGTCGATTACAACAAGTTTATTAGTATACTTTTTCATCCATGTCAATGGATGAATTATTTGTACAAGTACCTAATGATGATGATTCCAGATCCACCGGCTGACCCGGCGGCAGCTCCCCCGGTATAACCTCCATTACCGCCACCACCACCACCAGTGTTGGCAGTGCCAGCACTACCGTTATTACTCGCAGAATCACCCCCCCGACCCCCGCCACCAGTGCCACCAGCACCACCTAGTAAGGCAGCTATATTGCCGGC
>CAYGFS010000034.1:0-9019 GCA_964349305.1 uncultured Pseudomonadales bacterium
GGGGGGTGGAGTTTTTTCCAGTAGTTTACGGAAGCCGTAAGGATAATACGTCCGATCATGAGGAATACGAGAGCGATCCCCCCGTACTTGATCGCTTTGCGCGCCACAATCGCCGTTTCACCTAGGTTAGACATACTCCTAGTATATAATACTTCCCATGACTGTACGCACTCGCATCGCCCCTAGTCCCACTGGCATCGCCCATCTGGGCACAGCCTATACGGCCATGCGCAACTTGGCCATTGCGCGCCAAAATAGTGGACAATTTCTCGTGCGGATTGAGGATACTGATCGTGAGCGCTACGTCGAGGGAGCAGTAGAGGTCATCTTTGACGCTCTCTCGTGGCTAGGACTCCGCAATGACGAGGGTCCCAATGTCGGAGGTCCCCACGCACCCTATACTCAGTCTGAGCGCTTACCCATTTATCAGCAACAAGTTAAGACTCTGATCGACAATGGCACAGCTTATTATTGTTTCTGTACCAAAGAGCGACTCGATCAGGTCCGCGCTGATCAGCAGGCAAGGAAAGAATTACCCAGGTATGACAAATTTTGTCGTAACGTTCCTGTATCCGAAGCAAAGGCTCGAGTAGCCAAAGGCGACAAATACGTCATTCGCCTCAAAGTTCCAGAAACTGGGGTCACCATCTGCCAGGACATCGTCCGCGGTCCGATTGAATTCCAAAACTCCGGGATCGACGACCAGGTTCTCCTCAAGTCCGATGGTTATCCCACCTATCATCTAGGCGTCGTCGTCGACGATCATTTGATGGGTATCACCCACATCATTCGCGGAGAAGAGTGGCTCTCCTCTACCCCCAAGCACGTCCTCATTTACCAGGCCTTTGGGTGGGAGCTCCCCATTTTTGCCCACTTGCCGGTGATCCGCAACAAAGACCACTCTAAGATGAGCAAGCGCAAAAATGACGTCTCAATCCTCTCCCATCGGGACAAAGGCTATCTGCCGGAGGCGATCAATAACTTCCTCGCCCTCATGGGCTGGTCCCATCCAGATAAAAAAGAAATATTCTCGCTCGACGAATTTCTCAAACTCTTTACCCTTGAGCGTATTACCTTGACTGCTCCTGTCTACGACCTGGAAAAGTTAAATTGGCTAAACGGCATGTATATTCGCGAGATGCCAGACACTGAACTTACCAAACGTCTAACTCCCTTCATTCCTGCCGACTGTCCTCAGGAACTAGTCCCACAAATATTGCCTCTGATCAAAGAGCGCCTCGTGACTCTCAAAGATTTTGAGGAGCTCACCACCTTCTTCTACCGTGATATCACCGTCGACCTGACTATGCTCATCAAAAAATCCACTCCAGAGGAAGTCAAAGCCCAGCTCCAGGCGACCCGCGAGGCTCTAGAGTCACTTGATGACAAATCTTGGACGCATGAAAACATCGAGCAAAAAGTTAGATCATTAGCTGAATCGAACGGCTGGAAACCTGGTCAATACTTTATGATGCTGCGCGTGGCAGTGACCGGCAAAGTCGCCACCCCACCCCTGTTTGAAACCATGGCCGTGATCGGTCGCGACGAGATCCTTGCACGTTTGCAGATTGTGATCTAAACTCTCAGTGAAAGGATAAATTACGGGCGTCTGGTCCCGCTAAGCGGGATACGAGGAGGAGGGGTCCAGGTAAATACCTGGGCAATCGGACTCGAAGCATTGCGTAGAAGTTTTATACTGAGCGAACGCAGTGAGTCGAAGTAATCAGCGGAAACCCTCAGGTAGGAAGTATCTACCTATAAAGGACAAGTTCAACTAAGCAAAGACTTGCTCCAATACTTTTCCTAATTTGTAAATTGTAAATTGAGAATTAGAAATTCTCCGAAGGAGCACATATGTGTGGAATTTTTGGCTACATCGGGCGTGGCGACGCCACCCAAATTGTCTTTAACGGACTCAAACAGTTAGAGTATCGCGGCTACGACTCGTGGGGGGTCGTGACACTGAGTAAGAGAAAACTGTCGGTCGAAAAACACATAGGCAAGATTGGCAGTTCTCAGATCCATCTTCCATCCTCTACCACGGCTCTCGGCCATACTCGCTGGGCAACCCATGGCGGAGTGACTGACGACAACGCGCACCCACACCAGGATTGCTCGGGGACTATCGCCGTCGTGCACAACGGCATCATCGAAAATTATTTACCTCTCAAGGAAAAATTACTGGCCCAAGGTCACAAGTTCACCTCGCAAACCGACACCGAGGTTTTTGCCCACCTCGTGGAGGAGGGGATGAAACATCAATCTTTTATCACTTCCGTCCGCCAAAGTTTCCGCCGCATTAAAGGACTCAATACCCTTGTCGCCATGGATTGTGAGGGAACTCTCGTAGCCTGCAAAAATGGCTCACCACTCGTGGTAGGAAAAGGGGACTCTGGCGAGATATACGTGAGCTCAGATATTCCCTCACTCCTCGCAAGCACTAAAAATCTTGCTGTGATCGAGGATGGGGGGATAGTGGTGATCCAGGGTGGCAAATTGGTGACTCCGCTCAAGTTTAAAAAGATCATCATGGATCAAGAATTGGCGGACAAAGGGAGGTTTTCTCACTATCTCCTCAAAGAGATTTTTGACCAGCCAGAGTCGCTTAGACGTCTCGCCAACGCCGATCAAGCCAATATATCAGTGGCCAGAGCGATGCTTTCACAGGCCAGGTCGATCTACGCAGTAGGGTGTGGGACGGCATACTTTGCCATGCTCACAGCCTCGTATCTATTTGCTCAAGGAGGTCTCCGCGTAGTTCCCCTCGCCGCGAATGAATTCGGCTCCTTCGCGCATCTACTCGACCATGATTCGGTCGCGATCTTCGCCTCACAGTCGGGGGAGACAATGGATACAATACAGGCTCTGCGCCTTGCCAAATTGAGTGGGGCCAAGACGATTGGTCTCGTCAACGTGCCTGGCTCCACTCTCGCCCGGGAAGCCGATATATACATCCCTCTGCTCTGTGGAATCGAGCGTTCAGTGGCCTCAAGCAAGGCTTTTACGGGTATGTTGGGGACACTGCTCCTCTTGATTGGTCAACACCAGCAGGTCACTAAAGCGAGCGTTTTAATCGATCAAATGCTCAAAGAGAAGTTGCCTCAGCGTATCGCAGCTTTGGCACAAAAGCTTGTCTCACACCAACACCTATTTTTGATTGGTCGCGGACTCAATTATCCTATCGCCCTGGAGGGTGCCCTCAAACTCAAGGAGACTAGCTATCTCCATGCGGAGGGATTAGCGGGAGGAGAACTCAAACACGGGATGATCGCCCTGATTGAAATAGGCACACCCTGTATTGTGATAGTTGCCGACGACAGTAAAAAATCTGATATTTTATCTGGTGCTATGGAATTAAAGGCGCGTGGTGCTTGGATTATCGGCATCGGTCCTCACCAGGAAGCGGTGTATGACGAGTGGATAGAAGTACCCAATAAGGCAGAGATCTCCCCGCTCCTCAATGTCGTCCCGCTCCAACTCTTGGGTTATTACCTGGCAGTTGCCAGAGGGATTGACCCTGACATGCCGCGCAATCTCGCCAAATCTGTGACAGTTAAGTAGGGCCTAATAAGCTTGCGCAAAATGCCAACGATAAGTAGCAGGTTCTGAGCAATAGACACATTGGCCTTTTTCTTCCTTTGCATCCAACGGTAAGCAGCGAGTGCTCGCTTTCGTTTCTGCTTTAATTTTCTCTTCACATTCTTTATTGCCACACCAGAACGCTCGGACAAAACCTTTATCGCCTAACATAATCTTCTTAAACTCATCGTAGCTATCGACGATATGTGTGTGGTCATGCAAATATTGTTTTGTCTTGTTAAGAGCGGCAATTTGCTGTTCTTTGAGAGTTGTATTAATCCATTCAGTGAGTTGATCCACGGGAACAGTTGCTTTGTCTCCCGTGTCTCGTCTGACTATCACAACTTGATTGGCGTCAACATCTCTTGGTCCAATTTCTATCCGTATCGGTACTCCCTTCAGTTCCCAGTAATTAAACTTCCATCCAGGAGTATAGAGATCACGCTCATCGAACTTGCTACGGAAATTGCCAAGTTGCTCTTTCAAGTCTTTGAGACCTATCTTTACCTTTTCATCATCCTTGCCCCAAATAGGCACTACTACAACTTGAATAGGCGCAATTTCTGGTGGGAAGAATAAGCCTTTTTCATCCATGTGGCTCATGATGAGACCTCCAAGCGAGCGGGTTGAAAGACCCCAGCTCGTTTGCCAAACATATTCTGTCTTTCCTTCTTGACTCTGGAAAGTGACATCAAACGATTTGGCAAAATTTTGACCCAAGTTATGTGATGTGCCGCCTTGTAGCGCCTTACCATCCGGCATCAAGGCCTCTACCGTGTAGCTGGTTTTTGCTCCGGCAAACTTTTCGCTTTCACTTTTCTTGCCCACGACCACCGCGACGCCGTAATAGTCTTCATAAATCTGACGGTACCACTCAAGTGCCTGTTCTTGCATCGCAATAGCTTCTGCCTCGTCTTTATGGGCTGTATGCCCCTCTTGCCATAAGAATTCACTGGTCCGCAGAAATGGGAAAGTTCTCTTTTCAAACCTGACGACGTTATTCCATTGGTTAATCAGAATAGGTAAGTCACGCCAGCTCTGTACCCACTTGGAGTACATGGTGTACATGATAGTTTCGGATGTAGGGCGTACGACTAAGGGTTCTTTTAGTTTTTCTCCTCCACCATGGGTTACGAGCCAGAGTTCTGGAGTGAAGCCTTCCACGTGTTCCTTTTCTTTTTGCAGCAGAGACAGGGGAATAAAGAGGGGAAAGTAAGCATTTTCAATGCCCGCAGTTTTCATCTTTTTGTTAAATACTTCCTGGACTCTCTCCCATATAGCGTAGGCATAGGGACGAATAACAATGGTGCCTCGAGCGGGTCCGTAATCGACAAGCTCAGCCTTACTAACAAGGTCTAAATATTTTTCTGATAAGTCTGCTGTTTTCATAAAATTGCTCCTTTAGAATAATTTTCCACCTGTAACTGCAGTAACTTTGTCTGGTGTAATCAGTATACACTCGTGTTCAGAGTCTGGCACGCCGAGCGTGAGTACCTCCGACTGAAAAGGTCCGATTTGACGGGGCGGGAAGTTTACGACTCCCATCACCAGCTTACCCATCAGCTGTTCTTTGGTGTAGTGCTTGACTAGCTGGGCACTCGAGACTTTGGTCCCGATCTCACTGCCAAAATCGATCTTCAGCTTATAGGCAGGCTTGCGAGCCTCAGGGAAGTCCTCGACCGCCACGATTTTTCCCACCCTGATATCTAGTTTTACAAAATCATCATATGTCGCCATATTTTGCCTCCTAATAACAAAAAACCCTTGCACATCCCCCGTAGGGAACATGCAAGGGTCTTCTCAGACGGTACCACCTCGCTAATTTTCTTAATTACTGCGTTTCGTGCAGATTACGTAGTGCTCATCGCACCCGGCTCCAGGGCGGGAAACCCTCTCATCGCCTTATTCAACTAGATTCATTCTAACTCATATGTCAACAGCTCGTCAAAAAGCGGCTCGACATCACTTTCTTTGATGGCACGTATATCAATTTTTGTGAGGCTCTGCACATAGGCTTCTAGCCTCGGTCCCCAGACCCCGTCGCGCCTAGGCGCTGGATATCTCGTCTCTAGATCCAGGATGCGCTCTTCTAGACTCACCACCCCCTTGGGCATGACGCGCGTGTCGGCGTAAAGAGTGAGAATGGCCGGCATGCTTACGGTCGTGAAGTCATTAATTTCCATGACATGATTATAAAAATGACCTTCTTCCTCTACGAGTTGTTTGAGTTTTGTGAGACCAGCTTCTTCCAGGATCAATTCGGTAGCAGTATGCGCGTCCCGTCCATATTTATCCCAAAATTTTATCTGTACCTCACTCCACTCTGAATCTAAGCCAGTGAATTTGGCCATATTACCCATGTCATGCACGAGGGCCGTCAGGATTGAGTCTTTGTCGTCTCTGATCAATTTCACGATTCCCCCCACTCGCAACATATGCGTCTGTAGCTGGGGCATAATCTGATATTTCTGGTATAAGTCACGGACTTGCATAAATGATATACTCATTTTACTACAGGAGATATATTATGAAAAAAATTACCTTATCCTTGTTCACCTTGCTCTCTGCTCTCTTCCTCGCCTCGACTCCCGCCCTCGCCTCTCATTCCTGGGGAGACTACCACTGGGCTCGCTCGGCCAATCCATTTACTCTCAAGCTCGGTGATAATTTGACCAGCAACTGGGACCCCATCCTCGCCACTACCTCTGCCGATTGGAGCGCCTCCTCCGTCCTAGATACTACCGTCGTCGCTGGACAGGGTGGGTCCAACTGCAAGGCCACTACAGGACGGATTGAAGTATGTAACCGCAAATACGGCAACAACGGCTGGCTCGGCATCGCCCAGATTTACTTGAGTGGCGCACATATCACCAAGGGCACAACCAAAGTGAACGATACTTACTTCAATACCTCCAAATACAATACTCCTGCCTGGCGCAACCTCGTGATGTGCCAAGAAGTGGGGCACGACTTCGGGCTCGACCATCAAGACGAGAATTTTGACAATGCCCCCCTGGGTACTTGTATGGACTACACCTCAGATCCCACACCCAACCAGCACCCCAATACTCACGACTACGACCAGCTCACTACAATCTACGCTCACCTCGATAGCTTCACGACCGTGAGTGCTGCCCTCAGCACCGTGGGTCGCGGCCAGGCCGAGGCGGGTGACGATCCCTCCTCTTGGGGTCAAAAGGTGCGTCAAAATGGTCGCTCAGCAGTATATGAAAAAGATTTTGGGAATGGGGAAAAGATCTTGACCCACGTTTTCTATGCCGACTAAACGCACCCATCACAAGTCACCTTTTGCCGAGTATTTTAACTATCTCTCACGGATCGACCGTGGCAAGCGCTACACCAAAGAGTATGGTTCTATCCTCCTCCTCTCACTCACCGAGGAAGTCGGGGAGATTGCCCGCGCCTACCTCGCCGAGCATGGCAGGAAACCCCTCAATCTGGCCGCTCAGCAGGACGAGTCCTACGAGCAGGAGCTCGGCGACCTGGTCGTGACCATCCTACGCATCGCCAGGATCAAAGACATCAATTTGCACGAGCGCGTCCTGGGATCACTGAAAAAGATCGAGGCCCGCAAACTCAAACCCAAAGAATATAAAGAGTTAGTGTAAAATACGTTTATCTCTGCCGAGTCGTCTAATGGTAGGACAGCAGTTTCTGAAGCTGCTTATTGGGGTTCGAATCCCTGCTCGGCAACAAGTTAGGAATGTTGGTCGAAAAATTGTCCGCGCGCCAGGCGGTGGCGGTCGCCTGGAGCGCTAAATATCCCTGGATTTTGTAATTTGCAGTCAGTTGGCGGTCTTGCAAAATGAAGGTCGAGCCGACAGTTTTGGCCATGATAAGCAAATCATGGCCTTGAGTTTTCGCGCGCGCGATTTGGTGCGCTTGTAGCGCACCATTCACAAAATCACCAAAAGGTTCGAGCCACTCGACCCCTTTAGCTTCCAAAGTCTTTATTTGATCGGTGAGAGTGGCTCGATATTCCACCAGTTTATTTTTCTTGTCCATGTATTCTGCCGAGGAAATTACTTTGTCGAGATATCCCTCTAACAAGCGATCAAGTTGCTCTGTGGTTCTAGTTAGTTCTCGCTTGTATTGGGATATCTCCTCGGCAGATTTAGCTCGCTCTTGTTCGGCGTCACGCATAGCCCATTCTTGGAACTTGGTAGCCGCAAACGGAGAGAGTGAGGCGCGTCCCACAATCTCGTGGAGTTGTGGCACGAGGGAGGCTTGTTCAACATATTTTTGTGAGCATACACCTCGCTTCTTAGAACAACGGTAGTAGACGTATTCCACATCTCGGTTGGTGCGACGGTAGTGTTTGCGGTGTTTCTCGGCGGTAATACTGGCGCCACACTCTCCACACTTGGCTAGTCCTAGATAGTCAAAGCTATGTTTGACTATCTTCTGTTTGCGGCTATGTTTCGCCACGGCGAGTTGGCAAATATCAAAGAGTTTCTTGGTGATTAGTGGTTGATGTTTGCCTTCATACAACTCGCCGTTAAACCGCATGACGCCGTAGTAGAACGGATCAGTCAGTATCCGCTTCACTTTATCTAAATGAAGTACCGTACCAGATTGATTGCGGATACTGTGATCCGTTAGATACTTTCTGATATCAACATACGTGTAGCCACCAGTAGCAAACTGCTTGAACACTTTAGTCACATAAAGTGCTCTTTTCTTGTCCACCAGAATCGTTTTGGTTCCTGGGTCGTTCAGATAGCCAAACGGTGCTTTGTTTGGCCAGTTACCCATCCGCAGTTTTTGGCGGTTACCACGCTTGACGTTCTCACTGAGGTTGTCCACATAATACTTGGACTGGCCAAACGCAATCGAAAGCATGAATTTGCCCTGCGGGGTATTCTCGAACCAAAACGAGGGGAACTTGAGATCAAGCAGTTTGCCAGTATCTAGCATATAGACTATTTGCCCGCCGTCTATCGAGTTTCTGGCTAGCCTATCGGCGTGCCATGAAACAATGCCTTGTGCCACGCCACTATCTAGCAGTCGTAGCATGCGGGCAAATTCATATCTTCCTGGTTTCTTGGCTGTTTTGGACTCGGTGATCCACTCCACGATCTCTAACTTCTCTCGCAGTGCAAACTCCTTCAGTTCCGCTACCTGTGCCTCGATAGACAGTATCTGGCGATCAGGCTCATCAGTTGATTTGCGACAGTACGCAATATATTTGATCATAAAAGTAATAACACTAATCTTGTGTTTAACATTTTTACGTTTTTCTTCTTTTTTTCATTTTGCAGAACCGCCAACTGACTGCAAATTACAAAATCCAGGGATATTTAGCGCTCCAGGCGACCGCCACCGCCTGGCGCGCGGACAATTTTTCGACCAACATTCCTAACTTGTTGAGGGTTTACGAAAAATGTCGAAGCTCGTTTTGTTGAGCTCGTCCCGCCCA
>CAYGFS010000035.1:0-5218 GCA_964349305.1 uncultured Pseudomonadales bacterium
TTATACGATAGGGGAGCGGGGAGGGTGGGAGATGAAACCCAAATCACAAATCACAAATTCTCAAATTCTCAAATTGGGTATTAAAACAAACAATATGCCGCCTCTATATGTGATCGGGAAGAATACAGAGAAAAATGAGTTGATTGTGGGGACTAGGCAGGAGACAATGAGGCAAGATTTTAGGATAGAGAAGATAGACTTTAGGAAGGAACAACCATTGTGGGTGAGAATCAGAAACCTAGGGGAATTGCACGAAGTATCACAACTACAAGACGATATGGTAAGTGTGAAGGAACCTATATTTGGAGTGGCAGAGGGGCAGAGTGCTGTTTTTTACGATAAAAATGGGGTACTTGTGGGCGCCTCCATAATAGTGTAATCTTTTGTTATGGCACGCAAAATAACCAAGAAACGACAAGTAAAAGTAGTAGTGGCACATAACCCAGGAATCATGCGGAACCAGTTTTTTGGCATGCTCGTCCTGGCTGTAGGGATCGGCGCGCTGATTGTGATGGTGCGTTACTTTATTATCTCACTCCAAGTGCCTACTGATGTGTATCTGATTGAGCCAAGTGATTTGATCCCTGGCGCGACTAGATAGTTTTCCTCTCTTGAGTTACAATACCCTTTGTCTTGATGTAGCTTCACACGAATTAATCGGTGCACTTGCTACCCTCAAGGAAAGACATTTACAAATATGGCAGACAAAAAAGTGAAAGCAGTGAAAGAAGTCAAAGAGTCAAAGAAAGTGGTGACAAAGGAACCCACAACGATGGAGGAGCTCCTCGCTACCTCTGGCTATACGCTCTCCGTACCTAAAAAAGGCGAGACTATCAAAGGTCTAGTCACCGGTGTCAATCGCAAAATGGTGATGGTGGACATTGGTGCCAAAACCGAAGGAATTGTGGCTGACCGGGAATACGACTTTGCCAAAGAATTTATTGAAACCATCAAAGTTGGCGATGAAATTGATGTATACGTAGCCAGTGACGAAAATGAGCGGGGACAGATCCTCCTCTCCCTGAAGCGCGCTATGTTTGATAAGCTCTGGACCATGCTCGATGACTACCTCAAGAACGAAAAAGAGGTGGTGGTCAAAACCGTCGAACTAAATCGTGGTGGGATGATCGTCCGCTGGCAGGGACTGCGCGGATTTATCCCTTCGTCCCAGTTTGGGGCAACCTATGCAGGTAACCTGCAAGGACTCGTGGGTAAAGACATCTCGGTCAAACCTATTGAGGTGGACCGCGAAAAGAACCGCCTGATCTTCTCTGAGAAGCACGTGTCTGAGGCCGCCGTGATGGAGCAGAGAGAATCGGCGCTTAAAGCCGTCAAAGTCGGCAACACCTTCTCAGGAAGTGTGACCGGAGTACTATCGTTTGGCGCATTTGTGGCAGTACCCGTCACCTCGGGTAAAGAGACCATTACAGTTGAAGGACTGGTCCATATCTCGGAAATCTCCTGGGAAAAAGTGGAAGATATCCACAAATATCTCAAGGTCGGCGACAAAGTCGAAGTCAAAGTACTGGGCGTAGAAGAGGGGACAGGCAAGCTAAACCTATCCATGAAGCAGCTTCAGGCAGATCCATGGTCACTCGTGGCCGAGAAATATGCCGCTGGCACAACCGTGAAGGGCACTGTCTCACGCGCCGCGCCATTTGGGGTGTTTGTGAACTTTGAACCAGGAGTAGACGGACTCATCCACGTGTCACGCATCGCTTCATTTGGCGAACTCACTCCAGGCGAGCCAATCGAAGTGCTCGTAGAAAACGTCGACCCAGAACACAGACGTATGAGTCTGGGACCAGTTTTGAAAGAAGTACCGGTCGGCTATAAATAGCCGAAGATGCTAGAAGATAGAAGTTAGAAGCTAGTAAGGAGTAATACAAATATGAGTAAGACAAAAATGATAGTGAAAGATGACCAGATCCTGGTTGATCTGCAGTGGATTTTTGAAGAAATCCGCGCCGCTAATGGGGACTGGAAGGCGGTAGAGGAACAGCTTAAAGGGCTCTTGGCTGCTGTTGAAGAGTAATAGTGTAGTGGGTTCAGTGGGTTCGACGTATTTCACGCAAAAAACCGGCCATATTTTGCTGGTGCAAAATTGTCCTCTAACTCGGCTAGCACGCCTGCGTAAGAATATCTCTCCTTCGTAGAGAATCAGGGTATTCTTGATGCCAGGAGTATCGGCTCCGCCGATAGAAATATCCGCATTAATATTTTTTGACTGCGAAATACGTCTCCACCCACGCCATTTTTGCTTATCTGCTAATTTTTCTTTGAGTGATTGTTTGATACAATAGCAAAGTTATGAAAGCAACCAGTTTACCCAATCCGCGCAAGACTTACTCACAAGAGGAGATTACGGCATATCTCAAACAAAAGGGAGTGGTGAGATGGGTGAAACTGGGCGATCTGTTGGAGAGTGAATATGACGCGTGTGTGGATGGACGTGAGACTAAACCGATTGTGGGGAATCCAGGGGGAGATGTGTCGCGTCTAGCTGAGGCAATTATTGCGGTTGGAGAAGTGGCGGGACGTCACTTTAATCCTGGTGAAATCCTAAAAGTTTTTGACTGGTATTTGTCGCATGTAGGGCAGTTTTATATGCACACCGATGAGCACGCGATGCATCACCTGGCAGAATTCCTCAACGAGGGATACGGTGCCAAGCGGACTTTTGGCAAGAAATTCCATACCCCTGCCGAGATGTACAACTATGTGATTAACCCAGATCCGCGCCTGCAAGTATTCCTCTCCCGCTACCTGCTAGACCCGCGATTTGTGGGGTGTGGACATATGAAGCTGATGATGACCAAGCCACATCAATATGGGATGAGTGAGAAAGTCCTGCGCTCGCTGTCAGTCGCGTTTTTTGACACGATGTGGAATGTGCCCGAAAAGAGCGGGATGCTGGCTTACCCCATGCTGCCAGGAGATCATAAAGAGGGGGCAGTCGTGTCGATCGTGATCCCGAGTGAAGAACTGACGGATAAAACTCTGATCCCCATGGTTGCGCCCACCGACGGATCCATCTCGATGTTTGTGAATCATCCCCAAGTGGTGCAGTATCTCAACAAAAAAGTGGCCTACCTGCTGGCTAAAGAGGGGAATACCATAATCAAGGATCTCGATGTGGATCCAGAGGCGGTCGTGACCCACATGGAGCACCTGCAAAATGAAGGTGTGCGCCAGACAGTCTCGGCTCTCGCCTGGGGACTGCCAGTGTATACGTTTGAGATGGGGCAGTAATTTTTTCTAAATTGATCCTATAGGTTGTAATATTCCTGATCTTGCGATATCATGCGCGTGTCAGCGATCTGATGTATATACACTGCGTATATGGCTTCGCTTCCCTGATATTCTGCCTAGGGCAGAGCACCTTTACATACCGCGCGACTGTTCACTCCGTCCAGTGTATGAGAAATCGTACTTTGAGGGGAGTGAATAGTATTTATACACCTCCAAAATTCGAAAAAAGGAAAAGAAAATGAAAAAAGTTTTGCAATTTGTTTTTGTGGTGTTTTTATTCACCACTGGTGTCGCAGCCTGCGGCACCCCGCTCCCAGTGACGTTGGTGACCCCCATGCCGACGTCGTCGAATTTGAACCCTCCCCTGACCTCGACCGTGATTCCTACCCCATCATTGCTGCAGTTTTCTTTGCAGCCGGGAGAAGTCCGTAGGGTGACGAACGGTTCGTTCGAGCTTGAGATTCAGTACTTGGGGACCGATCAACGAGCGACCGGACACTGGGTTTGTTCGACCAAAGTCAATGATGGAAGCATTATTGATTGCGGACAGCGCATCGGGGAGTCCCAAGAAATGGTTTTCCTGGCAGGTGGTGCAGTTGTGGCTCGGGCTACAGAGGGAGGTGAAGTAAAATTCACTCACCCCGACTGGAAACAGTCACCTAGCGGCACAATCGCGCCATAAGTTTCTCAGGAGAGAGGTTGAGCCACTTGTGGTTCAACTTCTTCCTCTTGGGGAAGAAAACTTTCTCTCTGGAGAAAAGCGCGCGGTATGTAATAAAAATAATGATTGACCAAGTGAAAAAATGGTCTTATAATCTTGTTTTTGTTGGGAAGCCAATATTTATGATGAATAATGAGTTTTATAGTAGGATCAGGCATGATGGATGGAGGATCGGGGGGGGTGGTCAAACTGAGCCCAACGCTGTTGAAAAGTTGCAGGAGGGCCGATATTTTGATTTCTTAGACGCACTGGATGTTTTTGATGATGACTTATCGATAGTAGGACATGATGATAGAAGAGTACTACCGTGGGAGGCGCCAAACCCAGTGGGTCAGTATACTTTAACTAGCCTACCGAGACCACGTCATAATGAGTCTAGCGTGTCATACATGCGAGAATTGGGTGAAAGATTAGAGGTGACAACTGACATTGTGGTATCTTGTATGGATAAAGATGTTGCTCAAGGTGTGTATAGAGAAGTATCGAATCATGCAGGTAGAAGCTCTAAAATATTTAGTCTTTTTATTGGGGGCGGACCAGTACAAAACAGTGAACGCCAGGATGCATTAAACAGGGCTATTTTCTTTTTGTATAAAGTTCGTGAGCAAGGTGGCTTGCCAAATTTACAGCGACTTTGGGCTATCGCGCACAATCATCAGTGTGGTGCAGTGAAACACTTTTTGGGAAATATTCCTCTACACGAGTATCTTACTGATCTATTGGGTGAAAAAGTTGAAAAGCAAGGACAGATGGAGAGTGGGGTTATGGGCGCTTTGGCGAGAAATGGGGTTGATGAGCTTAAGCGACTAGCGTACATGAGTCCAAATAAGCCACTTTTCGTGGGTATTGCAGATACTTTTAGAGATGGGCGAGGTGGCGTACGCTTAATTCCAACTCCAGATGGAATGCCTTTAAGCGTGGAAAATCTGGATAGTGATCACTATGTCCGGCAGGCGGCAAAGTTTATTAAATTCTCTTAGTTGTATGATTGAAAAGTTTAGCTTTAAACCCAGTCCCTATCCTATGATGGCGAAAGTTGTCACCAAAGGATGGTTATGGTAAATAGGGTGTACTCATTAGTTTCCCAGTTGTTAAGGTGACAATATGTCTAAATTAGAAGAATTACAGAAAGAAATTGAGGGAGAGTGGCCTAAATTGAAGGAGATGGGTTACGGAAAAGTTGATTTAAAACTTTTATTAATGGCGAGGTATTATTTTTTAGTCGGTTTGAGTAATCAGGAAATA
>CAYGFS010000035.1:5228-7451 GCA_964349305.1 uncultured Pseudomonadales bacterium
CATTTTAACTAATCCTGAGATGGATAAGATTAAAGAGGACATTGGTAGTAAATACCCTAAATATGCGGGTAATACTTTGGCAGAAACGTTGAGACATCAAGTGGATTACAAACGAGACTCAGAAATTACTACTCCAGTCCCGACAATAGACTCTCCTGAGTATGTAGTGCTGACGAGTGTTTTGGGTAGTATTGGGTCTGCTTTGCAGATGATAGAAGAATTGATACCTGAAGGGGGTAGATATTATGACTACTGGCCGCAAGTTGCAATTAGAAAATACGATTAGTTTTCCACCCAGTGTGTTCACCTTATAGTTTCGAGCTTTTTTACTGAAACAGTTTATAAATATTTTTTATTGACAGTGAAAACTTTCTTCGATGTTAGAATAGAGACATGGTTAAGTCTAGTGTGGTATATGAGTGTTCGAATTGCGGGGCGCAGAGCGCGAAGTGGGCGGGGCAGTGCCCAGAATGTGGGAAGTGGAACACAATGGTAGAGAGCGTGATGGTGGGGAGAGGGAATCAAAACAAACTAACAAACCAACGTAACAACATACTAACGGTTGGCAAGCTGCAGAAATTGAGTGAAATAGAGGTGGGGGCGGTCACGCGAAAACAAACGGGGATTGGTGAACTGGATAGAGTGTTGGGCGGTGGGATAGTGCCAGGAGAAGTTATCTTGATGATAGGGGAACCGGGGATAGGAAAGAGTACACTTTTGACCCAACTAGCCATGAAGATCGACAAAGTAGTCTATATCTGCGGGGAGGAGAGTCCAGGTCAAGTAAAGCTGAGAGTTGGGCGCTTGCGAGGACAGTCCTCGAAGGTCAGTGAGCTACAAATGTTGGCAGAGACAGACGTGGACGTGATTGTGGCCAGTATTAATAAACTGGATTTATCTCTCGTAATCATAGATTCTGTACAAACATTGTATTCTAGTGACCTACCGGGACTAGCGGGGTCGATATCTCAGATTCGGGAGTGTACGGCGCGGCTGATTGCCTATGCGAAGTCGCATAACGTGCCGGTGGTGCTGGTGGGTCATGTGACCAAGGACGGGGAGATGGCGGGACCCAAAGTACTAGAGCATATGGTGGACGCCGTCCTAGAACTCACGGGTGATCGTTACTATGACCTGAGACTCCTGCGCACGCAGAAGAATCGCTTTGGGGCGACGGACGAGGTAGGAGTATTCCGCATGGTGGAATCAGGTCTGGAAGAAGTCGCTAACCCCAGTGAGTTTTTCCTGGCGGAGCGTGAGGAGGGGGCGGTGGGATCGGCCGTAACCGTGATTATGGAGGGAACGAGACCAGTACTACTGGAAGTACAGGCGCTGGTTGTAGACTCTGAGCTGCCGGTGCCACGACGAGTATCCCAAGGGGTAGATGTACGAAGAGTGCAGATCCTACTGGGCGTGCTACAAAAATATGCACGACTGCCGATTGGGAATAAAGACGTGTTTGTGAAAGTGACGGGTGGGATCACCGTCAAAGAGCCGGCGATCGACCTAGCCATCTGTCTCGCGGTGGCGAGCTCGACCCTGGGCAAAGCACTTCCCAAAAATAGCGTGGCGGTGGGGGAAGTGGGGCTGCTAGGGGAGATCCGCAGCGTGTCGTGGAGTGAGAAAAGGGTAAAAGAGGCGACGAAACTGGGGTACAGCAAGATTTACTCGAGAGATAAATTTAAAAGGGTGAGTGAAATTGTAAAATCACTCTAATTTTTTAGTTGTGCGAGAACTTGTCGTCATTCCAAGTAGAAAAACGGCCATATTTTGCTGGTGCAAAATTGTCCTCTAACTCGGCTAACACGCCTGCGTAAGAATATCTCTGCTTACGCAGAGAATCTGGGTATTCTTGATGCTAGGAGTATCGGCTCCGCCGATGGAAATATCAGCATTAATGTTTTCTTTTGGAACGATCGACAACTTCTCTGCTGTTTATGAATTTTTGCTTGGAAATACTTCGCGATCGGCTACGAAGAATCTGGGGACTCTGAGGGCAAGACAATACTTATTATTTAGTTATCCACAATTTGTAAAAATCACACAATTCCAGAGTCAATTTTTATATGGGGTAGGTGGAGATGTAAGTCCAGAAAAGTTATAGGTTGACTATTAATACCAGAGGTGATATATTTCCCACACTGCGTAAGCAGGAGTTTTGAAGAGTATCTAGAAGCCTTAAAAAGTGAATAGAAACGAAAAGAGCATTCCTACCGCTGATTC
>CAYGFS010000036.1:0-7243 GCA_964349305.1 uncultured Pseudomonadales bacterium
ATAACCTGCTCCAGGTTTATGGATTTTGACACCATGATTTAAGACCTTTAATGTCTTAAATCCAGTGTTTTGGGTTACGCCGCATTCTTGCGGAGAGTAACCTGGAGTTAATTTTTTATTTATATATTTTCATTAGGTAGACTAATGAATAGGCTTGGCGACGCATATGCCAACCAAGAAATCGTTTAGAACAGAACAGGACTGATATACCAATCCTTTTGACCCCTATCAAAAACAATCATTTACATCTTAGATGACCTGATAGATTTTCTTCTTCAGGCTGATGTTTGTCCAGCTGTATTAATAGTCAGGATTCGAACCCAAGTTACCAGGATGAGAACCTGATGTCCTAACCGGACTGGACGATGGGGCCCTTCGACTACGCTCAGGGCTATAGCCAACTTGGATTATACCAGAGAGGGCCTGTGTTATCATTGAATTATGAAACTAAATATTTTAACTCCACAAGAGAAGAATGTGATCGAGGACAAAGGGACGGAGAGGCCTTTTTCGGGTGAGTACGATAGCTTCTATAAACCTGGTACGTATGTGTGTCGCAAATGTGACAATCCCCTTTACTCGTTCAAGACGAAGTTCGACGCGGGGTGTGGGTGGCCAGCATTTGACGACCATTTCGCAGGATCGGTAAAGGAAATACTGGATCCCGATGGGTCACGCACGGAAATACAGTGCGCGAAGTGTGGTGGACATCTTGGACATAAATTTAGAGATGAGGGGTTTACCAAAACTAATTCTCGCGAGTGCGTCAACTCGCTGTCCATCAAGTTTATACCTGACCCGCCTATTGGCGAGGTAAAGTCATGACTCAGTTGGCGACACTGGCAGGGGGATGTTTTTGGTGTACGGAGGCAATTTTCCGCCGCTTGCGTGGAGTGAGTAAAGTGACCTCGGGATATACGGGCGGGTCTGTAGCGAACCCGACATACGATCAGGTTTGCACGGGCAGGACCGGTCACACCGAAGCGATCCAAATTGAATATGACGAGAATGAGGTAACCTATGAAACGATTCTGGAAGTATTTTTTGCCTTACATGACCCCACCACAATTAACCAGCAGGGAGCAGATATTGGTACCCAGTACCGCTCGGTGGTCTTTTACCACGATGACAAGCAAAAATCGCTAGCCGAAAAAGCTAAGGCAGAGTCTCCTGGGGCAGTAACGGCAATCACACCTTACACCGTTTTTTATCCAGCCGAAATCGATCATCAACAATATTACGAGATCAACCAAAACGCAGGATATTGTTCGTATGTCATTGCACCCAAAATCCACAAGTTACTGGAGAAGTATGGGACGCTGATCAAACCGGGATATAAGTGATTTAGTTATTTGGTCCATACTCCACTACTAGTTTGTCCCCTGCCTCGATGAGTGTATCGAGGGCTCCTGGCACTACCTCGTCCCGTAACAAAAACTTGAGTGTGTGAGTGTTGCTTGTGCAAAATATCTCGCCAGTACCTGTAGTTAGACAAGTATTATCCAGTTTCATGGGTAGGGTTGCAAAAAAATCTCCCCAGGTTACACCCTCACGTTTGACGTGTATTATGCTTGGGTCAGAGGACTCTACGAAGAGAGCTGGATCTTGGTTGTGATACATCCTGGCAGAAAAATTCCGGGTTAGTCCGTTGGTGATGATCAAAAATGCTGCACTAATATCTGGCACAAATCTCAGGGCAACAGAGTTCATACAATACCTTTTGCCGGTGGGTGCGGGCCCATCGTCAAAGACGTGACCCAAGTGACCCCCACACGGATCGAGCACCTCTACTCTCCCGTCTAGTTCGCGGCGCAGAACGAGTGCGTCTATAGTGATCGGCTCTGTAAAGCTAGGCCAGCCTGTCCCAGAGTCATACTTGGACTCAGAGCGAAAAAGTGGGACGTCGCAGCCATGACTATAATATGTGCCTGCACGCTTTTCACTATTTAGCTCTCCGGTATAGGGGATCTCTGTACCCGCCTCCTGCAAGATATTGTATTGTTCTTTGGTTAAGATTTGACGCCACTGTTCCTTTGATTTGAACTTTTTCTGATCAAAGGCCCCGGAGATAACCTCTCCGTTGAGAGGAACTGTTTGCACCTGTTGTGCTGAGGGTTTGGCATAGATCCAATATAAGAATGCGGCTATAACCAATAGCGCAATGCTGATTTTTTTGTACATATGTTAACCAAAAGTAAAGGCAAAAAGCTCGATGTTACCATCGGGGAAAACAAGCTTTAGTTCGTGCTGGCCGGGGTTATCCATTTCCACGAGGGTGTATAGCGTGTTGGCTTCGACAGTAATATTTTTGACGTATTTGTCGTCTAGATATACTTCGACTTTAGTACTCGTATCTACCGGACGCATAACCAAGTAGACATCTTTGGCGTCGAAACTGAGAGTCAGACTAGCTCCAGCGGAGGGAAGCGCATACTCGACACTTTTGCTCCACTTGCCGCTATAGGTAATGGGAGTACTCGGCGCGTAGCGGGCAGAACCGAGGTAGAGCTCAGGAGAGCGGGCATAGGTGCGATAGGTGGGATTGTTGATAGCTGCGCTAGGCGATGCCCCAGTTTCTTTGAGCAGAGTTTGGATCATGACCTCGGTTTCGTCATAATCCCCTTCACCAAAGTGGGTATAGCGAATTTTTCCCGTGCCGTCGACTAGATATTTGGCCGGCCAATAGCGATTGCTGTAGGCGCGCCAAGTGGCAAAGTCGTTGTCCTGCATGACGGGATAGGTAATACCAAAATCCTTAAGTGCTTGTTGCACGTTGGCGGCACTTTTTTCAAACTCAAATTCGGGGGAATGGACACCGATGATGGTAAGACCGCTCTCACGATATTTTTTGTCCCAGTCTTTAAGATAAGGGAAGGTGCGCTGACAATTGATGCAAGTGTAGGTCCAAAAATCGACGAGTACGACTTTGCCTTTGAGCTGTGACAGTGCAAGTGGCTTGCTGTTGAACCACTCACCACCTAGGATGAGCTCGGGGGCAACATCACTATTTTTGGAGCCAGGCTCGCTGGTCTTACTTAGATCCACCAACTGATCTTTGACTAGCTCTTTGTCTTCGAACTTAGTGAGACCGACGCCGTAATTTGGGAAGGTGGTCAAGATGTAGGTTTGAAAAGTGCGATCAACTCCGTTGTAAATCCCAATGGCAGTCAGGATCATGATGACACCAAATGCTTTTTGAATTTTCCGAGTATTTCGCAAAAGCCAAGGAGTTTTGGTGAGCAATTTCTGACCACCCAGGATAATCATCAGCATAGGGATTGCAGTCCCTATCGAGTAGGCGAGGGTGATAAAGAAGGCGTCGGTTGTGACAGTACCAGTGATAGCTAGGGAGATAACTGAGGCTAGGATAGGACCTACACATGGGGTCCAAAGTAATCCCAAGGAGAGACCTATCAAAACCCCTCCGCCAAAACCCGTCTTGCCGGTAGTACTGGGCACTCGATTAGCGAGGCGGCTAAAGAGTTGTTCTATAAATAGCTGGACAGGGGGGATGAGAAGAGAGAGTCCAAACCCAGCGATTATGACAACTGAGAGGGTGCGCAGCGCGTCTACTGGGATGCCAAACAATTTGACGAGAGTCGAAAGGAAAAGAGTAAAAAAAGTAAAGCTCAAGATAAAACCAGTCACTATCCCATAGGGACGGAGGCGACTTGCGCTCCCTGGAATCGAGGAAGACAAGATCACTGGCAAAATGGGCAGGATGCAGGGGGATAGGATGGTGACGATCCCGGCTAAAAAGGCAAAAGAGTAGAGTATAAGCATATATTATTTCAATTTGGCGAGTAATTCGGCTATGCCGCCACCGTTCCACTTGGTGATTTCTTTGCCATCTTTGTCGATAATCACAAAGGTGTGCTGGTATGTAATGCCGTATTTTCTGGCAAGATCTTTTTCGCCTTTATCCGTGTCTGGATCGTTGTAGTTGATGCGCAAAACAATGACGTCCTCAGGGATCTTTTCTGGTGAAGCCAAAAATTCGGCGTTGGCTACTTTGCAAGAAGGACACCAGGTGGCGTAAAAGTAGAGGACAACCCGCTTGCCTTGGGCGCTGTCGTAAGCGGCCTGCGTATACGGGAGGTAACGTGAACTATCTTTGACCACCATCATTTTATCCTCAGTTTTCTCTGGAATAACATTGACTTTAGTGTCTTTAGATGGGCTATATAAGTAGCTGCCACCCAGAACCAATGTCAAAATGATTAGGCCTAAAACAATAATTTTGTTCATGTTTACCTCCCGTAGAGTGCAATTATTTAGCTAAGTGCCAAACTCCATTTACTCCGTCTCCCATAGCATCGCCAACTTTGAGGTCTTTGGCAAAGTAGTAGAGAGGCTTACCAGCCATAGCGTATTGCTTGGTGCCATCTTTACGCATTACTACTGTTAAGTTTTCGACCATCATTTTGTCGTCGACCATATATGGAGGCCAGTTGGTAGCACAGGTATCGTAACAGTTACTCACTCCTTCTGTATCTTTGTCAAAGACATAAAGGGTCATGTCGTTCGTGCCCGTTTTTAATTTGACTTCGTCTTTCATCATGGCAACAGTGGACGCTACGGGAGACATTGCATCTGACGTGACTTCACTCGTCTTTTGACCCATAAAGTAATACAATCCGCCCAAGATAACTAGTCCCATTACTCCATAGACTATGGTATTTTTCATTGTGAGTGCTCCTAACTGATACTAATAATAGTATTAGTTAAAACTATTTTGAAGTGATTGTCAAGTCGACTTTACATTTTGAATTGAGAATAAATCCTGGCTAGCAACTTGGATAAGACCATAGCACAGACAGCAATGACCAGCCAATTGTCGATCTGATGCATATAGGTCTGGACGATAATCCCAATAATGAGAGTTCCAACGCCGACTAAATAAGAGATACGGCCGGAAACTAGACGGTGCATCGTCTCGCGCTCATCGCCTGATTGTTCGCGAAAAATAAAGGCGGCGAAAATCAAAAAGGACATAATCAAGCCAAGGATCAGCATAGACTGCACGCTGCTGGGCATGGTCAAACTCGTAGGATTGAGAAAAATAATGGTAATCCCTAGAATCATGATGGCGCTCAATGTTTCGATAAACATATTTAATCTCCAATAGTAAATAATTTCTCGACTGACGTGTGGAAAAATTTGGCGAGCTTTAGAGCCAGGAGGACGGAGGGGGTGTAGTTGGATTTTTCGATGGCGATGATGGTCTGGCGGGTGACACCTACTGCAATCCCCAGCTCCTCTTGGGTCAAGCTAAGTTTTTGACGGTAAGTTTGGACAGAGTTGTCGACATTGTCAGTCATGAATCATATTGTACATCAGCTGATGGTGGCACCGACAAAATCGATCAGAGGGAAGCGGAGCCGAACCTCCCCCCAGAACTTCTCGGACAGGCGGGCTGAGTAGGTTGAGTTCTTCCCCTTTTCCATCTGCGAGCAAAGCTTGCGGTCCCAATCCTCGATGATCTTTCTGACAGCCGCTCCCTGCTCATTGAAGACGACCTGATTAGCTTTTTTGTTCTGTTTGTACAGGTCATGGATAAACTGGAATTCGTCAAAAACGTGCTTGTTTTCGTCACACATTTTCTGAAAATATTCTTTAAATTTGACCATATAATTACAGCTTGATCGATTTGCCCAAGGCCATCATGACCATACCTTGGACCCAGTCAAAGGCAACGGCCAAGAGGATCAAGACGCCAATAGACGAAACTCCCAAACCGATGTATTCTGCAAAACGAGTGATCCCCCAGAGTGCGACGAGATTGACTGCAAAATAAGTCAACATCCATTGCTTGGGGGTAAAGACCACCCCTTTTTTCCATTCGTAGTAAGTGACAAAGACCATGGCAAAAACGTCGATGACGGCGAGCTTGAACATGCTATGGTGCACCGCCCACCAGTAAGGTGAGTGGAGAGAGCCAAGGACGATGTCGTTGGGGAAGAGGGAATTGGCGATCAAGATAACCAGAGCGTTGGTAAAGAAGAGTGCGATGAGAGAATAAAACATCATGAGTCCGTGCTGCGAACGGACTTTTTCTTTGGATAATGCAATAGCCATATGGATCCTCCATTAATTGATATATCAAATTAATAATAACAGAAAATTGGTTTAGAGTTCAGAACTACACGAGCGCAAGTTTGAGGACTTCGGAAACCTCTTTGACGGGGTAGAATTTGAGATCTTTTTTGACTTCGTCGGGGATCTTTTCCAGATCTTTAGTGTTTTTCCAGGGGTGGATGATCTCGCGAAGTCCTGCCGAGTGAGCAGCGATGACTTTTTCTTTGAGCCCGCCGATCTCTAGTACGCGGCCGCGGAGCGTGACCTCGCCGGTCATGCCAATGTACTTTTTCACTGCGCGCCCCGTGAGCGCGGAGACTATGGCGGTCGTCATGGTGACGCCGGCAGAGGGACCATCTTTGGGCACGGCACCCTCGGGGACATGGATGTGAATGTCGATGGTTTTGTAAAAATCTGGCTTGAGACCAAAATCTTTATAGTGAGAGCGGACATAGGTGTAGGCGGCTTGGGCGGATTCTTTCATCACGTCGCCCAACTGACCAGTGATCTGGACCCCACCTTTACCGGGCATGGTCGAAACTTCGATAAATAAGATCTCGCCCCCGACGCTGGTCCAAGCCAAGCCCGTGGCCATGCCGACAGAGTTGGTCTTTTCGGCGATGGTCGCACTATATTTGGCCGGACCTAAATAGGTATGCAGGTTGGCCGGAGTAACTGAGGTGGTAATCTTGTGATTCTTTTTACCGTTACCCGCAATTTTTTTGGCGACTTTGCGCGCAATTTTGGCGAGCTCGCGCTCGAGATTGCGGACCCCTGCCTCCATCGTGTACTGGGAAATGATCTCTTTGAGCACGGAGTCAGGGAGCTTGAGATGCTTGGGAGCCAAGCCATTTTTTTCGATGACTTTGGGGAGTAAATATTTTTTGGCAATATGGAACTTTTCGACCCTGGTATAGCTAGAGAAACGGATGACTTCTAGCCGATCGCGCAGAGCTGAGGGGATAGTATCAAGAACGTTGGCGGTCGCGATAAACATGACCCGGGAGAGATCCATGGAGAGCTCGAGATAGTGGTCAGAAAACTCCTTGTTTTGCTCGGGGTCGAGCGCTTCGAGGAGGGCAGCGGAAGGATCACCGCGAAAATCGTTGCCGATCTTGTCGATCTCGTCCAGCATAAAAACGGGGTTCATCGTACCAGCTTGCTT
>CAYGFS010000037.1:0-7134 GCA_964349305.1 uncultured Pseudomonadales bacterium
CCCTCTACCCCCACCCCGTAGTCTGCGGTCGGATCTGCTTCCAGCACAGCATGAGCCCGCTGTCTCGCACCATTCATAGTTTCTCGCTCGCTCATCGGCTGGCTGGCCACACCACTACTTACCTCCATCCCCACCACTTCACTCTCTGACCAATATTTTTCAAATGCTTCTTTTACCGCCCCCACTTTGACTGGATTGGTACTCCCCACAACTATCCTCATGACATCCCCAACTGTAGCTTGGCTTCCTCGCTCATCCGCTCTTTTGTCCACGCCGGCTCCCACACCAAATCAAGTACCACCTCACTTGCTTTAAGCGGTGCTAGTGCTTTCTTAATCAGCTTATCAATAACCGGAGCCAGTGGACATCCCGGCGTGGTAAGAGTCATGGTAACTGTAATTTTTTTGTCATTGGCTTTGACTTTATAAATCAACCCCAAACTCACAATATCGATATGTAGCTCCGGATCCATTACCTTACTCAATTTCTCCATTACCATCTCTTTTGTTATCATGTCCCCACATTATACAATGGCTTCATGTCTATGCTGATAGATCCCCAAACAATCGCAATCACTTCACTTAGAGCTTGTTACACAAAAGCCGGCATTATCGCCGGCCCGCATCATTTTACCGATTACTGGGCGAGAGATGGATTCTTTGCGGCCTTTGGCTCCCTAGCCATCGGCGACATTGAAATTGTTCAATCTATGCTAGCGTTGTTTTTCTCTCATCAAAGACCAGACGGTCTCATTCCCTACCGCATTATGCGTGGACCTATTTCACTAGGCAAATACCTGGGCAAGCCCAAGCTCTATCAAAATCCTCGCGCCACCTACAAATTACGCGGCATCGGCCAATCTATCTACGACGGGACCACACTTTGTCTGCTTTTTGCTGCCCTCACAAAAAATCCGCAATATCTACCTCAAATCAAAAAGGGATTGCTGTATCTCGCTTCCAGAGAAAAGCACGGCCTCCTCTGGGACGGACCGATGGGAGAATGGAACGACGCAGTCTGGAAATACGGCAATCTCCTCTATAACAACATCATCTATTGGTATATGTACGACCGCCTCGCCAATTGGATCAAGGTCATCGACCCCTCGTTTGCCGCCTCACTCTCCGCCAAAGCCAACCTCGTCGCAGTCAGTCTCCGCTCGCGACTCTGGAATGGAAAATATTTTGCCGACTGGCACGACTACAAACGACAGGACTATTTTTACCCCTTTGGCAATTGCTTGGCTGTCGCCTGGGGTCTGACCACCAAGGAAGAGACAGCTTCCATCCTGCAAAAATGCTCATCAGTCCAGTTCGACTTTACCCTCGAGACAAACTCCCCCAAATATCATTGGTGGAGAACCGATTTAGCCCAGCGCCTGATCGGCATGTCGGATTACCAGAATCAAGGGATCCTTTGGTGGCAGCCTATTACCTCCTACTTAGCCGCCCTGAAAAAGGCGGGACGCAAATCGGAATTCAACCTATTATCCAAAACTATCAGTGACAAAATTATCCGCGATCAAATTATTCATGAATGCTACGAGCGAGATGGTACCCCCGTAAAAAGGTGGCTCTATACCTCCGAACATCCTTTCGCCTGGGCCTCCGGCATGATTCTTTGGGCATTGGCATATAATAGTCAATATGCCTATAAGTAAACCTTTCTTTTCAGTCGTCATCCCCACGTTGAACGAAGCTAAATATCTCCCACATTTACTGGAAGATTTATCCAAACAAACTTATCAAGATTTTGAAGTAATTATTGTCGACGGCAAATCCAATGATCAAACCATCTCTAGGGCCATATCATTCAAATCCAAATTACCATCTCTCAAAATCGTTGCCTCTCCCAAGCGCCACGTTTGTACCCAGCGCAACCTCGGCGCCCAGCACGCCTCCGCCGACGTTCTCATTTTTTCCGACGCCGACAATCGCCTCCCCCCCTATTTCCTCCAGGGCCTCAAGTACCGCTGGGAAAGCAGCAATGTCGACATCTTAACCTGTTGGCTCAAACCAGACATAAGTAACCGCCAAAATGATGCCATCGCCCTGGCTATTAATACTTTCTTTGAACTCCAAAACAATGTTAAGCCTAAATATCTTTTGGAAAGCTTTTTTTCAATCACTCGCAAATGCTTTACTGAAATTGGTGGATTTGACGAAACAATTGACTACGCCGAAGGAACATCGATCATCCAGACCGCCATTTCTCATGGGTATTCATCAAAAATTTTTAAAGATCCTGTTTATACTTTCTCTTTCAGAAGGTTTCGGAAGTACGGTGCCTTAACTATCGCCGGGAACCTAGCGAAAATGCAATTGGCAGAATTGCTAGGCCCTGAGTTTCATTCTGCTCAAGCCAAAAAGCTCTACCCCATGCTTGGAGGCAACTTCTTCAATAAAAACAAGAAGGCGCAAACTAAGTTTCAGAAAAATATTACTAAGCTACTCCGGCAAATCAGGTCGGATTTTTAATCCCAACAAAAAACCAGCCCTCCTCCTCACGGATTTGTGCTGGTTCGTTGTGCTTAAATTAAGCTTTTTTCAGTACCGGCATACCGGTACGTTTTGTCTCCATAACCATGTATCCAGCGGGAACCTCATTGAGAGCTTCGGCGCGGACGTCACGTGCGAAGAAATAAATCTGCTGCATGCGACCATTTTTCAGTGTTACTTTTTTGCCGTGCAAATAATAAGTAACGCCTTTTGCGTTTTGGTAAGAAAATGCCATATAGATATTTCACCCCCTTCTTGTCAATCTATTCAAATAATCTTTGCCTGGTTCCAGGCCTCTACCTCTGGTTATACCCTGGTAGGAATCGACTGTCAATAGACCTCTAATCTGGAAAACTGCGACGTACCGACACAAACTATGTCACTTAGTCAGTTCAACCAGCTTTGACTCGATCTGACCAAACTCTGTTTTGACCCCATTTACATAAAACGTGGGCGTCCCCGTCAGCTTATATCTAGTCGAAGCCAAGATATCGGTAGTCACAACATCGCGAGCCGCTTGGCTCTCTAGATCACTGGCAAATTTGTCTTTATCCATCCCAATCGTCTCACTATAACCAACAAATGTTTCTTTGGGGTCACCCAAATTACTCCACTCACCTTGCTTGGCAAACAACATATCGTGCATTTCCCAGAATTTACCCTGCATATCGGCCGCTTCAGAGGCCAGCGCAGCCGCCATCGCATTCTTGTGGATCGATACAAGTGGGAAATGGCGATACACAAACTCGACCTTGCCATCGTAGGTAGTCAACATCTGCTTCAGCGGCTCCTGGACCGACAGACATGCAGGACACTGGAAATCACTAAACTCTACTACAGTCACTGGTCCACTCCCCTTCACGTGCTTCTTCTCCCCAGCAATCTCCGCTACGGGCTGGTCGGCCGTACTCCCAAACTGCCACAGTAGTCCCCCTACTCCTAGGAGGACTCCCAAAGTCACAACGATAAAAGTTATTATTGTCTTTGTGTTCATATTTCCTCCTAAAGCGGGGGCCAAACCCTCGACTCTCCTTCATATATTTCTATCGCTCCGGTAGGGCAGGACTGAGCCGACAACATAATATTGTCTTCTTCGTCAGTTCCACCTTCGATAATTTCGACTAAATTTTGCTCATTCAATTTAAAAAATGTCGGTGATATCGCCACGCACGACGCAGCCGCAATACACTTGGACTGGATCACTTTCACCGTATACTTGCCCACTTGCCTCACTAGCTTGTATTCATCGCTCATATTTATTCCTCGCCGAGTCCTTCGCTCGAGCTTCTATGATACCACGGCAGATCGGACAGTACTCTGGTTGTGGCAGTCCCCGTTGCTTGTATAACACCTGCTCCTCCTCGCTCCACACAAAGTTATTCCCACAATTTTTGCAGGTAAGTGTTTTATAGCTCATGTAAATTTCTCATGATAAATATTCTCGACTGGAATCCCTAGTTCCGTAAGCAGCGGTACTACCTCCTCCACCATTTTTGGTGCCCCACACACATACCCTTCCCAACCTTTTAATCCTGAGCCTGTCGAAGGAAAATCTCGCTTCAGGCAGTCTTGCACATGCCCGCTACACAAATCCCAACCTTCACTAGGTTGCGACAAGACCAAATCAAAAACAAAGTTAGGATAAGCCTCCATCAGCCGCTCAAAGTTGTCTACCCAGAATAAGTTGGCCTGATTCCTCATCCCCCAGTGTAGTCGGATTTGTCTAGTCTCGTGTTTGTTTATCAAGAGATCATTAATCATCGAGTAAATCGGCGCAATCCCGCTCCCAGTCGCCACAAAAAGCAGCTTGTTGTTGGATTGCTCTTTGACTACAAACCTCCCCAGCGGCGCCAGCACTTCTACCACCTCACCTATCGCAGCATGTTTCAAGAATTCGCTCCCTTTACCACCCTCAATCATTTCCGCCAAAATATGAAAACCATGGTTGTCGTCCGACGAACTGGCAATCGAATAGCTCCGCCTCTCTCCTTGCTCATTCACTTTAATCGAAACGTACTGCCCGGCCAGGTAAGTAATCCTATCAGGCAGCACTAACTCAAATTTCACGTATAAAAATTTCTCATTCTCCGTCAGGTAATACTTATCCGACACCCGCGCTGTATATTTTTGAGCTTTGGCAAATTCCATAAAACTATTCTACCTTACTCCCAGCTCTTCATCTCCTCTTGTGGTAGCAGCAATTTTTTAGGGGTCACAAGCAGTAGTAGACCCGTAATCACCACCACTCCGACTCCAACAATGGCAAAAGTCTCGACCTCCCCGTACTTATTCGACAAAAATCCGGCCAATATTGGTCCAATTACATATGCTAAGCTCAGAGTGGAAGAGGATAAGCCAATCATATGTTTTCTCCCCCTCCTAGCCCTGACTACTAGATCTGTATAAACGCTGTCCATCAGTGGCCATGACATCGACATAAAAATACTCGATACAATCACAATCAAAATAATGGCCTCCACGCTTTTGACATATCCAATCATAGCCAGACATAATCCTCCCAGCAACATCAGCCGCTCTGCCCACTTCTTTTTACCCACCGCAATTCCCCATTTAGCTACTATCACTCCAATAAACAATGAAGGCAGCATGTAAGCAGACAAAAACCAACCCCCGATACTACTTTGCTCTGCCAAACGGTCATTGAGCACAGTTCCAGTCGTCCAAAAAGTCGCATCCACGATCCCCGCCATAACGCTCATGACCAAAATTGGCCATACTCGCTTCTCCAAACTAAACCAATATTTAATTTCCTCAAGCACATGCACTCCGTGCACTTCTGCCTCTACTTCCCCGCTATGAGGTAGTTTAATAAACAAAAACAAAATATAGGCCAGTGCGAGTACGCCGCCGGCCGAGAATACGACCGCCCGGTCACCCCACCTCAAAATCATCCCTCCAATGAGTGGTCCCAAAAAATAAGCCAAGTTCCGCACAATTCCCACCACTCCCCACACCGCGCTCCGCAGCTCGCGCGGCGCGACACCCGCCACAAACTGCTTGGTCATAAACGAGTCCAGCTCGTAATACACGCCCCACGCCGCCATCGCAATCAAAAGGATCAATCCGTAGCTAAACCAGGTACTCGATAGCATGCTCAGGAGAAAAATGAGAGATCCCACGATGGCTCCCCCTGCCAGCTTGTGCACCCCGCTACTGCGTAGCATTTGGGGGAACACCAGATCCATACTAAAGCCAATCACTGAGGAAAACGCCATCATCAATCCCATTTTCATTGGCGACCCCAGCACTCCCTGCATGTATCCTGGCACCCAGTCGGCCAACACCGCATCCGACAACAATACAAAAAACAAAATAACACCAAACGCACCGACTCTAAGCCACATATCCTTATCCTACGGGTATAATAAGCGACATGCAAATTATTCAAACTTCTGATCCTCAAGCCATCCCACTAGCTCTCGCCACACTTAGTCGTGGTGAGCTTGTCATCTATCCCACTGAGACTTGTTACGGGATTGCCGTCGATGGCACCAATTCCGAAGCTGTCGCTCGACTTCTTACCTATAAAGGTGACCGTCATCGCCAAATCGCCGTCGCCGTCGACTCACGCCCTATGGCAGCGCAATACGTCGAGATAAACTCTATTGCTGACAATCTTTATGCTCAGTTCCTCCCTGGACCAATTACCGTCATTTCCCGGTCCCTCCACCGCCTCGATCCCCGTCTCGAATCTGCCACCGGAACCCTTGGTGTTCGTTTGCCCGATTACCCCTTTACCCAGTTACTCATTAAAGCTTTTGGCAAGCCCATCACCGCCACCAGCGCCAACACGAGTGGCAAAAAAGAACCCTATTCACTAGTCGACTGGCAAAAATACACGACGACAAATAAACAAAATATGGTCTCGCTCTTTTTAGACGCTGGTAAACTAGCCGACCGCCCGACCAGCACCGTGGTCGACACGACGCTCAATGATCCCCAAATCCTCCGCCAGGGAGCGCTAGTCATTCCCACCCTAGCTCCCTCTTTTACATCTTCCTCTGTCAAAGAAACTTTCACTATCGCACATACCATTCTCACCAAACATCTCTCCCTGACTCGCCGCTTCCCCCTGATCCTCGCCTTCCAAGGGGACTTGGGCGTGGGCAAAACCCAATTTGTTAAAGGTGTAGCTACCGCCCTCGGAATCGACTTAAACATTTCTTCACCTACCTACACTCTAATGAAAGAATATACCTATGGTTCCCAAGGGTCAGACCTTAAAGGAAGTGCCCAACCCGCAGACTCAAAGGCGGGAAGGTCTGACCCTAAAGTTGTCTCTAAATATTCTGGAGTGTTGTACCACATCGACACCTGGCGTCTGTCCGATCCCACTGAGCTCGAGTCTACCCTCCATCTCCACGATCTCCTCAAACCCGGCAATATTGTCGCCATCGAGTGGGCCGGCAAAGCCGAAAGTCTTCTCAAATCTTACGAAAAAGATGTACCTATTTTAGTAATCAATATTACAGAATTAGATGTAAATACCCGCCAAATCACTTACGCCTTTTCCACTCCAGAATGGAGCTAAACCCTCTCTGGGTTTCCCAAAACTAAACCAATGACTTCTCCACGGGCTGAAGCCCGTGGTATCACTCAGTCTGCAAGCTCCGCT
>CAYGFS010000038.1:0-6855 GCA_964349305.1 uncultured Pseudomonadales bacterium
CTCCACGGCTTGAGCCACGACCCCGCTCTGCTCCAAGCTATCGATAAATTTGAGGAGCGCCGCGCTCTCATGGACCCCATCTGCTGTCACAAACTGACTCACGCTGTATCTATCTACCACCGCCGACAAACCATTCATATGGTCAAAGTCTGTGTTCGTCAGTACTATGAGCTCTATTTGGCGATCGTAAAATGGCACGTACTCTCCCAGGCAGGAAAGAATCTTTTCACTACTGGGACCCCCATCGATCAATACCTGGTTTCGACCTTTGATAATTAGGATCGCATCCCCCTGACCGACGTCACACATCACCATTTTCGCCCTCTCCCCAGGCATCTGTCCCACCACCAAAATTACAAACCCAATTATGATCCCCGACAGGTAAAAAATCTTATTATTCATATAAAGTTAGTGGCAAGTTGTCGATCGTTCCAAAAGAAAACATTACGCAGGCGGGCAGCCGAGTTAGAGGGGAATTCGTCACCAGACGAATATCACCGTTTTTCGACTTGGAATGACGACAAATTGATAGTCTCATATACCACCAAACAATTCTATCACCCACACCAGATACGCCAGTGGCACATAGGCTATCCACGCTACCATTTGACCGCCAATGAGCGTAAGAGCTGAGAGCAGCATGATGAGGGGTACAACTGGTAGGACTAGTAAATTGACCAGGGGAGATATCCAGCTGACTCTCCCAAAATGCCACAAGATAATAGGTAGTGTCGCAATACTTGCTGCTAGCGTCGGATACAAATAATCATTCAAAAAACTATCAATGCCTAAATTTGAGAATTTGAGAATTTTTGATTTATGATTCTGAATCCAAGGTTCTATATATAGTAGTCCAGCTGTTGCAGCAATCGAGAGCTGGAATCCTATGTCCACAAGCATGAGAGGGTTGACTAAAAGTATGACCCCGGCCGTGACCCACAGTAGACGCTTGGCGTCGGCTGGTCGCCCAAAATAGTAAGCCATCAAAGTTAGGCTCCCCATAATCCCTGCCCGTACCACCGACGCACTCGACCCAGCCAGTAGGACATAAAACACAATTCCCCCTATCCCCACCCCAATGGCCACCCCGCGCCGGAAAATCTTTTTCGCGAGTGTCATGAGTACGGCTGCCACGATCATTACGTTAAAACCACTGGCCGCTACAATGTGGAGAGTCCCCGTATTGACTAGCTGCTGGTAAAACTCATAGGGCATCTGCCCTTTTACCCCGAGCAGGATTCCCGCAGCCAAGCTGGACATGGGGGCGGGCAGCGTTTTTTCCAGAACGCTCACCCACTTTTCTCTCCACTCTCCAATCACCATTATTAATTTATCTGTCACCCTCATCCGCTCACCCGGTAATCGCTCCACCACCTCAAAAGTCGGATCCTTCATGACAATTTTAGTGACCTTCCCTCCTAGCACTTTTGGTTCTACCCTGCCAACAAAGCTCACCCGATTACCAGGTATAATCACCGCATAACCTTTCAGCTTGATCTCCCATATCCCGCTCCGGATGATCGTTTTTGAGTCAGTATATTCTGGTCGCTCCAGGATGGTTGCGGTAAATCTGATCTTTGATTCTGGTATCCAACTCTCTGGCATCGGACTGTCCATCCCCACCCATCGCCACAAAAACACAACGAAGAACATTAAAATAATTAAAGATTTCTTCATAGATAAAATGGCTAATCAATTTGCCAATGCTCACAAAGAAAAACATTACGCAGCGCGACGGCGCGAGTTAGAGGCGAATTCTTCAGCAGAAGAATATCACCGTTTTTTCACTTGGGAGTATGGCAAGTTGATTACTCCATATATATTAATAAACCGAAACCTGATCTTTAATCTTCTCATACACACTCTCTGGTATCTTCGCCTTACTCACCAATTCTTCTATACTCCCATACGGCCGATTGTCTACGATCGCCTGCGCTCTAACCTCCCCAATTCCCGCCAAACTATCCAGTTCTCCTACACTCGCCGTATTAATGTTTATCAATTTTGAATTTTGATTATTAGAGTTTGTTTGTAATTTGGAATTTGGTGCTTGGTTATTATTTTCATCCCTCTTTGGGATGAAAATCTTCCCTCCATCCTTGACTGCCTCCGCCAGGTTGATCGTTTTCGCCACCCACTCCCTATCTGCACTCGCTGCTAGCCCACCTGCCTGCACGAGTGCATCCCCGATCCTTGATCCACTTGGCAACTTGTACACTCCCGGCTTCTCCACCGCCCCCGCCACGTCGACTATTATCTCCGCTTGTTGCTCCGATTTGAGAATTTGAGAATTTGTGATTTGTGAATTAGACTTTACTATCTCCACCACCGACTCCTCCGGTTTAATCGCTCCCCACAACCCATACCCCACAATCACCAAGCCTGCTACACCTACTATTGCTATCCACCAAAACTGTCTCAAAAATTCGCCAACTTTCTCCACACCACCAACATAGCAAATTATTCTCTCACTTGCCATAGATAGTATAATCAGCACATGGCAACAACCCATTGCGAGCAATGTATAGAACGTTTTAGATCACTCCTACCACCTGGCGCAGACGCTGGGATCGTCACAGCATGGCTGGCTAGTCTAAGTGAAAGGTGTGCTACTTGCCCAGTAGTCACTCACCCTATCCCAAGCACTCCGACACCCTCAGCAGTCAGCTCTGTGTAGTCAAACTTACAACTCCAGATCTATACACTCAAAAGAGTCTAAACCTTGCAAGAGTCGATAATCAATTTACTAAAAGAGGTCTAAACCACCAAATTCACCAATTTCCCTGGCACAAAAATGACCTTCTTTGGTTTCCCCGCGAGCCACTTCTTCGCCCTCTCCTCCTCCATCGCTAGCGCGACAACTTCGCTCTCCACCCCAGCTTTGGCACTCTCCACCTCGATTGTCGCCCTCAGCTTCCCATTCACTTGCACAGCAATGGTCACCATTACCTCATCCACTCCCTGGATCTGACTCACATCCGGCCAGACAGTACTCGCACTCAACTCACTCGCCAGCTTGGGTGCAAACAATGAGAGTAGACTGGCAAACATTTCCACGTGAACTTGGGACAGCACCATCCCCTCTTCGCGCCACGAGTTGATAAATTCCATGAGTCCGGCGATCGCCGTATTAAACTTCTGGTTTAGCACACCATCTTCTACTCGCGCAACTAGTGTCTTCAGCTTGGCCGCCATCGCTGGGGTCGTAATCTCGCCAACCTTACCCTTCATCGCGATCGTGTCTTTGATTCTTCCCAAAAACCGCACCTGTCCCGAGATCGCTCCCGAGTCCCACGCGATCGATTGTTCCCACGGCCCCATAAACATTTCATACATCCGGACCGCGTCCGACCCATACTTGGCTACCATATCATCTGGGTTCACCACATTACCTAGTGACTTACTCATTTTCTTGCCGTCCTCTGCCAGCACTAGTCCCACCGACCTCAAACGGAGGAATGGCTCGCTTAATTCGACGATCCCTAGGTCTTGCAACACCTTCACCCAGAACCGAGCATACAGTAGGTGCAGCACCGCGTGCTCTGCCCCACCCAGATACCAGTCGACCGGCATCCATTCTTTGATATATTTCTTGGCATCATTCAAGTTGTTGATTTTTTCGCCCGCCATCTTGGCCGCCCAGAATGGGTAGGCCAGGAAATACCAGCAGCTCCCCGCCCAGTTGGGCATAGTGTCGGTCTCGCGCTTGGCTGGACCGCCACAGTTGGGACAGGTCGTATTCACCCAGTCAGTCACGCGAGATAGTGGCGACTCGCCAGTCTCGGTGGGTTCGTACGATTCCAAGGTTGGTAACTCCAGCGGTAGTTGATCCTCCGGCACGGTGACCACCCCATTTTCATCCCCGCATTTATCACAATATACCAGGGGGATTGGCTCTCCCCAGTACCGCTGGCGCGAGAATACCCAATCTCGCAGATGATATGTCGTCTCTCGCTTCCCGATTTTTTGTTCCTCTATCCAGTTCTTTACTTCTTCTATACTTTCGGGTGATATCTCTTTTCCGCTAAACACTCCCGAGTCACGCAAAATTCCTTTATTTGTATGTGCGTTTACTGGCTCATTTGGGTCTGTCCGCTCCACCACTTCTTTCAAGGCGATTTTGTATTTCTGTGCAAACTCATAGTCCCTGGGGTCATGCGCACTGCAGCGGATAATCCCTGTCCCAAATCCCATCACAGCGAAATTGGCAACCCAAACTGGCAGCTTCACTCCCGGGTTAAAAGGATCATCTGTATACCTACCGGTAAATACACCCTTTTTCTCGAACTTGTCTGCCGTCCTCTGTTCGGCTGTGATCTTGCCGGATTCTGCTACAAAATTCATCACGTTTTTCTCATATTCAGTGCCCGTGAATAGATCTTTAACCAGCGGATGTTCTGGCGCAATCACCATATAGGTATCTGCAAAACACCAGATCGGAAATGCGGAAAAAGCATCCAGCTGCAGATCCATTCCTTCTACCTGGTGGAATAGGCGCATCCCTTCTTTCTTCCCTATCCAGTGGCGCTGCATCTCCAAGATTCCCTTGGGCCAGTCCAGGCCGACCCTGTTTGGATCCAGTTTTTTACCCTCAATATGCAAGTCAGTATCCAAATCATTTAACAGCCGCTCTGCATAACTGGTGATCCTCATGACCCACTGGGGCAGCAGCTTCTTCCCCACCACCGTCCCGCACCGCTCGTGGGTACCGTCGGCCAGTACTTCTTCGTTGGCCAGTCCCGTCAGACACTTGGGACACCAGTTAATGGCGACTTTTTCGCGATAAACCAATCGATTACCATCCTGATCTTTTTTGTTGTACAACTGCAGGAATATCCACTGGGTGATCGCGTAATAGCTGGGGTCCGTGGTAGCAAACTCGCGCTCCCAGTCAAAGTCGAGCGATAGATTCTGCATTTGTTTTTTAAAGTTGGCGTAGTTGTGTGGCACCATTTCCTGGGGGATTTTCTTGGCTTTAATGGCCGCATTCTCTGCCGGCAGCCCAAATGCGTCCCAGCCCATGGGCGACATAACCTCTTGCCCCTTCATCTTGAAATATCGGGCAATCACATCGCAGGCAGTAAAAATCCGCACATGCCCCACGTGTAGCCCCTCGCCCGAGGGATACGGGAACATGCCTAGTACATATTGTTTTGTTTTTGCCATATCATTCATTTTATCCTATTTCTCCCAATAAAAAACCCGCTCCCGCGGGGTCTGACAGCACAGCCTCCCCGCAAGCGTTATGTAAGGAGGAGTGAAAGTTGTGTCATTTGCATAAGATTACTATAGCAGAACTGTCAAATACGCGCTAAACTAAAGACTATGCCTGCCCGATTTTTGCTCCACACCATCCTTCTTATCATGGCCACCGCCGGCGTATTCTTCTGGCTCTCCTCCCCCCTGGAGCCATTTACTCTCCAGCTAGTCGCCATCCTCGTCCTTCTATATCTTGGCTCGCATTGGTTAAAGCGCCACAAACCCAAATGGTTCCACAAAAGTACCATCACCCTCGACATCACCATCCTCACTTCCATGATCCTCCTCCTCGTCACCGAAACTGGCTCCCTAGCCTCTCCCTTCTTTTTCCTCTGTTACTTCCTCCTCTTTGGCGTGGCCATGCTCTACGAAATCGAAGCTACGCTAGTGCTCACCGGTGTCCTCATCCTCTACTTCCTCTTTTTGCCAGGGACCAAGCTCACCGACTACGTCCACCTCTCCCAGCTCATCGCCCTAGTCATGATCACTCCCCTCGCCATCTTCACCGGCCATCAGTACGAATCTAGTCTGGCAGAAAAGCAAATGCGCGATAAATTAAACGGTCATTTGAGCCGCGAAGAGTCAGACACGCTCCTGTTCCTCTCCTTAAACCTCAAACGCACCCTCCTCTCTGCCCTCGACTCGCTCTCCTTGAGCATCCCCCAAGCCAAAGCCAAAGAAATGCGCCTTAGTCTCCAAACCCTTTATCAAGACCTGAAAAATCTCTACCGCTCCGCGGATGAGCTCCAGCAAACCATCGATCAAGAGACCGACAATTAAAGCGTTTCGTACGATAGTGTCACTGTAACTTCGACCTCACTACTCCCCGGCTCTACCGGTGTAGGAGTTGTCGGTGTGCTGGATTTGTCCATCATGATGCCTGCTTCGGCGTACATGGGCGTGGGTCTCCCGCCCGTGCGACCTTCCACCACATTCACTATTCTCCCAAGCCTCATCCCGGCTAATCCAGCCAACTCTTCAGCCTTATCTTTGGCTTTCCCTATTGCCAATTCGCGCGCTTCTTTAGTGGATTTTTCCATCAGTTCATCGGATAGTCCAAAGTGTGGCCCAGAAACATTATCTAGTCCGAGTGTCCCAATCAGATCCATGGCTGGCGTGACATCGTCCAGGTCATGGATCACAACCTGCACATTGGCGTATGCCCGATACTCATTTTGGTCGTTGTAATCAGGATAATAATTATATCCAGTGGTTTTAATATCCTTTTCCTCGATGCCCAAATCTTTCAGAGCCTTCGTCAAGTTCGTCATTTTCCTATTCACTTGTTCCTGGACCTGCTTCAAATTGCTACCAACTTCTTGCACTCCCATGTTCACGGTCGCCTGATCAGGTATTACCACCACTTTACCCTCCCCGCTGGCATCAAAAGTACTTACTTTCTGGGTCTGAGTCACGCTAATGGGTAAAGATCCCATCCACTTAAAATATACCCCCGCCACCCCCGCAACTATCACCGCTACCATCAAGATCTCAAGCATTCTTTTCATCATATCTACCTCCTATTTATTCAAATATAGCATATATATAAATGGCGTCATGCAGGTCAGACTGTTTTGGTGCCGTGTAGTGGATCGA
>CAYGFS010000039.1:0-6739 GCA_964349305.1 uncultured Pseudomonadales bacterium
CGATCGTGATACCACGCTCTTTCTCCTGCTCCATCCAGTCCATCTGGGTGTTGCCTTCGTCGATGTCACCGATTTTGTAAGACTTGCCAGTGTAGAACAGGATGCGCTCAGAAGTCGTGGTTTTGCCCGCGTCGATGTGGGCGATGATGCCGATGTTGCGGATTTTATCCATCGGGAGCTCGCGATCTTGGGTTTTGACGATGGCCATATGCTGTTAAATTCCAATAATTAAATTACAAATTCCAAACAAAGGGAACTTGAATCGATAAATAATCACTCAAACAAATGAGGCAAGGGGTATTGTACCTTAGTCGAGTGAGTTTGGGAATACTACCGGTGGTGGCTGGTGGGAGGGTGATATTCCGTTGAATCGACCTGCCTCGCCTGCAAGGCGGGGTCAACGGGATGAAATGAATTATTTACTCTCAGCTTTTTTATGCAGCCCTTCCATGTAGTAAGGATAGTCTCTTACATGTTTGGCAAATCCTTCTTGGGTTGAATATTTCTGTCTAATGCATAGTTGATCACACAGTGCTTGATATTCCTGATATAAAAAGAAATCGTATGTAGCGGACGTTGTACGTTCTTCCCTTTGTTGTTGTTCGAATTGAAGTAGGGTTTTTGATTTTGTCATAAGTTGATTTTACCCCTATGGTCAAGGGGTAGCTGATATACTACTTCACATGCAAAAGAATTTTCGCAAATTGGATGGCACAACACTACCCTATCCCCTCTTCTTCCCGGATGCCACGCGGGGGGAGGTGCGACAGCTGTCATTTGAAGATGTGAAGAAGGTGGGACTACCTGGAATACTTGTAAATACTTTTCACCTACTGCGACTGGTCGGGACAGAGAAGACCGAGCTAGCTGGTGGGATTAAATCGCATTTGGGGTGGGACGGCGCCATGATCTCGGACTCGGGAGGGTTCCAGGTCATGTCCATTGCCAAGAAAAATGGGGGCAATAGTACGGTCACGGACGAGGGGGTCACTTTTACGATCGATGGGGTCGCGCACCACTTTAGTCCCGAGGATTCGATCAAGTATCAAATGGCCATGCGCACCGATCTGATGGTGGTGCTCGATGACTTTACGCCACCCGATGCGACGTATGAGGAGGCGGTGGTCAGCGTAAACCGTACGACGTTGTGGGCCAAAAGGTGCAAAGCGACTTACCTCGCTGAGTGTGAGCGACTGGGAATAACCGAGGGTAAGCGGCCTTATTTGATTGGGGTGGTGCAAGGGGCTTATTTTGTTGATCTACGCGAGCAAAGCATGCGAGAGTTGGTAGAAATTGGATTTGATGGGTATGGCTATGGAGGCTGGCCGATGCGGGACGGGAAGTTTGATATAAGTACCGCCAAACTGATGGCGGATCAACTGCCAAAAAATAGTGTGCTGTATGGACTGGGGATCGGGAAACCGGATGATATCGTGAAATGCACGGAGCTAGGATACCAAATATTTGATTGTGTCCTCCCTACCCGCGACGCCCGCCATGGCCGGCTCTATGTATACATAGATCGATCTATCGATGAGATAGATGTGCAAAAAGAGGGTTTTTACGAATTTTACAATCCGAGGCAAGCGTTGCATCTTGAGGAAAAAGACCCTGTTTCGACGGCCTGTGATTGCGAACTTTGTACAACTTTAACGAGAGCGGAGTTTGCTACCATGTGGAGAGCGCGGGACGAGCGCGTGCTGCGACTAGCCACGATCCATAACCTCAGATTTTATGCGATTTTGATGGAGAAATTGAGATAATAATCGTAAGGTCGCATGGGTACAGGGGTGGATACAAATCACACGGGCGACCGTAAAGGTCGCCCCTACGAAGGGAATAATTTGTCCTTGGTCCAATTGGATGGATTATTGTGAATATATTTTCGGATCCTGTTCAAATCATCCTCATTACGAATAATGTGTTCGTAATAATTACGTTGCCATAATTTCCCCATAAATTTGTCCTTAATTTTTGCCAATCCCAAACATTTATGAACGACCCGCGATTTATATGCACCGATTATTTGTCCTAATGTAGGGGCGACCTTTACGGTCGCCCGGATCCCAATAATCCCGTGAATGTGGTTGGGCATAACAACATATTCGTCCAATTCGACCATTTCAAATTTATTGGGTAAATTTATCCATACCGCGTCGGCGATCCTACCGTAAGGTGATAAAAATGAACGATCTCCCACAACCTTTCCCATATCTTGGCACGATCGCCCGTGCAAATCGTTACAAAATATAAGTTATTCGAAGAATAATCAAAATCTCTCAAGCGGATTGATCGACGAACAGGCAAATCCACGACCATGCCACAATATTAACAAATACAAAAAGAAAATAGATTTACCAGCGGAAATGAGCAAAAGCTTTGTTAGCATCGCTCATCCTATGCACGTCGTCGCGCTTTTTGATGGTGGCACCCTGGTTGTTGTAGGCATCCATGATTTCGGCGGCGAGCTTTTCACCGTAAGTGTGGTACTCGGAATTTGAGCGTTTGTTCGAAAACTCGACTAGCCAGCGGATGGAGAGCGAGAATTGGCGGCGGGGTGAGACGGGCATAGGAACCTGATAAGCGGCTCCGCCGATGCGGCGACTACGAACTTCGGTTTTGGGTTTGATGTTGCCGAGGGCGGTCATCAAAACGTCGAGCGCTTTTTGACCAGTTTTTTCAGCGATGATGTCCATGGCTTTGTAAACTTGCTTTTGCGCGACAGCTTTTTTGCCATCCATCATGACACGATTGATGAGTTTGGCGACCTCGAGTGAGTTGTATCTCACGTCCCCTTCGACTCGTTTGATTCCAGCTGACTTTGCGCGCATATTATTTCTTTGGCCTCTTGGTACCGTATTTAGAACGACTGGTCATGCGTTTCTCCACGCCGGCGGTATCGTACTTGCCACGGACGATGTGGTATTTTACACCGGGTAAATCTTTGACACGGCCGCCGCGAACCAGGACGACTGAGTGCTCGGCCAAGTTGTGACCTTCGCCCATGATGTAGGCGGTGACTTCTTGTTTGTTACTTAGTCTGACACGAGCCACTTTACGCAGAGCTGAGTTAGGTTTCTTGGGAGTCATGGTTTTGACAATGATACAGACCCCGCGTTTTTGTGGTGAGGCGTACTCGACCATTTTGCGCTTGGTGGCGTTGTAACCTTTACGAAGAGCGTTACCTTTCTTCTTTTTGGGTTTGCTGTCGCGTCCGAAACGGACTAATTGATTGACTGTTGGCATAAGTATTTGGCTATTGTATCACAGCTCTCTCTGGACTGACGGGTATAAGACGACCGATGATAACATTTTCCTTGAGTCCAAACAAGGGATCTTCTTTGCCTTCGATCGCGGCTTCGGACAAGACATTGGTGGTCTGTTCGAAGGAGGCGGCTGAGAGCCAAGAGTGAGTGTGGAGAGCGGCGCGAGTGACACCCAAGAGGACTGAGACGGCGGTAGCGGGTTCGCCACCTTCGGCGAGGGTGGAATCGTTGCCGGTATCAAAGGCGAAGCGGTCGACAATTTCGCCACCAATGAGGGATGTGTCGCCGGATTCTTCGATCTTGACCTTGCTGGTCATTTCCCTGACTACCACTTCAAAGTGTTTGTCGGAAATGGGGATGCCTTGAGATTCATAAACTGCCTGGATCTCTTGGATCAAGTAGATTTGGGCGTCGCGGATACCCCGTACGCGCAACACTTCTTGGATATTCTGAGGTCCACTGGCGATGGGGAATCCAGCCGCAATCAAATCTTTGTCTTTGACGGCCAAAGTGAGGGTCGCGGGGACAAAGTGCTCTTCTTTGACGTCGTGATTAGAAGTCGAAGTGATCGTGACTTTGGAGCCGTCGGCGGCTTCTTCGATACTCACCTTGCCGGCAATGCCAGCCAGCGGAGCGGCAATCTTGGGGTTGCGAGCTTCGAAAAGCTCTTCGACCCGTGGCAAACCTTGAGTCACGTCGAGTCCGACGATACCACCGGCGTGTTTGACACGCATAGTGAGCTGAGTACCGGGTTCACCAATGGACTGAGCGGCCACAACTCCAACGGGAGCTCCTAGCTCCACGAGTTTGCGGGTACCAAAGTCCCAACCATAACAGGCGGCGCAGAGTCCATAGCGAGCTTTGCAAGTGAGGGGAGAGCGAATTTCGATACTCTCTACCCCTGATTCAAACAATATCTGCGCTATTTCGTCGTCGATGATTTCACCTTTTTTGATCAAGACAGTTTTGGACTTGGGGTCTTTGACAGAGGCGGCCACGACACGACCCAGAACCCGTTTGACAAAGTGCTTACCGCGAATACCGGTTGTCGGGATATTCAACGATTCGGTGGTAGCACAGTCTTCTTCACGGATAATGGAGGTGTGACTGACATCGACCAAGCGGCGAGTCAAGTATCCAGCGTCAGCCGTTTTGAGCGCTGAGTCGGTCAAACCTTTACGAGATCCACGGGAGGAGGTCACGTATTCAAAAATGGAGAGACCCTCGCGGAAGTTACTCTTCGTGGGCATTTCCACGATCTTACCTAAGGGGTCAACCACGAGTCCACGCATAGCGGAGAGCTGCTTGACCTGATCGCGGGAAGCACGAGTACCACCTGAATCGATGATGATTTTGACAGCGTTGCGTTCGTCAAACTTTTCCCAGGTCGCGGTGGCGATACTTTCGGTGGTTTCCATCCAAACTTCGAAGGATAAGCGGCGCTTCTCTTCTTCGGTAATCAATCCTTGGTTGAAAGTTTCGAGGATTTCGTTGACGCGAGCGTCGGCATCTTTGATCATGCCAGCTTTTTCGGGGATCATGATGTTGTCGGCGACGGCTACGGAGAGTCCGGAAGTCGTCAAGTATTCAAAGCCGATGGATTTGATTTTGTCGACCAAATTGGCCACGAGATCGTTGTCAAAGACGCGGATGGCTTCGCGGATGATGTCGGTGATCTTTTTGGCGTTGATGGCTTCGTTGATAAAGCGGAGAGCCTCGGGCAAAGCTTCGTTGAAAATAAGGCGACCAACTGATGTCTCGATAATTTTGCCATCTATGCGAACCTGAATGGGCTGGCGCAAGTTAATATGACCGGCTTCGCGAGCTGCATATGATTGTTCGGCGTCACCAAAGATGATCGTACTCGCCTTGATATCGGGATTGAAGCTAGTCAAGTAGTAACAACCAAGCGCCATTTCTTTGTTGGGGACGGTGATGGGACTACCATTGGCTGGTTTGAGGAGATTGTTTTTGGCCATCATTTTGGTCTTGGCGTCTTCGATGGCGTTTTCACCCAAGGGGACGTGAACGGCCATTTGGTCACCGTCAAAGTCAGCGTTGTATCCGGCACACACACAGGGGTGGAGCTGGATAGCATTGCCCTCGATCAGGACCGGGTAGAAAGCTTGGATACCGAGTTTGTGTAGGGTTGGGGCACGGTTCAAGAGCACGGGGTGGTTTTTGGTGATGCGCTCTAAGATGTCAAACACGAGAGGATCTTTGCGTTCGATGGCGTGCTTGGCGGATTTGACGTTGGGAGCCGTACCCTCGGCGATGAGTTCGCGCAAAACGTAAGGCTTGAACATTTCCAGCGCCATATCCTTGGGGATACCACACTCGGAGAGCTTGAGCTCGGGACCCACGACGATAACGGAACGGCCGGAATAGTCGACGCGCTTACCGAGGAGGTTTTGGCGGAAGCGACCTTGCTTACCAGAGAGCATGTCAGAGAGAGAGCGGAGGGGTTTGACTACCCGGCGACGAGTGGTTTTGGCCTGGCTGGCGTCAATTAAAGAGTCGACGGCTTCTTGGAGCATGCGCTTTTCGTTGCGCAAAATGATCTCAGGAGCACCGAGGTCGATCAAGTGTTTCAAACGGTTGTTGCGGTTGATGACGCGGCGATAAAGATCGTTCAAATCGGAGGAGGCAAAGCGTCCACCGGAGAGCTGGACCATCGGGCGGAGCTCAGGAGGTAAAACAGGAAGCACTTTGAGCACCATCCAGGAAGGGGCGAGACCGGCATTTTTGAGGCCGTCAACCACCTTGAGACGTTTGGAAAGTTTAGTGCGCTTGAGGGAAGCAGAACCTTCGTCTTTGAGCTCTTGCTTGATTTCTTTGGAAAGCTTTTGGATGTCGATGGTTTCGAGGTAGCTCAGGATGGCTTCAGCACCCATGCCGACTTTGAGATGAGAAATGGCGTTGTATTCGTCGAGCTTCAAGTATTCATCTTCGGCCATCACGGTTCCGGGGACGATGCGTTTGGCCATACTGGTTACGGTTTTGTAGATTTCCGTCAGGGAATCTTTGTCGAGCACGAGACTTTCACGGAGAGACTCGATGGCTTTTTTGGCACTGGTGGTTTGGCGCTCGGTGGGTTTGTCACCCAGGGATTCTTTGACTTTCTCCATGCCAGCTTTGACACTCTCTTCGATCTCCTGGAGTGCTTGTGCATGGGCGGTGTTTAAGTTTTCGACTACTTTAGCTTTTTCGTCTTTGTCGACGGCGAGCACCAAGTACTTGGCAAAGTAGACAACGGCAGAGAGAGCTTTAGGAGCCACGTTCATGAGCAGAGAGAGTTTGGAGGGAGCACCCTTGAAGTACCAAATGTGGGCAACAGGAGCGGCCAAGTTGATGTGACCCATGCGTTCGCGACGAACGCGAGCTTGAGTGACTTCGACGCCACATTTGTCACAGACAATACCGCGGTAACGGATGCGTTTGTATTTGCCACAGTAACATTCGTAGTCTTTGGT
>CAYGFS010000040.1:0-6467 GCA_964349305.1 uncultured Pseudomonadales bacterium
TCTAGAAGCCTTAAAAAGTGAATAGAAACGAAAAGAGCATTCCTACCGCTGATTCTCCATTTGCACGGGATCACGTGTAGCAATGCTCTTATTCAAAACGAAATGTAGTTGTTTCAATAACTACATAAGCGTAAGGGAACTTTAACATTCGCCTTGAGACTCGTCAAGCTACATTTTGTGTGTAAGACTATATCTTACACGCTACCTGTAGTGTTTTGGCCTATAACGTCTTGATATGTAATCAGGAATACTTTGTTATTATTGTGGAGGGATATGTGAGATAGGGCAGGCTCATAATCCCTCCACAATGCGAATAAAGTGTGTGAGACAATGAATGGATGAGGAGTATGGAATGATTGTGGCAATATGCGGCGGATCGTGCTCTGGTAAGAGTACGATGGCAGGTAATTTTAGGAATGCGTGCATTGTATCGATGGATGATTTTTACAAAGGTAAGTCAAGAATGAATCCCCCGTATAACTTTGACGAGCCAGAGGCAATTGATCTGACTAGGTTGGCAGAGTTAGTAGGTGAGCTGAAGAGCGGAGCGGAGCAAGTCAGCATACCAAGGTACAATATGAAAACTTCTGAACCGGAGGGGGCGCAGAAACTGGAAAATAAACAGTTTGTGGTGGTTGAGGGAATATTTACACTGTATACCGCCGTACTGCGGGAGTTATGTGATCTGAAAATTTTCCTGGATGTTCCGCAAGAAGAAAGATTGCGACGGAGAATTGCTCGGGACGTAATCAAGGGTAGGACGGAAGCAGAATCGAGAGCGTGGAGCATAAACGTCGAGCGCATGCATGATCTATATGTAGAACCTCAAAAAAAGTATGCAGACCTGGTGATCCCATTTAAGTTATAGTTATTGATACGAGATATATTTATGCAGATATTTAGCGGCAGTAGTAATCCGGATTTGGCCAAGAAAATTGCAGCGTTGATGGGGACGACGCTAGGGGAGATAGAGATCTCACAGTTTGCCAATGGCGAGACGCGAGTGTGGGTAAAGGAAAAACACCTTGAGAAAAGTGTGGTGGTAGTTCAGTCATTATCTAGTCCCACAAATGAACATTTAATGGAGTTTTGTTTGATTTGCGACGCATTGCGCAGAGGCGGTGTTACCGAAATCACCGCGGTGATACCGTGGATGGGATACTCCAAGCAAGATAAGGTCTTCCGCGCGGGTGAGCCACTGTCGGCCAAAGTGGTGGCGCAGATCCTGCAAGTGGCGCGACCGAGCCGGATTATTACTATCGATTTGCACAACAAAGCTACGCTCGGATTTTTTGACGTCCCAATTGTGGAGCTGAGCGCCAAGCCACTGCTCGTTGAATACTTTAAAAAGTCGGTAGGCGAGGGGACGCTGGTGGCAGCACCGGACGCTGGCGCGGTCAAAGCAAGTACGGCCTTTGCTATGGAGATCGGGGTACCAGTTGTATACATCGACAAAAAACGCGATTTGGAGAGCGGGGAAGTGCAAGTGGTGGGGATGTCGCGAAGTGTCACGGGGATGGACGTGATCATCGTGGATGACAACGTATTTACGGGCTCCACATTGCTCAAAACTGCCAAAGAACTAAAGAAAGCTGGGGCGAAGTCGATAAAGGTAGGGCTGACCCACCACCTGTACGTGCCTGGTGTACAGGAAAAACTGGAGGCGAGTGAAATAGATGAGATAGTGGTGAGCGATACAGTACAGTCAACTAACAAACTAACGAGCCAACAAACTAACGGTAAGTTGAAAGTTTTGAGCATCGCGCAGCTAATAGTTGACGAACTGCGCTAAGTTTGGCATACTATACCTGTTCCCCGACAAATAGACGCTAGATTCCAGATTTTAGATGTTAGTCATTTGCACAAAATAATTTATTTGAGGAGGCGAGTATGCCAGTTGCTAAAGTTACGAAAAAAGTAGAGCCAGTGGTAAAAGAAGAGTCGATCGTAAAACCCATGGAGAGTGTGGTCGAACCCAAGGTGGATCCAGCACCAGTAGCGGAAGTGAAAGTCGCGCCCGTTGCTAGTACGGCAGTCGTGATCCCACCTAGCCCACAAGTACAACCCATGAACAGAAATGGGTATGGCAATAGACCCATGAATAGACCAGTCAGTAATTACAACCAACCCCGCCCAGCATTTAACTCAGCGCCCACCAACGGGGCTGACATTGAGCCAATCTCCGGCTACCTCGACGACTCAAATGATGGGCACGCGGTGATCCGACCCCAGTTTCACCCCACGGAGCGCGACGCGTATATGTCCTCGATGGTGGTACGACGCCTGGGACTGCGCCCCGGAGACTATGTAGAGGGGACTGCCCGCAAACCCAAGGATAATGAGCGCTACTGGGCACTGGTGACGGTGACCAAAGTGAATGGTAAAGCACCCAGTGAGACCCATAAACGCGTCAAATTCCACAACCTGACCCCGATTTATCCAATCCAAAAAATCACTCTAGAAATGGGATCGTTGCCACTCTCGAACCGCGTCATTGATCTCGTGGCTCCGATCGGCCGGGGACAGCGCGGCATGATCGTAGCCCCACCCAAGGCGGGTAAAACGACCATTATGAAAGATATGGTCACGGGTATTGCCAAAAACTATCCCGAGATCCACTTGATGACCGTGTTGATTGGCGAGCGCCCAGAAGAAGTAACGGATATCCGCCGCCACCTAGAGAAAGTCACCGAAAACTCGATGATGAAGGGGGAGTGCGCAGCCTCCAACTTTGATGAGCCCGCCGAAGATCAGACTCGCGTAGCAGAGATCGCGCTCGAACGCGCCAAGAGACTGGTCGAAGAAGGGATGGACGTGGTAATCCTCCTGGACTCCGTCACCCGCCTAGCCCGCGCCTATAACCTAGCGATACCGACCTCGGGGCGCACGCTGTCGGGTGGATTTGACCCGGCCGCTCTTTATCCGCCCAAAAGGTTTTTTGGCGCTGCGCGCAAAATGGAGGATGGGGGGTCGCTGACCATCATTGGGACTGCGCTAGTTGACACTGGCTCCCGCATGGACGAACTGATCTACGAAGAGTTCAAGGGTACGGGTAACATGGAGCTGGTGCTGGATCGCCGACTGTCGGAACGCCGGATCTTTCCCGCTATCGACGTCTACAAATCAGGCACACGCCGCGAAGACCTCTTGTTCTCGAGTGCCGACTACCAAAACGTGGTGATGATGCGCCGGATGCTCGATATGCTGAACGATGATGAGCGCACCAGTGTCCTCGTGGAGCGGCTGAACAAATCCAAGTCGAATAAGGAATTCCTGGCGATGCTGAAGGAAGGGTAATATTATTGTGTTAGGATTTTGCTATGAGCATGGAAGATTTTCTCGCGCGGATAATGGAGGCGCAGAGTTATGAGGAAGCCAACAGTTTGGGGGTATTTTCTACTGGTCGAGAAATAACGTCAGAAGAATTGATGAAATTGACAGATGAGGGCGCAGAAATGAATTCTGATCCAGAGAGAGGAATATCTTGGGAGTAGTGAACACGAATAGTACAAAAGGGATAGTCTACTGTAGACATGCAACTGGGCTAGGAGATCGTAACCATCGAAAGCATGGTGGCGGAGATTTTACTGTTTCATGATTAAGGTTAGGTGAGGTTGGTTTGTCAATGTAGGCGAAATTTGGTAGGATGGCAAGCGCATGACAGAACTCACGGGGATGGCCGAATTTCGAGAATTTAATAGGCAGCTCCTGCGCTACATTACCAAACACGCATACCGGGCATTTTTCCGATTTGAAGCAGGGAAAGACATTGTGGCAGGGGCGCTGTACCACAAGAGAGGGAAGTACGCCCGGCCGTTTCTCCATTCTGGCATGATGGCTTTGATCTTTTTTGGGATTACCCTCGGCCCTAAATTTGTGGAAGATACTTTTGCTGAGGAGTCGGTGCGAGAAGATAGTGTCTCGGGAGAGAGTAGCCTGGGGGTGTCGCTCGACTCCACGGGCCTCGTGACCCTGGAATCTGAGAAACCCTGGAACCAAGTGTCGGAATACACCGTGAAAGAGGGGGATACACTCTCGACTATTGCCGCGAAGTTTGATCTCTCGATCGAGTCGGTCAAATGGGCTAACCCCAGCATCAACTGGCAAAAAGTGAAGCCGGGGGTGTCGGTCTCGATCCCGCCGGTCACCGGGGTGGTCTATAAAGTGAAGCCAGGGGATACGGTTTACTCGATCGCCAAGAAATTCCAGACTGAGGCCCAAGGTATCGTGGACTTTCCTATGAATACATTTTCGGACGATGAGACGTTTTCGCTGGTAGCTGGGCAGACTCTGATCGTACCAGACGGAATTATGCCGGATGAAGCCGCGCCAAGTGCGCCCAATATTGCGCGGATCCTGACACCGGATGCTGGATCGGTGACGGCCTCGGGCAGCTTTGTGTGGCCGGGCTTTGGCCGTCTGACCCAACCATTCCGGTGGTATCACAAGGGCTTGGATATTGCCAATCACGATGGGGGAGCAATATTGGCGGCTGATTCGGGGACAGTGGTGGTGTCGGGATGGACCAATTCGGGCTACGGGAACCATATCATCATAGACCATGGGAATGGGTTCCAGACGCTGTATGCCCATTTGTCGAGTATTTCGGTGGCGACGGGGATCCGCGTAACGAGAGGGACGACGATAGGGCAGATGGGGTCAACGGGCAGGAGTACGGGGACGCATCTACACTTTGAGATAAGGAATAGTAGTGGGAATCTGGATCCGATGGGGTATCTTAAATAATAACCAATAATCAAATTCCAAACTACAAACAATAATTTCAAAATATATGCAAAATGATTAATTTATTCAGCGATTATTTGATAATTACGACTTGTTTGATTATTGGTTATTGGTGATTGATTATTATGCGTAAGTACAAGGTGGCGCTGTTTATTGGCCGATTCCAGCCGTTTCACAATGGTCACCTCTATAGTCTGAATAAATGTTTAGAGATCGCGGATCAAGTCATGATTGGGGTCGGGAGTAGTAATGTGGTCGATGAATTGAATCCATGGGACTACGAGACTAGGGAGGAGATGGTGCGGCGGGTAGTGCAGGCAATTGGAGATCAGGCGCGAATATCGGTGATAGTCCCGATACCCGATGTACACGATGATCAAAAATGGGGAGCACAAATCCAGGGATTACTGCAAAAAGCGGGGTATGCACCTAGTCAAGTGGTGGGGGTGGGGAATAATGAGTGGACCAACAAAATCTTGAAGGATGTCGGGATCGAAGTGTATGAATCCGGTCTGTATAAACGGGATGAGCTCGAGGGCATCAAAATACGAGACTTGATTGAGCGCGGAGACTCTAGCTGGAAGAACCGCGTGCCTGAGGTGGTAGTACAATATTTAGATGAACATGACAATGCAGGCAAAAATTGAACAGATTGTGAGTTGGTTGAAGCAGGTATACGGCGATCGGCCGGCAGTGATTGCAGTATCTGGCGGGGTGGATTCGGCCGTGTCACTTACTCTGTTAACAAAGGCATTGGGGGTGGAGCGGGTCACGCCAGTTTTGCTGCCGTACGGAAAACAAGACATGAAAGATGCGAAGATTGTAGTAGAAAAGAATGGATTGATGCACAAGTTGATAGAAGTAGGTATTAAACAAATGGTAGATGTGGTGGATACGGAGTTGAAGATAGGGGATGAACAACGGTTGGGTAATGTGATGGCGCGAGTCAGAATGATCACCGTCTTTGATTTGGCTAAGAAACTGGGGGCGCTCGTGTGCGGGACCGAGAACAAATCGGAACACTATCTGGGATATTTTACGCGGTTTGGGGACAGCGCGAGCGATGTGGAGCCCATATCGGGCTTGTACAAAACCGAGGTGTGGGAGATGGCCAAAGAGCTCGGATTGCCAGAGATTTTTTATACGAAACAACCATCGGCGGGGTTGTGGGAAGGACAAACCGATGAGGGAGAGATGGGATTTTCGTACGAGGAGGCAGATAAGGTATTGCAGGGAAAGACTGAGGGGATCGATCCAACAATAGTCGAGAAAGTGCGGCAAATGGTAAAGAGGAATGCGTTTAAGCTAGGGGTTCCTTACGAGATGGAGTAGGTGACCAGTGGTGTTTGGCAAGGTCCACGTGAGTGCGGTCGAGGAAAGTTACACCCTCTTCCTTTAGTTTGGCGTACTGCTCAATGGAGCCACCAAAGGCGTAGGACTCGGACAGTTGGCCATCCTGGGTGACTACTCGGTGGCAGGGGGTAGTATCCCCACTGGGGTTGGCGTGGAGGGCGTGGCCGACCCGGCGAGCGTCGCGGGTGCCGAGGGCACGGGCGATGTCGCCGTAGGTGGTGACGGAGCCCTCGGGGATTTGGCGAACGAGCTCGTAGACGCGGGTGAAGAAGTTCATAGTTGTTTTGCTCACTCAGGTTCAATGTATTTCACTCAAAAAAGACGGCGTTCTCCGCTGGTGCGGAGCCGCCTCGAACTCGCGCCGAGCG
>CAYGFS010000041.1:0-5844 GCA_964349305.1 uncultured Pseudomonadales bacterium
GTGGGGGTGGTCAAAATTGAACAACCGTCCTGAGTTACCACGACGGTCTCTTCGAGCACGGCTGAAAGTGTACCATCTTTAGTAGATATTGTCCAGCCGTCTGCCTCGAGTACAAGACCGGGTTTGCCCTCGACATAAATGATCTCGATGGCCAGGGTCTGGCCGACCGACATAACGGGAGTTTTCTCTCGATTGCCCACAACCACATTGGAAATCATGGGTTCTTCGTGCAGTTCTTTGCCCACCCCGTGGCCGGTGAGCTCGCGAGTGGCTGAGTAACCGTATTTCTTGAGAGTACTCTCCATGGCCAGGGAGATGTCGCCGATATAGCCGCCAGCTTTGACGGCTAGAATCGCGTTTTGGAGGCCTTCCATCCCTGCCTTGAGGAAGCGGTCTTTGGCTGGCGTACTCTTGCCGACAACCTTGGAGAAGGCCGCATCGGTGTGGTAGCCATGGTAAAACACGCCTACGTCGACCGTGACCAGATCACCACTTTCGAGTGGAACCTCACTGGTGGGGATACCGTGGACGACCCCGTCATTGATATTAATGCAGGTAGCCCAGCGATAACCAGGCACTTTGGTAAAAGAGAGCTCGCCACCCTCGGCTTTGATCAGTTCCCGAGCCTTAAATTCGATTTGTTTGGGAGAGATTCCAACAACCGTAAAGTCGTAGAGAGCTTGGCGGACGCGGCCAAGCATGGCTCCACCAATTTTCATCGCTTCGATTTGGTTCATAAAATTTATTTTAACTGAGCCATGATATCGGAGTGAATGGTCCCTATTTCGCGCTCACCGTCCACCTCGATCAGAGTCCCTTTCTGGCGGTAGAACTCAATGACTGGCTCAGTCTGATCGTGGAAAAGCTGGATCCGCTTGCGAATGGCAGAGAGAGTATTGTCTTCACGTACCCCTTCGTCAACTCTACCGCTCAGTCTCCAGAGGGCTTCTTTGTCACTAACCTTGAGATAGATGACTTTGTCGACACCGTTGCTAAAATCTTCGGCTTGCTTAGAGGTACGAGGGAAGCCATCGAGGATATAACCTTTGGCATATTCTGGTTTGGCCAAATATTCTTCGATGATAGGGATGACTTTTTCGTCGGAGACGAGGAAACCGGCATTCAGCGTCTCTTTCATGTAACGGCCCAGAGGGGTCTTTTCCATGGCCATCTGGCGGAAAATGTGACCGCTAGAGAGATACTCGATACCGAGCTTGTCTTTTAAGAGATTGCCCTGGGTGGATTTGCCGGAGCCCTGAATGCCAATAAGAATGATCTTCATAGAATGATTTTTCTCCTAATAAAGTGAACTAGTTAATGGAACTTAGGTATTATAGCGCACTGGGGCAACAAGGGAAATCACCCCTACGAGGAGACTCCTTGAAGGCACATATTCCGTTGAATCGATAGATCGGAATATCACACACCGGGTGTGAGATATTAAAAATGACTGAAATATCAGATCAACACGCCCGAAGTGTCATTGTTTTCTACTGGTTATCCATTTTCTTGATTGGGTCTAAAAAATTTACACTTCGCGCAAGCGCTACCCTCTAATGGTAATTGTGAGCCCTCAAGTGTTGGCAGCCAAACCGTGTTATCTAATAAACCTTCTTCGAGCAACATTTTTGCTATTTCTGGCCATTTGTCCTCAACGAATCCCACGAATTCTTCACAGTTAAACCATATTTCTCTCGACTCTCTCGCTCGTAGGACACTATGAGGCCAGCCGCTATGATCAGTCCATTCAGCGGTTATTAGTTTAAAAGAATCTGACTGTTTCTTACTACAACCATCTACTCTGACCGGCACAAAATCTTCTTTGTAATGTCTATATCTCATAATGGTTTATCAATTTTGATTATTATAGGTTTTTCTGGAAGCAAGTCAAGAAAAGTCTTAGCTACGAGTTTGATTGTGTATTGTATTATCGAAAAATGGCTATCTAATGAATGAGTCGTAGGATTTGGCGACCTGGTAGGACTGGGTCTTGCGGTAGGTCTCAAGGACAACGGAGACTACGATCAGGATAGAGGTACCACCGATGGTGAGCGTGGTAATGCCAGTCATGGCCTGGACGAGACTGGGCAAAATGGCGATAACGCCGAGGAACATGGCGCCGGCGAGGGTCGTGCGCTTGACGATGTGGCTCAGATATTTTGAAGTTTCTTTGCCAGGGCGGATGCCCGGGACATAGCCACCGTTTTGCTTGAGCTGGTCGGCGATCTTGTCGGTGTCAAAGACCACCGCGGTATAGAAGTAGGTAAAGCTGACGACCATGACAAAGTAGAAAATGTTATAGGCAAAGGAGGTCGGAGTAAACCAAGCGCTAAAACTGGCGGCTGCAGAAGCGACGGCGGGGTTGCTGATCCCGGTCAGGAGGTTGGCGAGCATGGAGGGGGCCAATACTAAGGCAATGGCAAAAATAATGGGAATAACCCCAGCGTTGTTGAGTTTGATGGGGAGATAAGTCGAGCCACCGCCTACATCTTTGCCGCCGCGGATGCGGCGGGAGTAGGAAACTGGGACTTGGCGCTTGGCTTCGTCGATCCCCACAATGGAGTAAATGACGATCAGACCGAGGGCAATGTAGGCGATAATACTGGCCGGATTGATGGTGGTGGCAATCGTACTAGTCTGGAGGAAAGTGACGGGTAAGCGGCCGACGATACCGGCAAAAATGAGGAGTGAGATACCATTGCCCACTCCGTATTCGGTCAAGTTCTCACCGAGCCACATGAGGAACATACTCCCCGCAGCCATGGTGGCGAGCAAGGTAATGATCGAGAGCGGATCGGTTGCTGTCACCAAGTTGCTGTTTTTGAGCAACATAAACATGGCGGCGCTTTGCATAATCGAAAGCGGCACGGTTAACATGCGGGTATATTGATTGATGACATTTTGACCGGTCTCCCCTTCTTTTTGCAGCTCTTCCAGCTTGGGGTTGATCATCGTCATGAGCTGCATAATGATGGAAGCGTTGATATAGGGATTGAGTCCTAGAGCAAGGATAGAAAAATTGGCGAGAGTGCCACCGGAAAAGACGTCGAGTAAAGAGAGTAGTTGATTGGAAGCAAAGACTTGCTTGATGGCTTCGAGATTGACTCCGGGGACGGGAATATGGGTGACAAAGCGGAATATAGCAAAAATAAATAGGGTTACTAACAGTCGGGAGCGGAGTTCGCGGTTGGTCCTTATCGTATGCCAAAGCTGTCTAAGCTTGTCCACTGTATTCCCCTTTAGCTGCGAGTATAGCCTTTTGTGCTGAAGCAGTCGCGGGAACCATGATTTTGAGTTTCTTTTTGAGCTCACCGGTACCCACAATTTTGACACTGGAGATGGTGGCTTGGTTTTTGGAGATCAATTTCTGTTCAATCAAGGTCTCGATACTGACAACTGCTCCGGACTCAAACACGTTGAGAGCAGATAGATTGATCATGGCTTTTTTACCAAAGGAATTGAAGCGACTTTTACCACGCATGAAGGGCAAGCGCTTGAACCAAACCCAAGATGAACCAGTGAAAGAAAGTCTCACGCCGTTGCGGGATTTTTGACCTTTTTGACCGCGGCTGCTGGTGTGACCACCCTTGCCCGAGCCATAACCATGACCGAGTCGCTTGTTCTTGCGGGATGATAATTTGGGTAGTTCGTTTAGTTTCATATAATTTATTTAATTATTTTGGGCATTGGTTTAGTAGAGTTGGTTTGACCGAGACTGTTTTTGACCGCCACGGTCTTTTTCATGACTTTGAGAGCTTCAAAGGTGGCGGTGACGTTACTCATTTTGTTGTTGGTGCCCAAGATCTTGGAGACGACGTCTTTGAGGCCGGCCAGCTCGAGGACGGCGCGGACACTGCCGCCAGCGATGACACCAGTACCAGCGGGAGCGGGTTTGAGGATCAGTTTGGCGGCACCAAATTTGATCATGAGTTCGTGGGGGATGGTGCGATTGTCGACGAGAGGAATAGTGATGACGGTCTTCTTGCCACGCTTGACGCCTTTTTTGATGGCGTTCATGACGTCCTTGGCTTTGCCCAGGGCCACACCGACCCGGCCTTTGCGGTCACCCACAACGACGAGGGCAGTGAAACTCATATTGTTGCCACCTTTGGTCTTTTTGGTAACGCGAGAAATGCGAATGACTTTTTCGTCAAATTCTTGGGGAGCCCTGGGGGCACCGCCACGACTTCGATCTTGTTTTTGGTTGTACATATTAGAACTCCAATCCAGCGGCACGAGCCGCGTCGGCTACAGCCTTGACCCTCCCGTGGTACTTGTAGGCACCGCGGTCAAAGACTATTTTAGTAATTTTTTTAGCTAGCGCCAATTTGGCAATCTCGCTGCCCACGGCGGTAGCGCGCACGATTTTGGTGTCGCTTGGTTTAAAAGTAAGGGTTTTGGTACTGACAGCAGCGACGGTTTCACCCTTCACATCGTCGATAATTTGCGCCCAAAGATGCTCATTGGACCGATTGATACTCAAACGAGGACGCAGGGAAGTTTTAATACTACTGCGGACCCGAAGTGTGCGTGATTGTTTTTTGTTACGTTTTTGCATATGTTTTAAGCGGCAGCGGCCTTGGCGGCTTTACCGGCTTTCCTACGCACAACTTCTCCGGCGTAGCGGATACCCTTGCCTTTGTAGGGCTCGGGTTTGCGATATGATCTGATGACGGCGGCGGATTGGCCAACAGCTTGAAGATCATGGCCGGAGACAATAATGACACCGGTGCCTTCGACTTTGATTTCGATACCCTGGGGTGGAACGAACTCAATTTCGTGGGAGTAACCCAGAGACAAAATCAATTTGGTGCCAGCCATGCGAGCCCGATATCCAGTACCCACAAGCTCGAGATTTTTGGTGAAGCCCTCAGAAACTCCTTTGACCATATTGGCAAGGAGAGCGCGAGTGAGGCCGTGGAGCGCACGAACAGGTTTGTCTTCACTGGTCCGGGTAATCGTCAATTGATCGCCGGTCAGTTCAGCTTTGATTTTAGGTTTGAGCTCGTAAGTCATTTCCCCCTTGGTACCTTTGACCGTCACAGAAGTTCCCGAGATGGTTACGGTGACACTGGTGGGAATGGTGATGGGTAAGCGGCCAATTTTTGACATAAATGTTTACCAAAGTTCTAGAAGAACTTCTCCTCCTACGTGTGACATTTTGGCCATGCGGTCGGACATGATCCCTTTGGACGTGCTCAGGATCGCGATACCGAGCCCTGAGAGGACGGGCTTGAAAGAGTGAGTGGCGCGGTAGTGGCGAACGCCGGGCTTGGAGATGCGCTTAATGGCAGAAATGGCGGCGGTGTCGGCCTGGTAGGTCAGAGAAAGCGTCAAGGTTTTGGCGGTCACTGTGTCGCCCACGACCTCGTATTTGGCAATGTATTTCTCATCGGCCATGACTTTGGCGATTGCTTCAAGCACTTTAGTGTAGGGCATAGAAACGGTCTTTTTGTGCATGGCAGAAGCATTTTTGATGCGAGTGATCATGTCGGAGATGTGGTCATTAATCATAGTAGCGTTTTACCAACTAGCTTTGGTAACTCCTGGTAGATTGCCCTTTTGCGCCTCTTGTCTGAAACAAAGACGGCACATGCCAAAGTGGCGCATATATGATTTGGGGCGACCACAAAGCTTGCAGCGATTGTGTGCCCTCGTACTAAATTTTGGTTTTTCGAGGCTCTTGCGAACCTTGGCTAAGCGTGCCATATGTTATTTGTCCGCCTTTTCAAAAGGCATACCGAGTATTTTTAAGAGCGCAAAAGCGTGCTCATTGGTTTTGGCTGTTGTCACAATCACGATTTCGAGGCCGTGAATTTTTTCGGTCTTGGCGTAGTCAATCTC
>CAYGFS010000042.1:0-5655 GCA_964349305.1 uncultured Pseudomonadales bacterium
AGAGCACCGCATTCGCATTGCGGAGAGAGCGGTTCGAATCCGCTATGGTCCACAAAACTCTGCTATACTACGATAGTTAGTTGTTTCCTGCCTGAGTAGAGAGAGTATGTCAGTAGATGTAGAAATAGATGGTCAGCACCATAGCTTGTTTGTAAGGCGAGATAGTACGTTGTTGCCGGGTGAGGGAGACTTGAGGGTGATTTTTGTACCAGCAATAAAAGACGTTGTTGTTTTTCCTGATCTGAAATTTGAGGGAGCGAAAACTATGGATCAATTGGTCGATATGTTGGGTAAATGGCTACCACCGTTGGCTAATTTGAAGTTCGACTGATAAGATAGCATAATGAAGTTTGATGTCAATTACACAAAATTGAAGAACGGGGTGCGGGTACTGACTGTGCCACTTCCGGGGGTGGACTCGGTCACCGCCATGATCCTGTGCAAGACGGGATCAAGAAATGAAACCCCAAAGCAGGCAGGGATCTCGCACGTCCTGGAGCACATGGTATTTAAGGGGACGAAAAAATATCCCACCCCCATGGCGATCGCAGAGGCGGTCGACGGGATCGGGGCGGAGCAGAATGCTTTTACCAGCAAGGAATACACGGGCTACTACATTACCTCGGCAGCCAAACACTTGGGACTAACCATGGATATCCAGAGCCAAATGCTCACCGCTCCGATCCTGCCGCAAGATGATCTGAACCGCGAGCGGGAAGTGATTGTGGAAGAGATCAACATGTACGAAGACCAGCCAATGAGCAAAGCCAACGAAGAATTTGAGAATCTTATGTATGACGGCTCCAGTATGGGGAGGATGATCATAGGAACGAAGGAGACCGTGCGGGCGACTACCTCGGAAGATTTGCGAGGCTATATGGATCGCTGGTATCGCGGGAGCAATATGTTGGTTGTACTGGCGGGTAAGTTGGATAGTCAAACCAGCTTAAACAATTTACTCGAGGAAAAATTGGGGATGATGGCTAGCGGCCCAATCGACAATTACGAAACGATGGCAGATTATGGCAAGCCAGAGGCCAGACATTTTAAGAAAAAAACTGAGCAAGCCCATTTTTATATGGGCGTGCCCGGGTTGTCGATCATTGATCCGCGTAGATGGGCGTTGCAAATGGGGCAAGTGGTGCTGGGTGGGGGCATGTCTAGCCGCCTATTTAACGAAATCCGCGAAAAGCGCGGACTGGCCTACTACGTCAAAGCCGATTTGGATATGAACTTTGATTGTGGCTACCTCGGGGTAAGGGCCGGGGTTAAACTAGAAAAACTCTCCGAGGCCATGAAAGTGGTAAAGGATGAGATGCTGAAGCTGTCTGAGACAATTACCCAGGCAGAACTAGCCAAAGCCAAAGAATATGTCCTGGGACATATGCCACTCTCGCTAGAGGGCACCATGGACATTGCCCAGTTTTATGGCATGCGGGCACTAGTGCTCGACTCGATCCGCCACCCGGATGAGGTGACAAAAATGGTGAGCGGGGTGACGCTAGAGGAAGTGAAAAAAGTGGTAGGCGATTTGGTGAGTGAAGATAAAATTAGGTCCGTGGTGGTAGGGCCGAAGGGGGAGTAATTTACTCAAGTGCTAAAATTTCCTTACGATGCATTACAACCTAAGAGATTCAGAACTGGCATGTATTTCTCGATTTAGATTTGAGGCCTTAGAGATAGAGTTAGAGAATATTTATCGTGATATTTTTAAACTAGCACAGAACTGTGGAGACTTAAATTTGATGGCTTGGACTTTAAATGAGATATGGCATGACGTGAGGAATGAGTACCTTCCAAGGGAGCGGGCACTAAGCATTTAAGGCGTGTATTGGTGTAGAATTCAGTTGCATTAATTCGGGGTGTGGTGCATCGGTGGCATGCTCGGTTCGGAACCGGGAGGTAGAGAGTTCGATTCTCTCCACCCCGACCCTTCGACTCGCAGTGCTCGCTCAGGGTCTACGACCAGGTGGTTGCGAGGAGAAGGGCACTGAGCCTGTCGAAGTGCTTACTACTCAAGGTCTTTGACCCTGAAAAAGAAGGAGAGGCCCTGAGGTTATCGAAGGGCTTTATTTTTAGATTACGATAATGTACTACCTATACATCTTGCGTACTTTAAATCATTCTTTATATGTCGGAGTTACTTCAGACTTGGATAGGAGAATTCTCCGACACAGATCTGGAGATGGTGCTGAATTTACAAGAAGAAATAAAGTCGAGAGCCTGGTTTATATAGAAGAATTTGAAACATATTTTGAAGTTAGAAGAAGAGAAAAACAAATTAAAGGTTGGACTAGGATAAAAAAGGAAAACTTGATTAAATTTGGGAAACCTAATGCTCGTGATAAAATAGATATGAATAATTAATAAGGAGGATAAATATGGCCATGCAGCGTACCGTAGTACTAGTAAAACCAGACGGACTCCAAAGGGGACTGATCGGGGAGATCATGCACCGCTTTGAGCGCAAAGGGATGAAGCTGCTGGGCCTTAAGATGATGCGGCTCAACGACGAGCTCCTGGACACCTGGTACGTACACCACAAAGATAAATCATTTTTTAAAGATCTCAAGTCATTTATGACCTGGACCCCTATTGTAGCTATGGTCTGGGAAGGGCAGGAGGCCGTCTCGGCCGTGCGCAAGATAGTGGGGGTAACCAAGGGGTACGACGCCGAGGCCGGGTCGATCCGCGGTGACTTTGCCATGTCTGGGTCCCAAAACTTGATTCACGCCAGTGACGAGCCCGCCAATGCCGAAAAAGAGATTTCGTTGATCTTTGGCGCCGAAGAGCTTTTTGAGTACGAGAGCGCGGAAGAGACGCTGATTTACTCGGACTTTGAACGAGGGAAATAGAGAATGATGCGTATTGTATGCGTATTAATTGTATGCTAGATTGACTATCAATTATGGATTATGAAAAGCGGAGATGGTTTTTGCTTGGCTTGATTGAGGAGGCGTCGGTTGAGCAGTTGCGTGACGACGAGCTAGATTTATATAATTTGTTGTATTTGCCGCTGCGCTCTGCAGAGTTATCGAAGCAAGATTTGCAAGACCTAGACTTGCATTTATCAGCAATCAGAAATGCGAAACGTTATCCATTGAGTCAAGTGTATGAAACATATCCACTAACCGTTTTTATCGGGAAGCACATGCGCAATCATATCGGTGATCAGGAGGCCATAAACAATTATGTAGCAATGATGGTAAATTTTGAATTATTACCAGAATGATTTTGTGTCCCGACCGGGAATTGAACCTGGATCGGAGGTTTAGGAAACCTCTGTTCTATCCATTGAACTACCGGGACGCAAGAGATATTTTACTCTAGATTTGGTTTTGGTGGGGAGATGCGATTCTTTTGCAGCATGTTGCGGAAGTTGTTTAAGGTAAAGCGGGAGAAGCGGCCGGGGCGGAAGAGGGCATTGTGGACGGCTTGCCAGCGGGGGCGGATAAAACCGAGTGGCTTGAAGTTGGGTTTGAAATGATGGATGCTGGGCTTGGGTGACATCGCAACTCCAATCTACCATAACGAGAGGATGAGTCAAGGCTGGGAGATTATTTTAGTTTTATCGTATACAGGTTTGGGATCGTTCCTTCTGAAAAAGCTATTCTCGTAATTATTTTACTGCCATCTGGCCAGGGATAGACTATGGAGGGGTCCATGGGGCCGCCGTAGATGGTCAGGCGGTTGGTGCCGTCGTATTCGATGAGATCAATCCCTTTGTCGGTCGTAAGGATGAGATGAGTCGAGTTGGGATACCACTGGATGTTGCCGACAAAGATGGGGGAGTACTGGGCATTAAAGAGTGTGATGGACTCAAGCGTGGTAACGTTGTTTTGCAGTCGGTGGAAGGCAGAGGGAGAGGAGACCAGCTCGGCAGGGATGGGGCGCGAAAAATCGTCGAGGAGCATGAGTTTGGAGGGGACAAATTTAGATTCTAGATTCGAGATGCTAGGAGCTAGCGGGATCTTTGTTTTTGATTTAGGGGTTGCGGACGGAGAGGGGGAGGGAAGCAGCCCTTCGGTGATCAAAAAGTTTTTGTCTTCTTTGAGATCATAGATATACCAGGATCCAGTTTTGAGGGCGCGATTCTCGGTTTGGGTAGAACTGGAGGGGAGCGCAGGGATCAAACCTGGAGGGATCTCGAGATCGGCGGTGGCTTGATAAAGCAGGCGCTCACCGTCGGGCGCGAAGTAGAGGTTGGTGGCAGAGCTCGTGGCCACGCCAGTCATAAAATCGGGGAGCTCTAATAGTCGGACCCGTTCTTCGCGGGCTAGCTCTAGCTCCCACTCAGAGAGAATCTGGGGTAGGCGGACAGTGACATCTTTGAGATCAGCGAGATCGTTGAAGCGAGTAGCGTCTAGCAAGACATGGGCGCCGCTAGTAAAGGCCACGAGGATCTCGCTGCCATTGGGGCTCCAGGTATAACTGCTAGTAGTATAGTCATAAGACACTTCGGTGCGGGCGATCTGACGGGCAGTTTTGTTGAGCGAGATGGGAGATGAGCCCAGCTCTTGGACATAGAGCCCATTTTTGGCTTGAGCGGATGAGGAGGCGACAGTAAAAGCCAGTTTGGTGCCATCAGGTGCGGGGATAGGGGTGAGAGCGCCAGTGTAAGTTAATGGTTCCAAGCTTGGAGAAGTAGGGAACAGCTGGGCCGAGGTTTCGGTCACTAGCTCCTCGACTATCGAGAGTTTTTTGCTCCAGGTATGATAACCATCCTTTTTGATTTCGACGAAATACTCGCCCGGACTCAAGTTGAGAGTGTTGTCGGTCGCGGTTGTCAGCTTGCCGCCAATATAGACCTCGGCCGCAGTAGGGTAGGAGCCCGCAGAGAGGAGGCCAGTACCGCGGACAGTCAAAGTTTTGGTGGGGCGGTAACCCTGAGCGTAGCGGATCATCAGATAGGTGCCGCCAAAGATAAAGCCGAGAGTAGCGAGAAAAATGATCAGGCGCATGGTGGATTGACGGGGGATTTTGAGTTTGGGTAGTTTCATGGCTTGATTATAGCAGAGGGAGAGGCGGAAGCAGCCGGCGCACCTGCCTGCGCAGGCAGGCTGGTTACCGCCATGAGTGAATAATTGAAACTAGCGTCAGCCCCGAGAGGGAAATCAGTATGGAGCGTAAATGAACCCTGACCAGTCGTGACCCAGTACTTTTTGGCCGGAGAGAAATCGCTGGTAAAGGTGGCAGTGACTGGGGTGGTAGGAGTTATTTTATCGTTTGTGACTGAGATTTGATCTTTACCTTTTGGCAGAGTGGCGGTGCCGGAAAGGAAAGAAGTGTTGTCGAGATTGATAGTGGTGACGGGAAGAGGCTTGGCGTCTTTGAGCATTTCTTCAGCCAAGTGCTCCTGCAGTTTTTGCTCGAGTAAATCAAGTTTTGGGTCCGGCGCTTGGATGCCTTGGACGGCCCCGGCGGAGGGGGATGAACTGGGACGAGGCGATATAGGCGCGGAGGAAGTATTAAAGAAAAAGTGGTACGAGAGGATCAGGATGAGGGTAATGAGGGCGTTGGTGAGGAGGGGGGAGATTCCGTTGAGGACTGTCCTTTCGCTTGCCAGCGAGCCCTCCTTGGCTTGCAGCCACGCATTCCTTTTAAGGACAGTCCTCTCAGGGATCGGGTCGGGCTCTATATGCTCAGGGGATTCCG
>CAYGFS010000043.1:0-5399 GCA_964349305.1 uncultured Pseudomonadales bacterium
CCGCTGGTGCGGAGCCGCCTCGAACTCGCGCCGAGCGCTTGCGTAAACTTTTTTGGTTGCGAAATACATCTGCACCTTTTCACTCGCAAGACTGTTACTTTTTATTAAACCCGTCGATAGCTTTGAGGACCTCGATGGGGACGGCAAAGACGATCGTGTTGCTGGCGTCAGAGCTGATGTCGTTGATCGAATTGAGGGTACGTAGATGCAGGGCACCGGGAGCTTTGGCAAGCTTGGTGGCAGCCTCGGCGAGATTGGCACTAGCCATGAGCTCACCCTCGGAGTTGATGATGGTCGCGCGTTTCTCACGCTCGGCCTCGGCTTGCTTGGCCATGGTGCGCACCATAGAGTCGGGGAGCTCGATGTCTTTGAGTTCGACAGTCTGGACGTCGATACCCCAGGCGGTGGCGTGTTTCTCGACGATACTGAGGATCTTGGTGGCAATCTGCTCGCGCTGGGAGAGGAGCTCGTCGAGGGTGGCCTCACTAGCCACGCGGCGCATGGTGGTCTGGGCCAACTGGAGCATGGCGTAGAAAACGTCCTCGACTTCATTGATAGTCTTGGCGGCGTCGGTCACTTTGTAGTAGATGACGGCGTTCATTTTGCAGGTCACGTTGTCTTTGGTAATGGTATCTTGCTTGGGCACGTCTACAGCTTTGGTGCGGATGTCGACTTTGCGGAAAGATTGGAAGATGGGGATGACTAACTTCCAGCCCGGAGAGATGATGTAGCTGAAGCGTCCCATGGTGTAGACCACACCGCGCTCGTATTCGTTGACTTGTTTGAGAGAGATCAAAACTAAGAAAATAATTAGTGGGATAAAGAATTCCATAAACAATCTCCTTTTAGATATTCTAACTAGTTTCTAGTATATAATAGCCAAGTAATAATACAAGGGAGGAAATATGGACGAAGAAGTAATGGAACCAATTATTCCTCCAGTAACTAAGAAGGGATATGGTCTGCAAATAGTCCTGGCGATTTTGCTGGCACTTGTCATGATTGCGTATATTGGCTACGCCTCATATGTAAAAGCATATGTGGTAGTGGCGAGAGCGGCTGTCCAGACAGCGCAACACGATAGTGCCCGACTGAAATTTCTTTCTGACGACCAAAAAACTGAAGTGACGGCTAGTTTGGCTGGGACAGACCAAATGCAAGAATTTCTCGTATCTACCAAGGCACTTGGCGGCGAAGCGGGAACAGATTTGAGTATTGCCGGGAGGTTTGAGGAGACCAATGGATATTTGCAGGCGAATTACTCCCACCCAGAGGAAATCACCTTGTTTTTGAAAGGGATCTACCCGCCAATAGAGAAAACTAAAACATATGGAATGGTATCTCCATTGTGGCAAGGACATAAGTGGCTCCACTTTGAGATCCCCAAAACAGAAACAAAGGAAGACGTGGAATGGAACTGGGAAGACAAAGACCAACAGAAAATGGTGTGGGATTGGTTTAGAGCAGTCAAACCGGGCAAAATAGTCAAAAACTTTGCCTACCAGGGGGAGCAATATACCAAAGTAACTTTTGGGTTCCACAAAGATCAATTAATTGACGCAATTAATAGTATTAAAGACCTAGATATCGATGTAAAAGTCTCCCAAATCAATGCGATGGTCAAGATGGTAAAGAGCAGTGATGATTGGGATAAAGAGCTATTTACCGTGTTGATCGATCAAAATGGTGATTTGCGCGTAATCATGGTACAAATGCCCAAAATCGAGGAAAAATACCTCGATGAGACAATTGCCGAAGGCACTACTGATGGAGAGACTAATCCGATAACTAGTACTGTGACCAACGGCATCAAGAATTTGATATGGAAACAAGAGGGAGAGATGGTGCAGCTAGGAACGCTATCCCTAGATATGTTTGACGAGGTCAAGGCAGCGGAGCGTCCGACGGAGATAGTGGAAGCCACCGAAGTACTGGCTGCTGCTCAAGTTGAGCTGGGTCCCATCATCGCCCAATTGCTGGGCGGTAGTGCAGCGCCCAAAGCGCCGACGACTGTCAAGCCGACTACTAGTACCAAGACTCCGACTCCGGTGAGTTGTACCCAGTACAAAATCCGTGAAGGGGAGTTTGCCAGCGACAAGTGCTATAGCAAATCGGATTACGGCGATCTCATGTACTATCTCCAGCGCTACAGCTCTGTAGCCGGAGCATACAACGGCGAGGTAGCACAAGCAAACATGACTTGTAATGGACAGTCAGAGATGTTTAAACAGTCTTGTGAGGAATCCAAGACTGCCATGCAAAAGTATCAGAGTGAGATGCAGAACTACGCCAATACGATCCGCGGCATCATCGCCAAGGGAAGGTAGATTTGAAGCTGCTGAGCAAAAATTGTTCTCTATTTGCTCTGGTATAATGAACCTACATGAAAGACTTAGCACGGATATATATCAAGGCGGGGGACGGTGGGGACGGCAGCGTGCATTTCCACCACGGTAAGTACCAGCCCAAGGGTGGACCGGATGGGGGCGACGGAGGGGACGGAGGCGACGTGATCTTGGTGGCGGATGAAAACATGCAGAACCTGGTCGAATTTAACTTTAAAAAGAAGTTTATTGTCAAAGACGGGGAACACGGCTGGGGCAAAAATATGCACGGGAAGAACACTGACCCAATTGAGGTCAAAGTGCCAGTGGGGACAGTGGTCTATGAAATCAGTGAAGAATACGCCGCGGCCAATTTGCGCGAGCGGGAGACCCTAGAAAAGGTCATGAGTGAGCGACGGATGATGGTAGACATGGACGAGCACGGCAAGCGGTTTGAGGCGGCGTGGGGGGGCAGGGGAGGTCGAGGTAACTTCCAGTTCCGCAGTGCGACCAACCAGACACCTAAAGAATTTGAGCCGGGCAAACCGGGGGATGAGAAATGGCTACTGCTCGAGATGAAAGTGATAGCGGATGCGGGAATTGTGGGACTGCCAAATGTGGGAAAATCGTCGCTACTGAAAGCGCTCACCAATGCCAATCCCAAAATCGCGGGATATCCGTTTACCACACTGGAGCCCAATCTAGGTGTAATGAGCGTAAATGATAAAAAACTGGTGCTCGTGGACGTACCAGGTGTGATTGAGGACGCGTGGGAGGGGAAAGGGATTGGACCCTGGTTCCTTCGTCACCTGGAGCGCACTCACACCCTGATCCATGTGCTGGCACCTTCGATTGAGGGAACCGAGCTGTCGAGGACAGTCCTCGCAGGACAACTAGTGGCGGACTACAAAATAGTGCGGGGGGAACTGGAAAAGTACGGGAAGGGGCTGACGGGGAAGAAAGAGGTGGTGGTGGTGAACAAAATGGAGCTGGTGGACGCCAAAGACCGCCCAAAAATTGTCGAAATGTTTAAGAAAGAGACGGGGAGAGAGCTGGTGTGGGTGTCGGCGGGGATGGGTGAGGTAGGCGCACTGTTAGCGCAATTTTAAGCAATGTTGTGGACCCTATCGGGATCGAACCGACTACCTCCTCGATGCCATCGAGGCGCTCTACCAAGTGAGCTAAGGGCCCAGATATTTAGTTGACAGGTGTATTTTACCTTACTTGATCTGATTTTTCATTATCGACGTAGATTCTGATAAACCGAGAAATTTACCTAAAAACTGCAGCTCGCATTGTAAGTCAGTATTGAAGTACTCAACAACACAGACACCTTTGTATGATGGTTTTTTGGTTGGATGCCCGATACTTCGTTTATCTATGTGAGCTTTATATGTTTGCTGGTCAGGGATATGTGTGATTTTTTGCCAAAAATTTATCAGTTCACTGCTATTTTGATCTGCGCGACACTGGACTGTTAATCGAAATTTGCTTTCATCAATTGGATAGCAACAGCGTAACAATACAATAAATAGTCTAATCATTTCTGGATCAGAACTCCCAAATCGAATCCCTGAATGAGAGGGGTACTTAGCTCCTTCACACCAGTAAAGGGTCGAGAGAATAAGAATCGCAATTGACCGGTCGATACGAGAAATGAGAGATATGTTTTTGGAACGAATGGACTTCAACCGTGCTTCTAAAATTTCTTTGTTTCTGATTAATGCCAGCTTATGGACCTGCTGGATATTTTGTTGGATTAGGTTGGCAACTTTCGTGTGGTATGAGGCGGGGGGAGTAATATTCCTGACCCAATAATTTAAAGTGGCCTTGGGAATGTTTCTACCTAAAGAAGTGCAAATCTCGCGGTAGGTTAGGCCTTCGGAGCGGAGATTTTGGGCGCGAACAATTGTGGTTTTAGGGTATCTTTTCATACCCTAACTTTACCCGAATTAACTATGTGGTGTCAAGTACTATTTAGTGTACTTAGACTTGACCTGGAAGAGGATATAGAGGGAGATCGCTCCACCTATGACAAGACCTCCGAGGTTGAAGTCGAGCAGCTGCTGCACGAGTGAGAGGAGGACAGAATAGAAGATGAGTCTCCAGGCGCGAGACTCGCGTTTGAACAGGCCGGGGAGCGCCATGATTTCGAGGATCAACATGCCAAAGAAAAAGATCATGCCAAGGGTATATCCAAGGCCGGACTGGAGCCCACCGAGATAGCTAAAAGGCAAGATCATGGCGGAGATGCCAAAGGCGGCGAGGATGAGGGGGAGCATGAGGAGTAAAGAAACGAGGGTGAGCCAGGGGGAGATTTTGACAATTAGCTCCTTGGTCTTGTCAGACAAGGCAGGAATATTTTTGCCGAGGACGACCTTTTCAATTTGAGACTCGAGAGATTTGAGACTGTCGGAGATGAGATAGGTTGATTTGGGCATAGAACTCCTTTTACGGCGTAATAATTATTAATTGCCGATCAACGCATCGAATATCTTTTGAAAAAGGGTTTGCCAACCGAGGGCTATTTTTTGGAAAAGACCGATTTTAGTTTCGTTGTCTACTGGTTCTTCGGGTGGAGTGGTAAAGACGTCGTTGAGGGAGCCGATTGAGGTGGGGGAGGGAGAGGTCAGGCGCGCGGGAGATGCGGTTGGTTTGACGGAAGCTTTGGTACTGGGCTTCACGCTGGCTTTGAGCGACGGCTTGGGAGTTACGGTGGGTTTGGGAGTAGGAGTAGGAGTAGGAGTAGAGGTGGAGGTTTTGGGGCAGACTACCTCGTCAATCCTAGCCTCTTCACTGTCCACCCCATCTTTGGTTGAGTGCACCCACCAGGAGTATTTTTGATCGGGGATGATACTGGTGTCGTAATCAGTTTTATTGACTCCATCGGCCGATTTGTCATTACTGCCGTCTTTTTGGTCAACGCGCAGCTTGTAGGAAGTGACTCCAGATACGGCGTCCCAGCGGAGGGTGATTTTGTTGCCGCCGCCGTAGCAGTTGCTACGGAGTCCCGTGGGTTTGGCCGGCTTTTGAGGGGTGGCGGGAATACTGGGGGCAGCTGAGGCCGGTATACTG
>CAYGFS010000044.1:0-5277 GCA_964349305.1 uncultured Pseudomonadales bacterium
TACCGTGACCACGGAAGGTACGTGTGAGGGAGAATTCCCCTAGTTTGTGACCTACCATACCTTCGGAGACAAAAACCTCCTTGTGGACGCGGCCATTGTGGACGAGGAAAGTGAAACCCACAAACTCTGGAGGAATCGTACAAGCTCTGGCCCAGGTTTTGATGGGCATTTTGGTGCCAGCAGATCCCGCTTTCATGACTTTCGCCAAGAGCTTCTGATCGATGTAGGGACCTTTGGTCGAGCTGCGGCTCATGTTATTTGACTCTCCTGTCTTTAATAATGTATTTGTTCGAGTACTTGTATTTGCCTCTGGTCTTTTTGCCTAGGGCTGGCTTGCCCCAAGGAGTCTTTGGTCCTGGCATACCAATACCAGATCTACCTTCTCCACCACCGTGAGGATGGCTACCGGGATGCTGGGCAATACCACGAACAGACGGGCGCCAACCCATGTGGCGTTTGCGACCTGCCTTGCCGATCTTGCGGTTCTTGTGTTCCAGATTAGAGACCTGGCCGATTGTAGCAAAACATTCGCCTTTAATCAATCGAACTTCGCCTGAGGGGAGCTTGACGGTGACAAATTCGCCTTCTTTGGACTGAATCATGGCACTGGTACCGGCAGAACGGACGATTTGGCCGCCGCGACCGGGTTTGATTTCGAGATTGTGGATGGGTAAACCGATGGGGATTTTTTTCATGGGAAGACAGTTCCCGACATTGGCCTCAGCATCTGGGGAACTCACAATCAGGGTGTCGACTGCAAGAGTGTCGGGAGCCAAAATGTAGCGCTTTTCGCCGTCGCGGTAATAGAGGAGGGCGATGTTGGCAGTGCGGTTTGGGTCATATTCGATCGAAACAACACGGGCTTCGACGCCTGGCTTGTTGCGCTTGTAGTCGATCAGGCGGATACGGCGTTTTTCTCCCCCACCGCGGTGGCGAGTAGTGACGTGACCATGGTTGTTACGGCCGGAGTGCTGTTTTTTGGCAACAGTCAGGGATTTTTCTGGTGAACTGGCGGTTAAGCCACGGTCAAAATCGACTTGGTGACGGACGCCGGCGGAGGTAGGATTTTTGGCTTTTAACATATTATTTGTCATCCTTTAGATCAAATAAATCAATGGATTGACCTTTAGCCAATCTGACAGTCGCGTGTTTAAGTTGGCTGGCACTGGTCATGAGACGCTTGGAACCAGTACCTTTGCCCGGAACATGGCGGCGGAGGACATTGATAGAGACTACCTTGACTTTGAAAGCCTCGTTTATGGCTTGTTTGATTTTCCATTTCGTTGCGCCTACGAGTACGTCAAAAGTATAGAGACCTTGGCTGGCAGACCTCATGGATTTTTCAGTGATGACTGGTTTGATTAGAGTCATATAGACCTTCCCGTAATAGTAGATAAGGCTTTTTTGGTCACAATGAGATGAGTGGCGGCGACCAGGTCATAGGCGTTGACGAGACTGGCGCGCTTCATGCTGACTCCCTGGAGGTTGAGGGTGGCGGCATAGAGCGCAGAGGCGGTACCGTCCGTAACTACGAGGACTGAGTTTTTGGGGTGGCTAGCGACGGTCGCGAGCAGTTTGACGATCGCGGAAGTTTTGCCGCTAAAAGATTTGGTGCCACTGAGTCCAGAAATAGCTTTTTCACTGAGTTTGAGAGACATGGCGGCTCTTAGAGCGCGGCGGCGCATGGTTTTGGGGAGAATCATGTTTTCGGGTTGCACTCCCTTGGGACCGTGGGCAATACCACCACCGACAAAGATTGGAGCGTATTTGGCGCCGTGTCTGGCGTTACCGGTACCTTTCTGGCGGTAAATCTTCCTGGTGCTACCCTGGACTTCACCACGAGTTTTGACTTTGCTGGTCTTTTGGTGAGAGTTGCTCACGTAAATGCGCACAGCTTGGGAGAGGAGCGCGGTGTTGCCCTTACCAAAGACTTTGTCTTCGACTTTCCATGCTTCTAGTGCTTTACCTTTAATATCAAAGACGGGGATATTCATATTATTCCTTTACTCCCTCGACAGGCTCGGGATTTATCTGAGCAGAGTCAGATGCAACTTCTGGAGTTGATTCAATAGTTGGTTCAACAATTTTGACTGGCAAGCCACCTGAGATATAGGAGAGGATGGCGGGATCTTGGGTGTCTTTGATCGTCAAGCGGACGAGAGAGTGACGGCTCCCTGGGACTGGACCAGTGACCCAGACCATCCCCGTAGACTCGTCAAAAGCGACAATGAGTGACTGTTTGACAGTGACCGTGTCAGTGCCCATACGACCTGGCATCTTTTTACCTTTGTGGACGCGACCGGGAGTAGTCCCCTGACCGATAGAACCAGGAGCGCGCAGGCGATCGGATTGGCCGTGAGTACGGGGACCACCGGCAAAGTTCCAGCGTTTGACGACGCCGGCAAAACCTTTACCTTTGGAGGTACCCTGGATGTCGCAGACAGAACCAAGAGATATTACATCTGCGGGATTGATGACGGCGCCGACCTCGAGACCTTCAATGGAGACAATTTCGCGGTTTTTGCCGAGCTTACGTTTACTGTGCTTTTTGGGGGCACCAAAACCAACTTGGACGGAAGTATAACCATCTTTGTCTAACGTTTTGAGCTGAGTGACAGTCATGGGATAGAGAGCAATTTTGGTCACACCACGACGGGTGTCGCCAAGATAAGCTTCTCCCATGCCAATTTTTTTACCGTATATTACTTTGGTCATAAAATCCTTACATCTTTACTTCAATACCCACACCAGCCGGCAGCTCGAGGTGCATGAGTGAATCGATGGTTTTACCCGTAGGTTTCTCGATATCAATTAATCGTTTGTGGGTCAAAATCTGGAAATGCTCACGGGCATTTTTGTCCACGTGAGGGCTAGTCAAGACAACCATGAGCTTGCGGCGAGTGGGCAAAGGAACTGGTCCGACAATGCTGGCACCGGTCGCGATGGCGGTGTCGACAATCTTTTGAGCAGCCTCGTCGATGACGCGATGGTCAAATGACTTGAGCTTGACTCTGATTCTTGATGTCGCCATATTTCTCCTATTTAGTAAAAGGACTCTCTTTCTTCGAAGGAAAGTCCTTTTAGAGTTTCAAAGTGCCATCCCGCTTTCGCCTGGATGGCACTTATGCTCTATGAGGGTTACTCATGAGCGTAAATGATGCTAGTTGCTTATTTTTTCTTAGCTTCTGGTTTTGCGTCGGCTAAGATTTTGGTAATGACACCGGCACCCACCGTCTTGCCACCTTCACGGATAGCAAAATTCAAACCTTCTTCCATAGCGACGGGGACGATCAGCTTGACGGTCATTTTGGCGTTGTCGCCAGGCATAACCATCTCGACTCCTTCGGGGAGTTTGATGTCACCGGTCACGTCAGTGGTGCGGAGGTAGAACTGAGGTTTGTAACCAGAGAAGAATGGAGTGTGACGTCCACCCTCTTCCTTGGTAAGAACGTAAACCTCGGCTTCGAAATCGGTGTGGGGCTTGATACTGCCGGGTTTGGCAATAACTTGGCCGCGCTCGATATCGTCTTTTTCCACGCCGCGGAGGAGGAGTCCGACGTTGTCGCCGGCTTGACCTTCGTCGAGCTGCTTGCGGAACATTTCGACTCCGGTAATGACAGTTTTCTTGTCTTTACCCATGCCGATGATTTCCATTTCTTCACCGACTTTGGCGATGCCGCGGTCGATTTTGCCGGTTGCAACCGTTCCACGACCTTTGATCGAGAAAACGTCTTCAACTGGCATCAGGAATGGTTTGTCGAGCGGACGTACCGGAGTGGGGATGTATTCGTCGACTTTGTCCATGAGCTCTTGGATTTTGGCTTCCCAGGTAGCGTCGCCTTCCAAAGCTTTGAGAGCGGAAACGCGGATGATGGGGATTTCGTCGCCCGGGTAGTGATACTTGGTCAGGAGATCGCGGATTTCCATCTCGACGAGGTCGAGTAGCTCGGCGTCATCAACCATGTCGCACTTGTTGAGAGCCACGACGAGCTTGGGAACGTTCACTTGGTGAGCCAAGAGAATGTGCTCGCGGGTCTGGGGCATAGGACCATCGGTGGCAGCGACCACGAGGATGGCACCATCCATTTGGGCGGCACCGGTGATCATGTTTTTGATGTAGTCGGCGTGGCCGGGAGCGTCGATGTGAGCGTAGTGGCGAACTTTGGTTTCGTATTCCTGGTGGGAAAGATTGATGGTGACACCGCGCTGGCGCTCTTCGGGAGCGGAGTCGATATCAGCATACGACTTGGCGGTAGCTAAACCTTGCTTGGCTAAAACGTTGGTAATGGCAGCCGTGAGGGTGGTTTTGCCGTGATCGACGTGACCAATGGTACCAATATTAATGTGCGGTTTAGTGCGAACGTATTTAGCGGCGTCTGCCATATGCTTACTCCTTATTTATTTTCTTTATTAATAATTTTCTCAGCAATATTGCTCGGGACGGGGTCGTAATGGGACATTTCCATGTACGAACTGGCTCGACCCTGGGTCATGCTTCTGAGTATTGTAACATAGCGAGAAAGCTCAGACAAGGGAACAATGGCATTGATGACGCGGACATTGCCGCGCTGACTGGTGCCCAAGACCTGACCGCGTTTACTAGAGATGTCGCCGATCACGTCACCCATGAACTCTTCGGGCGTGGTGATCTCGAGCTTCATGATGGGCTCTAAGATGATGGGAGTAGCCTGGCGAACGGCGGATTGGATGGCCATAGACCCAGCAATCTTGAAAGCAATTTCGGAGGAGTCGACGTCGTGGAATGAACCATCGTAAAGCGTAATCTCGATGTCGACCAAGTTGTAGCCAGCAATGATACCGTTGTCGAGAGCTTCGCGCACACCTTTTTCTACTGGGGCGATAAACTCTTTGGGGATGGTACCACCAACAATGGCGTTGACAAACTTGACACCCTCACCACGAGGTAGAGGCTTGATGCGGATCAAACAGTGACCATACTGACCACGACCACCGGATTGCTTGATATATTTGCCTTCGGCTTGGGCGTCTTTGGTGATGGTTTCACGGTAGGCGACCTGGGGATTACCCACGTTGGCGTCCACATTGAACTCGCGCTTCATGCGGTCGACGATGATCTCCAAGTGGAGCTCACCCATACCAGCAATGAGAGTCTGGCCCGTTTCTTGGTTGGTGCGGATCTTGAAAGTCGGATCTTCTTCGGCCAATCTAGCCAATGCCATACCCATTTTTTCTTGGTCGGCTTTAGTTTTGGGTTCGATAGAGAGACTAATCACTGGCTCGGCAAAAGAGATACCC
>CAYGFS010000045.1:0-4958 GCA_964349305.1 uncultured Pseudomonadales bacterium
ATATAGACATATTGCTCCTAAAAAACTGTTATACCCAGTCAAGAAAAACACTTACCAAAAAACCAAAAAGACTTAGTTTGCTTTGTTTGCGACGGAGATTAAATAAAGTTTGGTCATGTTTTTGTATTTTTGTAATATCTTTCTTAAAAGGTAATCTCATTCTACTCTGATTCCCACGTTTTGACAACCGCTTTAATACTCTCCCAGGCGAAGCCCTGGCGACTAAGATATGCGTACATTTTTTGGCGAATATCCCTGTCTAAAACGTGCGGTACCCCTAGTTTTTTGGACAGGAGTCGCCTAATGGTTTCACTCTCGTCAGCAGCCTCATCTATCACCGACAGAATAACCTCGTCTGTCAGCCCTTTGGATTTCAGCTCCTGGGTAAGTAGGCGCCGTGAGCGGGGGCGATGGGTATTGCGCGACTCGATAAACCAACGGGCAAAGGCGACGTCGTCGAGATAACCCCGACTCTTGAGCCGTTCAATCAGAGCGTTTTGAGCGACGATATCTTTCACGTCGTACTTCCACAACCGGTCACGGACTTCTTTGATCGTCCTCGGTCGGTATGAAAGGAAATTGAGGATTTTGGCATACACGTATTCTGACTCATCCGTGGCTTTGAGCGCTTCAACCTGTTCACCCGTAAGCTCAAGGCTTTTTTTGAGGCCGTGCTTGCCCACTTCATCGATTGAAAGCGCGAACGCAAACTGATTGTCCAAGTAAAGATTGACCCTGTTGGGGTTTTTCTTGCCCTGAGCGAGACGAGTGATAGTCGGCATGGCCGCTTAACCCTCGGCTTTGGCGTCGGCCTTTTCTACCGCACGGATCTTTTCCCAAATCTCTTTTTCGATTTTTTTCATGAGCTCGGGCTTTTCTTCCAATAGTGCTTTGGTGGCTTCGCGGCCCTGGGCCAGCATGTTGCCGTCGTATTTGAAGAAGGAGCCGGACTTTTCTACGATGCCTTGCTCGACTGCGACGTCGAGCACGCCGCCGGAGCGGGAAATGCCGCTGGCGGTCATGTCAAACTCGGCCACTTTAAAGGGAGGCGAGACTTTGTTTTTAACGATCTTGGCGCGGTGATGCGAACCAATAATCACGTCTCCTTCGGTAATGTTGCCGACTTTGCGCATATCAATGCGGACGGATGAGTAGAACTTGAGAGCTTGACCACCGGCGGTAGTCTCTGGATTGCCAAACATGACACCAATTTTCATGCGCAGCTGATTGGTAAAGATCATGACGGTATTGCTCTTGCTGATGGCACCAGTGAGCTTGCGTAGTGCCTGAGACATGAGTCTGGCTTGCATACCCATGACGGCGTCACCCATCTCTCCCTCGATCTCGGCTTTGGGCACGAGGGCGGCTACAGAGTCGACCACGATCACGTCGACGGCACCGGAACGAATCAAAGTCTCGGCAATCTCGAGGGCCTGCTCGCCGGTATCTGGCTGGGAAATAAGGAGCTCGTCGAGGTTGACTCCCACGGCACGAGCCCGGGCTGGGTCGAGAGCGTGTTCGGCGTCGATGAAGGCGGCGGTCCCACCACGTTTCTGGGCTTCGGCGATGACATGGAGACATACGGTAGTCTTACCGGAGGCCTCTGGTCCGTAGATTTCGGTGATGCGGCCGCGCGGGAAGCCACCGATACCGAGGGCTAGGTCAAGAGCCATGGCGGAGGTGGGAATACTCTCGACGTTCATGTGGTGTGAGGCACCGAGCTTCATAATGCTACCTGCGCCAAACTGCTTGTCAATCTGCTCCATGGCCACTTTGATTGCCTGAAGTTTCTCGGTTTGGAGCGTGCTTTTGGGGGCGACAGTTTTGTCGGCTTTGTCTGAATTTTTTGCCATATGTTTCCTTTCCTTTTTATATAAATAAATGCACTAATTAAACTTAGTATATCCTACTATCGGCTCTACTTGCATAATTGTTATCTTTTGTTATACTCTCCTTATCACGATGAGAGGACTACCAAAGGGTTTTATCCCGCGGGAATGCCTCTCTTTTTTTGGACTTTATGCTTGAACAAATCTACGTTGACAATGTACTGTGCAAATTGTCGTAGAAGCGATGAGTATTTTGAGTTTGGCACAATAATTTTGGCGAGTTTGCGTTGTTTATTGAGATAGTCGGCCAAACACCAAAAGTCGCCATCACCTGAAACAATAATGGCGGAGGAATACTGGTCGTATTGGATCATGGTATGCAAAACCAATTCCGCGTCGACATTGCCTTTTATGATAACCTTTTTGCCTTCTTTGTGTTCTAGGGTTGGCTTAAATATGCAGATGTATCCAGCGTCTTTAAGAGATTTGTAGAGTGATTGATTTTGAGGAATCATTCCGATAAAAATAAAGGCTTTGGAGACATGATACTTCTCCTCTAAGTAGATACGAAATTTGGCGAAGTCGAGTGTCCATCCCTGAGACCTGACGCCCAGGTTTAGGTTTTGACTATCAATGAACGCGTAAACTTTTTTGTCCTTCTTTTTCTTTTCCATTCTTCCAATTTATCCCAAATACTACCCGAATGTCAACTGGCTAGAAGATGACTCTTGTGACTGATTGTTGGAAACAAGAAACTTTAACGCTTGGGTGATTGCTTGGCGCGACGAGCTTTGCCACCGGTGCCGATCATGCGGCGCTGACGGGTGCGAGCATCGCGGGTCAAAAGACCGGCGGATTTGAGGATGGTGCGATAGGCATCGCGATCGAGGAGGGAGAGCGCACGAGCGAGGCCGTGAACGACAGCGTCGAGCTGACCCATTTTACCGGAGCCGGCCACTACCACGGAAGCGGACATTTTATTCAGAGTTTCGGTCAGGATAAAGGGCTTGCGGTAGGCAGCCTTGGCGGTCTCACCGGGGAAGTAAGCTTCGGCTGGCTTGCCATTGATACTCAACTGGACACCGTCCATCCCGGGTACGGAAGCTGATTTGTAGATACGCACGCGAGCATTCGAAGTCTTGCGACGACCGACGGCGTAGGTGTAGTTGGCTTTAGGAGCGGTTTTTTTGACTTTTTCGGCTGCCATAGATTAATCCTTTTTTTCAAATTGTGCAGCATGTGGATGCACATCTGATTTATAAACTTTGAGACGAGACATGCGAGGATCCTGGAGTTTGTTTTTGGCAAGCATACCGCGGACGGCGCTCTCGACTACTTTGCGGGGATCGCGGTCCATCAGGCGTCCAGCGGACTCCTGGCGGAAACCACCGGGGTGGCCGGAGTGACGGGAGTATTGTTTGTCCATCAATTTGTTACCAGTCAATTTGATATCTTTGGCGTTGATGACCACGACAAAATCACCCATGTCCATGTGGGGGGTGTAGTCAACCTTGCCTTTACCACTGAGTAGGGTCGCAATTTGGGTGGATAAGCGACCCAGGGTCTGATCCGTGCAATCGAGTAAGTGCCAAACACGAGTAATATCGGCAGTTTTAACCATGGAAGTTTGTTTTTTCATTTGTCACCTCTTTTGCCGGTACGTTTGACTAATTTGGGAGCAGCTCCCACAGCTTTGATTACTTCGGGGACCACAGCCTTCACCGCTTTGGTCTGTTTTTTCTCGGAGCCAGCTTGGTCGGATTTGGTTTTGGCGGGAGAGGCGACAGACTTTTTGGTGAGGGCGAGGCGCACTAAGGGAGCATTGTCGCCGCGACGGTTGCCGATTAGAGTCAGCTTGGTGTAACCACCGTTGACTTCTTTGTATTTGGGAGCAATAATCTCAAAAAGCTTTTTGACTAAGATATTCTCTTGGATATAAGCCTGGACCATGCGCCGATTCTGAACAGAATCAATCCTAGCGCGAGTAATAAGCTTTTCAAAGATGGGGGTTACGGCCTTGGCTTTGATTTTGGTCGTGACAATGGCCTCGTGCTCGATGAGCGAGTAAATCAAGTTTTTCATCAGAGCCAATCTGGCCTGTGAATCGCGATTGAGTTTGTAACCACCAATATGTTTTTTCATATGTTATAGTTTTGCAGTTTAACAGTGCTGCAGTATCCCGGTTATTTTGTACGAGTTAAACCTTTCGCCGAGAGAGCTTCGTCGATCAAGCCAAGGGATTTGCCTCCCAAGTTTTTGACGGTTTTGAGATCTTTGTCGGTGGCCATGGCTAGCTCGGCGGCAGTCTTGTAACCGGCAGCTTTTAAGGCATTCCCCACGCGAGTGGGCAGACCGAGGTCGTCGGTCATGACGGAGGCCGCAGTACTGGAAACAACGCTGGCATCTACCATCACAGCGGGTTCGACAATTTGCTGGAAGGTCGCAACCAAGATACGTGCAGCTTCTTTGAGCACAGCTGAAGGCATAGCGGAACCGTCGGTGTAGATCTCCATGACAACTTTGTCGTAGTCGGTGCGGCGGCCAACGCGAGTTGATTCGACTTTGTAGGCCACGCGCTCAACAGGAGAGTAGATAGCGTCGATAGACATGGTGCCAATGGCAGAGGAGGGACGATCTTCGGCGGGAGAGTAACCATAACCTGTGGTAATGACGAGCTCGAGCTCGAGCTTGGCGTCTTTGCTGAGTGAGGCAATAACCGCATCACCATTGATGATTTTGACGTTGGCGGGAGTCACAATATCTTTGGCAGTTACTACTTTGGCACCTTTGGCACTCAGTTTGGCAGTCACGGGCTCGTCACCATCGTAGGCGACTTTGACTGATTTGAGATTCAAGATCAGGTCAATCATATCTTGTGACATGCCAGCGAGTGTAGAGAATTTGTGGGTGACACCACCGACTTTGACTTGGGTGATGGCTGCACCGCGGAAACTAGACAAGAGGACGCGGCGGAGAGCATTACCTAGGGTGTGGCCAAAACCACTTTCGAGCGGCTCAATACTAAAGATACCAAAATCAGCGCGCTCTTCGATGGTATTGACTGAGAAATTCATGGTTTGCATAGGGTCCCCCTTTTGTATATATAGCTTATTAACGGGAATAAAATTC
>CAYGFS010000046.1:0-4804 GCA_964349305.1 uncultured Pseudomonadales bacterium
AGCTTTCCCCCCCCTCGCCCCATCCGTAATGACTGTGACATAAGCTCCTGGCAATGGTTGGGAGCTTTTCCACAAAGTATCATCGCTATAGTCTATTCCCCACAAGCTTTTAGCTTCATCTCTATTGATAAATAGGACCTCCACCATCGGCAGTAGAGCCAAAAGCTGATCTTTGTGAGCAATTTCCTTGAGTCCGGGGTTCAGTGATACGCGTACCTGTTTACCCTTGGCCCATTTCAAAATATTCTGCAGCAGCTCTATATTCCCTCCGAGGCTCGACACGTGCACCCAGCGAGAATCCAAATCATCCAGTGGCACATCGGTCTTGGTCAGCATAGCGGCCGCGCCGCGGTACACCATAATACTGCGCCCCCCATCATCCGCAATTAGTACGACCGATACCGCCGTGGTTTCGCCCTGCTCCTGCACCAAAAACCGCGTATCTACTTGGGCCTCTTCCAAATCTTTGTGTATCAGCAGGGACTGTGGATCATTCCCCATCTCAGCCACCACTGCGGTTTTGAGGTCTTTGCGAGCGAGAGACACTGCGCAGTTGGTTGCCCCGCCGCCCGACATAATATCCACTTCTTCTACCTCCATCTTGCCCCCGTACACTTCACACATCGCAATCCCGCCGGGGATATCGCTGGATGTCACCACCCGGAACTTGTCACTTTTCATAAAAATATCTAGTGTAGCGGTACCGATCGTGATGACGTCGTAATTACTCATGAAGATAGTCTACCACAGCCATTTTTATACTTGCCTGATCAATCCCCATCCGCCGATAAACTTCTTCAGTATTTCCTGACATCCCAAACTGATCATTTATCCCAATCCTCTTTACTGACACTGGATATTTTTCAGAAAGTAGCTCTGCGACCGCGCTGCCCATTCCCCCCGCTATTTGATGGTCTTCGATTGTCACCACTCTACCTGTCTTTTTCGCACTTTCTACAATGGTTGCTTGGTCTAATGGTTTAATACTGCTCACATTCATCACTTCACACTCAACCCCTTCTTTAGCTAGTTCATCCGCCACCATCAGGCTCTCCCAAACCTGGATCCCGCACGCACAGATCGTAATATCACGACCCTCTCGATAAACATACGCTTTCCCGACCTCCAGCTCTCCAGGTTTCGTAAAGTTGGGCGTATCGGGTCGAGTCGAGCGTATATACACTGGTCCTTGGTGCTCATATGCAGCAAGTATTGCTCCCTCAGCCTGTGTAGCATCAGCCGGCACCAGCACCACCATGTTTGGCAGCACTCGCATCAAAGCCATATCCTCGGTAGCCTGATGACTAGGCCCATTCACGCCCGTTGCTACTCCCGCGTGTGCTCCAATTATTTTGACATTTGCCTTCGATAAGGCCACCGACACCCGAATCTGTTCCCAATTCCGCCCTGGATTAAACGTGGCATACGACGCCATAAATGGCACAAGCCCCTCAAACGCCATGCCCGCTGCCACCCCTGCCATATTTTGCTCTGCCACTCCGACATCAAAAAACCGCTCAGGATACATTTCGGCAAACTCGCGCACTCGCACCGACTCCGCCAAATCCGCGGTCAGCACTACAACGTCTTGATGTTCAGCTCCCAATTTGAGTAGCCCTTGCCCTACCCCATCTCGTATTGCTACCTTGGGTGCTGTCCTCCACTCAGGTATCAAATATTTATTGTTGTACATGTAACTCCTCCAGCGCTTTCTTCAACTGATCTTCCGTCGGTACCCGATCGTGCCACCCCGGTTTATTCTCCATAAAACTTACTCCCTTCCCCGCCACCGTATTGGCCACAATTATCGCCGGTCCTCCGGATACTTTTTGTGCCCTATCTATCGCTTCGCGCATCAGCACAATGTCATTCCCATCGGTTTCGATCGTGTGCAACCCAAACGCTTCTAGCCGCCCACTTACTTCGCCGTACGTGGCCAGCTGACTAATGTAGTTTTCGATTTGGATCCGGTTCCGGTCCACAATAAAAATCAGGTTATCCAATTGTCGCCGCACCGCAAAATTAAATGCTTCCCACGCCTGTCCCTCTTGCAGCTCACCGTCTGACAAAATACAAAATACTTTGGGTGTCTCCGCTTGGGATTTGTGACCATATTTCATTTTCCTCGCTAGTGCCATGCCCGTCGCCACCGACACCCCTTGTCCCAGTGGCCCCGCTGACACCTCCACCCCAGGCACACTCAACCGCTCCGGATGTCCCGGCAATCTCGACCCAGCCTGCATAAAAGTCTCAAGCTCTTTGATGGGAAAGTAGTTGGCTCTAGCCAAAGCTGCATACAGGATCGGACAATAATGGCCGCACGACAAAACCACCTTGTCGTGCTCTAAATCGATTGTTTCTCCAAAGTAAAGTAATGTTAGTATCTCTGCGCTCGAAAGTGGTCCCGCCACGTGCCCCGCTCCGGCTTTATACACCATCTTGAGCACATCACCGCGCAACTCGTTCGCAATTCTATACAAATCTTGGGCAGTCATGCATACAGTATAAGCCATTCAGACCTGCAATGATTACTCAGAAAACAGATCGGGGTGAGAAGGTCTGTCCTGCTCAGGAGATCCTAGCCAACGGCCAAGATGTTTAGTCGACTTCAAATATACAATCAGGAGACCAGGACAGACCTTAAAGGATATAACTCAGTTCATGAACGCGCTCTCGCCACCATGCCCATGATGCGAGTGATCCAGTTTATTGATTGCTTCTTCCATTTTCTTCATGGTGGGTACAATATCATCGATCCCATCTACTATTCGAAACACATCCATCTCCTTGGCGTCAATCAGCATGTTGTCATGGATCGCACCAATAATCGGCCGCCAAAATGATCCCACTAAGATAAACGGCTTGTGGTGACCATAGTACAACTTGGCCAATACCCAGGCTGTCGCCAACTCTGATAGCGTCCCCGTCCCCCCGTTAAAAATCAAAAAAATATCCGTCTCTTCCATCAATCTAAACATGCGATCTATATAATTGTGGGTTTTGATTTCACGATCCGTTGTATTGGCGAGATATCTCCCTTCAAACCCAGTAGCGTGTTCGGGATAAAAAGTTACCGATTCGGTTTTACCTTCGACCGATTCCGCGCCACGCGTGGCCGCATCCATGACCCCTGGTCCTCCACCGTTGACTATCACGTACCCCAGTTTAGCCAATTTCTTGGCCGTAAAATACGCCGCCCGGTACGCCGGATGATCGCTTAGAACGGCAGCGTCTCCAAAAAAAGCTACTCTTTTAAATTCTATCTTCTTATTCTTGCTCATAATTCGTTATTCCAATATTTACTATTGGCTCCTGCCTCAGTCGCCCCTGCTTCAATTATTTTTTTATACGTGTCTATGTTTATCCCTCCGTCGATTAAAATACTCCCGGTATATATTTTGCGTAACTCAGCTATTTTATCTAGCACTCGCTCATCAAATGGTGACCCCGTCGTCCCCGTCGGTATGGCCAGCAGCAGAATGGTTTTGCAAGTCTCCAAACACTCTGCTTCGATCTCCTCGATTGGCGTATTAATAGCCAGTGCCAGCCCTCCTTCACCACCGTAGCTTGCCACCATCTCTAAAAACACTTTTTGCGATCCCATCCGCTCGATTTGCGCGATCAATCGTGCTGGCTTGAGTGCAATTGACTCTGGGGTCCACTCGGTCGGGTCATCCACCATCAAGTGTATGTCTACTTCGATGCCAGACAGATCCAGTTCTTGCAAATCGGCTGGCGCAATCGTCAGCAGGTCAGAGAATAGTCCGTCTCCGATATCGATATGAACCCGTTGCGCTTTCTTTGCCCGCAAAATGCCCAGCTTCTCCCTCACTACCCCCATCATCCCTTCCATGATAATCGGTGTAATCATCTCTGCCTTATCGATAGGTTGGCCATCCGTGCTCTCCGCCGGACATAGCGAGCATCGTCACGTTTTTCTGCGGTCAAAAACATTCGCACTCTCTCCACCGCCGCTTCGGGCTCTACCCAGTCGGATGCCAAGACCAAAACATTGGCATCCTCATGCTCCCTACCTTGGACTGTTACCTCGTCATTAAAACCGAGGATTGCCCGCACATGGGGGAACCGGTTAGCCACCATCTCTACTCCGTGCCCGCTCCCACACAAAAGTATCCCCCTGTCATCGTTTCCACTCCCTTCGATTGACTCTGCCACCTTGAGCGCATAGTCCACATAATCATTCTCTGGATCAAACACGTAGCACCCCACATCCTCTACTTCATACTCATTTTCCATCAGCCATTGTTTGATAATTTCTTTAAGCTCAAAACCCCGGTGATCCGCCCCAAGATATATTCTCATACCCCTATGCTACCACAGAGAGAACACGTCTATAAGCGAGAATGGTTGGCGGATAAATTTTGCGTGCATAACCTGTAACACTTCAAGTACAAGTGTCCTCCGACTAAAAGGAGGAGTTGCCGACACTTTTACCTGAAAGGAAACAGAGTTCGCAAAGTCAAAATTTAGTCCGGCAAGCATGAGCGACTACTTAAACCACTCTGGGCTCACAAACTTGATCATCGCCGACAGCACAATCTGCACATACGCCGCCTTCCTATCCAGCTGCCCCTGGGTAAACACCCCAATGGCCCCGCTCGTCCGCTTCACGTCAAACTGCATCAATTCTTCCATTATCGGCCCCAGCTCCCCGCCAGCTTTTATTTTATCCGCAATTTTACTAGGCAGTTCAAAATATAGTCCCCCACCCAGTCCCTCCTCGCCGCCCCTCTTGGCCACGCATACCCATGCACACTCAAACAACCTGCCTTTACCTCCCCGC
>CAYGFS010000047.1:0-3992 GCA_964349305.1 uncultured Pseudomonadales bacterium
GCTGGGATATCTCCCCTGTAGGTCGAGAGTTAAGGTAATCGGAAGCGGCGTGGGCAAAAGTGAAGGATTGGGAGAAGGCGTAATAACAGTCGTGGTAATCGAGAGGGGTATAACTGATCCGAGGATATCAGTGACTGATTTGCGGGCGCTAGTATATTCGGGGACGACGTTGCTATCGTTGCGATTACCGAGAGTAAAAGCGTAGGTCAGATCGGTAGTTGTGATAGAGGTAAGGACCTTGAAAGTGATGGTAGCGACATTTAGCGATGCGCTGGTGATGGGTGTGGCACTACCGGTGCCAATATTCCCCGAGATAGATACCTCTCCCTTGGAATTGTTAAATTTGGTCGATGGGTAGGAAGTGAAGCCATTACCGCTGACGGGAGCAACACTCACTACTTCCAATTTGGCGGGATCAAAATTAATGATAGCGTCGATGCCGAAGATGGCTTGGCCGGCGGTATTGACCACGATGGCCGTGGTAAAGTTAGCGCCAACAGTTTGAGGGTTGGCGGGGGAGGGAGCAGAGAAGGAGAGGACAGCCGTCACGGCTGGCTCGCCGGTGACCGAAGCTGAGGATGAGAGTGATTGTCTCTGCTGGACTAGTTTGACACCAAAATAGACGCTCAAGAGGATCAGGTATAAAACAGCAATTTGGATAAGGGGTTTGGGTTTAAATTTGCCGCGCCGTTTTGAGCTCATACCATAATACTGGCAGACTGGGGGATAGTCGTCAAGGTGGATTCTTTGTAATAGTGCGGCACAGTTTTTACAGCGGTGCGCACTCGATCAGAAAGGCTCTGGGCAATACTGCGAATGAGCTGTCGACCCATAAATTTTTCTTTTGCGACCGATTCGTTCCAGCTGAGTCCTGGACCAGTATTGCCTTCGATAAAATATGGAGTACCGCTATTGGCAATAATAAAATCTAGAGCGTAAAGCGAATTGTTGTTGGGCAGTGAGTCGGCGATAAAATCTGATTTGAGTCGGATGATCTCGGGGATTTCGGTTAACTTTAAATAGGTGGAGTGACCTCCCTGGTGTTCGTTGCAGCGAAAATCGCCGGATTTGGCCATGCGCAGATAGGATTGGACGATCGTACCATTGAGATAAAGCAGTCTAATGTCAGTAGCGGCGGTTTGATGCTTGTAGCTAAAGCCAAGATCAAATTTGGCAAACGGCTGCAGAATGAAAGTAATATTGGGGTTGACCTGCATGATGACTTGGATGGCCACAGTGTCGCCTGGTTTTATTTTGTAGACATGCCAGCCACCGGCGCCGAAACGGTCTTTTAAAATAAACCCACTACCAAAATCTGATTTGCCTGGGTGCAGTGCCATAATCCTAGTGAGCTTGTCAATTGAGTCTTGGATGCTGTGGATTGAGGAACTACCTAGTTTGACGGTCGGAATGGCGTGGTTACTAAGACTAGTGTAAGTCAGGTGCTTGTCAAAAAACATTTTATAAATAGTTTTGTCATTGTAAGAAATGATTTTTTTCGAGGAGAAGAGAAGCTTACGCTGTAGCTTGCCTGGGCGTTTTTTGGGACTAAATTTGTCAAAGATCATCTCGCTATAACAAGGCGAGTCAATCTTGTGCCAGCTGTTTTTTCGGAATGTCCAGTAGCTACGGCAAAGGCCGGGACCAATAATGTCGAGCGAGGTGGTGAATCCGGCTGACAATCCCAACTTGGCGCACTGCTCTAGGAGGTAGCTATAGGGATTGTTACATGATTGGTTGAGTGAACCACTGGGAAAAGGTTGCTTGTTTGCAGGCGCAGCGTCACGAGCACTCGCGGCGGTGAAGCCATTGTAGACAATGAGGACGTCAAGAACTACCGGGTGAGTCATATAAGTTAACTGAGGCACAAAACCAGAAATCTAACGCGACGCAGGGGTTTATTGTGAGATCAATACCCTATATTATAGCACAGATTGTCTCTGGAGATGGTAAAATATGAAAATGAGTTTATCAGTGGGGATAGTCGGGTTACCAAATGTAGGGAAAAGTACGTTGTTTAATGCACTCTTGTCCAAGCAGCAAGCGTTTGCTGCCAACTATCCCTTTGCCACGATCGAGCCCAATGTAGGGATCGTGCCGGTGCCTGATGAGCGGCTCGCTCAGCTTGCTCCCATCGTAAACACGACTAAACTGGTCCCAGCGACTGTGACATTTTTGGATATTGCTGGCCTAGTGAAGGGGGCTAGTCAGGGTGAAGGACTTGGGAACAAATTCCTCTCGCATATTCGCGAAGCTAGTGTGGTGCTCCACGTCGTGCGGGCATTCTCTGATTCAAATGTAATTCAGACTGGAAGTGGTGATGCGGTGGAAGACTATTTGACGATTGAAACTGAGCTACAACTAGCCGATCTGGGTACGTTGGAAAAACAAAACCCTCCTTCGCATAAAGCTTCGGAAGGGCAAGCGAGTCAAAGAAAAGAGATAGCCCGATGGTCAGCGGTGCAAAAATTGCGCAGCGGGCTGGAGGCGGGGATTTCGGCACGAATGATTGATTTGTTGGATGAAGAGGCTGAGGCAGCGAAAGAATTATTTCTGCTGACTGCCAAACCACAAATGTTTTGTCTCAATACCGACGAAGCAGGTATGGGCAAAAGTGGTACCATCATTGCCGACTTTGTGGAGAGACTGAGAGCCAAGAAGATCGAGATCCAAGAAGCAGATTGCATCGCGATCTGTGCCAAACTAGAAGAAGAGCTGGCGGCGTTTGAAGGCGAGGAAAGAATAGAATATCTAAAATCGGCTGGAACCCCGCGGACCGGGCTAGAAACACTGATTGCTGCGGCTTATAAACGACTAGGTCTTCAATCATTCTTGACAGCTGGAGAGCTGGAAGTGCGAGCGTGGACGATCCCAATGGGGATGTTGGCTCCGGAGGCAGCGGGGGTAATCCACACCGACTTTGTGAAGCATTTTATTTCGGCCAAAGTTTGTCATTACCACGATTTTATCGAGCTAAATGGTTGGAAAGGGGCGGCAGAGAAGGGGAAAGTGCGGACAGAGGGTAAGACTTATGTCATGCAAGAGGGTGATGTAGTTGAGTTTATGATAGGGAAATAGTACAATACCTGAATCTATGAATACTTATGAACTAACAATTGTGATCCCGGAAGACAAAGAGGGCAAAGAAGCTGCCCGTATTACTAAACTAGTCACCGATTTTGCCAAAAAAACCAAAGGTGAGGTCAACAAGCAAGAATCCTGGGGAGCCAAACACCTAGCCTACCCGATCAAAAAACTCGCGATTGCCCAGTACGAACACTTTGTTTTGACCCTGGAATCTCGCTCACAGCCAGAGCTAGACAAAATGCTGCGGATGGACGAGAACCTGCTACGATATATGTTTGTAAGAGTTTAAGAAGAGGAGGAGATATGTCATCTAGATCCCTGAACAAAGTAATGCTGATCGGTAACCTAACCCGCGATGTCGAGGTCAGATATACCCCGTCAGGTACAGCGGTGGCCACCTTTGGACTAGCCACCAACCGCAGCTGGAGCTCGGGAGAGGGCGGAGACCGCCAGGAAGAAACCCAGTTCCACCGCATTGTAGCTTGGAGCAAGCTCGCTGAGATTTGTGGTCAACTGCTCTTTAAAGGTCGCAAAATCTTTATCGAAGGGCGCCTCCAGACCCGCAAATTTACCGGTCAAGATGGTCAACAGCGCGAGATCACCGAGATCGTAGCGGAGAACATGATGATCTTGGATACCCGCAACCGTGACGGAGCCCCCATGGGGGGAGCCAGCGAAGATGACTTTGTGGGTGTCTCTGAAGAAGCCAGCAACGCGCCGACAGCAGAGATAGCGAGCGACGAACCCAAGGTTGAAAAGCCCAAGAAGGCGGTCAAAAAGGAAGAGAAAGCTCCCGAACCAATCGATGACAGTGTCAATGTAGAGGATATACCGTTCTAAATCAAAAATCATAAATATCAAATTACAAATATAAGGAATAAAAGATATGCAACGCAAACCAAGAC
>CAYGFS010000048.1:0-3916 GCA_964349305.1 uncultured Pseudomonadales bacterium
TGATAATTCTTGTGCGGAGTATATAACATTTTGTTGTGATGCGGGGGGAGGATTTGGTACGTGTGATGCGGGATTTTATTCGTGCAATAGGGAGAATAGCTGTTGTCCGATCGGCGATGGAGGATGTGAGTGCGGGCTGAAGGCGGATGGGAGTGGGTGTAAGCCGTGTGCGGGAGCCCCCTCGTGTGCGTGGGACGGGAGAGTGTGGTGCCCAGCGGGATACCAGCGCACGCCTGTCATCGTCGGCTCGCAGTGCGTGCGGATCGGCGCGATCACTAGCTGTGGGCTGGGCTCGGCGCAAGTGGCGGACGGGTGCTGTGAGGAGTGGGAGGTGGACGGATACACGGTGTGTCGGTCCAATACGGTTTACGAATACATGTGTATCCCAGAGTGTGGCGCGGGAGAATCGATCTCGTGTACGAAAGTGACGGGGGCAGACTATTCAGTGACAAAATGTCCTCCGAGCGCTTGTAATGATGCTGATGATATTTTTGTAGGGGAAGAGCCAACTTCAAACAGGTGTTACAAGATTGATGCCCCTGGCGATAGTAGCGATGGTGAATGGGTATATCAAGGTCTTATAACTTGTACCGCCGTAAACGATGCATGTAGCTGCGTGTCAACCTGCTCGGCGCCGACCGCGCCAGCTTTGACATCGCCAGGCAACGGGGCGCAGCGGGCGAGCACTACGGCCACACTCACGTGGAGCGCCGCGACATTTGACAATGATTGTAGTAAAGAATACAGGGTCTATATCGACACCTCCAACCCACCCACCACGCTGCACGCGACAGTCGATAGTGCGATCACCACGAGCGCGTTTACGGGCATCCGCGGCACGACGTATTATTGGTACGTGCAGGCGGTAGGGGGAGGGACGAATACAACGAGCAGCAGTGTGCGCAGCTTTACCATCCTGAATAATCAAATCACGGGGCAGGTATTTTATGATGCAAATAATAATTGTGGTGGGAGCGGGTGGAGTACGGGTGGAGTGAGTGTGTCGGTGGACTCACTAGCGGGGACTGCGGTCTCTGGAACGGGGACGTTTAGCAAGACTGCGGCAGTAGGGGCGTCACACACCCTCTCGGTCAATATCCCAACAGGATACGCCTGTTCAACGGGAGTGGGATGTAATACGTGTAGCCGGTCTGGGATAGGGAGTCCATCGGCCAATAATAACTTTTATTTGACTGATAGCCGCGAGTCGTGGTGGCAGGCAGAGGGGGCGGGGATATATGCCGGAGGGATAGGCGGGGTGCGCTCGATCCTACCTAGTAGCAGCTTGCGACTAATTTTGGCGCCTGTGGGAGGAACGGAAGGGTTGCTCATGACAAATAGTGGGACGGTAGACATCGGCGATGTCGGGAGTGTGTCAGATAGCGGATGGAGAGCCGTGTCTCGGTATCGTGGTAAGAAGATGGACTACAATTATTTTGCGGCCAATATGGGGGTAGTGAGAGGCCAAGATTCTGACTGGCAAAGTGACACTTTGGAACTACAAGCGGATGATGGGCGTGACTTTTGGTATATGGATCCGGTAGGCAGTACGGCCACGATTGGGACTGGCTCTCCCTGGAATGTAGCTGGCGGCGATAGCTACGTGATTTTTGTGAATGGGAATTTGGATATTAATTCGGATATTGTGGTCGCGCCTGGTTCTTTCCTGGCTTTGATAGTGAAAGGGGATGTGACAGTCGACCCCGCTGTGGCCAATCTAGAGGGATTGTACGTGATAGACGGAAGCTTTGTCACGGAAACGGTGTATGTAGAGGGAGTGGTAGATGATATCCAACTCACTACTGGCGGCACAATCGTGGCTTGGGGTTCACTGTCGCTATCTAGGAGCTTGGGGACGGGGAATATCACCGGCCCGGCAGAGAAGTTTGTGTATAGATCGGATCTGCTGACCAATATGCCAGACAAGATGAAGACGTTTGTGATGCAGTGGAATGAGGTTGTACCGGGGACATTTGAAAACTAAGAGTTTTCAAATAGACGATAGAATCTAGACGCTAGACTCCAGTAGGGAGCAAGGGTGGACATGATCAAAGATTTTACTGATTTAGTAGTATGGCAGAAAGCACACGTTTTAGTTGTAGAGATATATCGGCTGGTAGCTAAATTTCCAAGTTTTGAAAGATATGGATTATCAGATCAACTCAGAAGAGCGAGCGTGTCAATAACTAGTAATATTGCCGAGGGTTTCGGCAGACAAGGAACCAAAGAAAAAATTCAGTTCTTCAGGATGGCCATGGGATCTTTGACCGAAGTTAGGAATCAGATTTATATCGCAAGAGACGTAGGTTATTTGCAGGATAAAGAGGTAATTGTGGGTCTGTTGCTGCGAATCGTTGAAGTCCAGAAGATGTTATTTGGATTAATTAAAGCCTCAAGTACTAACGTCTAGAGTCTGGTGTCTAACGTCTACACTCAACCAATTGCTCTCGTCGACATGATGAAATAGGCAACGATCAGCACGATCACAAAAACGGAGCCGGTGCAGACGGTGACCCAACCCCGATTGTCATAATTCATGATTTTGTTAACACCCTCGCCAATGAGAGTAAGTCCAAATAGAGAGGGGAGGATGAAGAGCATGAGGAGGAAGTTGGCGTTGGTCAAGTCCATAAATTTATTTCTTTAAATAATATTTGGTACCTTTGGTCGAACCTTTTTTAACTAGGAGATTTTTGCCGACGAGGTCACGGAGATCGCGCAATATCGTGTCTTCGGAGACGTCGGGCAATAGCTGCCGCACGGAGCCCATGCTGATCTCGCCGTGGCGCTCGATATGCTCCACTAGCTTGATTTGGCGGGCAGAGAGGGTGATCTGGCGACCACCGATCGTGCTTTTGAGGTGGAGATCGAGCGAGAGCTTTTGGACGAGCGTTTTGACCCGGTTGAACTCGATGCTGATGCCGAGGGTAAAGTATTCGAGCCACGAGGTGAGTTCGCCTGATGTTGTGACTGACTGGAGGGCGCTGTAGTACTCCTCTGGGTGACTATCGTAATACTCTTCGAGGGCAAAGAATTTTTTGACTTCGTAACCTTCGAGGAATAGCAGCAGGAGTGCCATGGCGCGAGCGGTACGACCATTGCCATCGGTGAAGGGATGGATGCGGACTAGCTCGTAGTGGAGGATACCAGCGCGCAGGAGAGGGTGAACCGATTTGCCCTCGTCAGAGTTTAACCATGCAAATAGTTCGTCGATATAAAAGGCAATCTCGGTCGGATTGACTGGGCGGAAAGTGATTTCGCCGCTAGCCGTATTGCGGATCACAACCTTGACGCTGCGGTAGTGGCCAGACTCACTCTCGGGCAGGATCCCAGTGACGGTCAAGCGGTGGATCTCTTGCAGGATGTGACGGGTGAGCCCCACTTCGCCTTTGGCTACGCTAGGGGTAAACGTGTCGAGATAGTCCATGACACTGCGATAGTTGATGACCTCCTGGATGTCACGATCGCGGGCCACGATTTGGGTACCATGGGGGACAGTCCCTTCGTCTGCCGACGAGCCCTCCTCGGCTTGCAGCCGGGGATTCCTTTGAGGGACTGTCCCCGGGGAAGCGGGGTCGAGGATTTCTTCGACTTCGTTTAAATTGAGATCGTTACCTTCGAGGTGGGTACCGTGGTGGATGATTTTGTTGCGGGCTTCGGTTTGGAAGCGGCGTTCCCAGGCAGGGACGAGGGGGGCGCTGGTAATGACCTCGCGAGCAGAGTCGATGGAGCCGACATTTTTGAGGATGTTGTTGGTGATTGAGTACTTGGGAGTGTAGGGCATAGGACAATTAACGCACTTTGTGCGGGAATTGTAAAGGTTGTATAAGGGTGTTGATGCAAAGTGAGTCGCATGTCTCGAACGCAAAAACGGTCTATCTCCGCTTGGTAGCGGAGCGACCTCTAACTCGGCCTA
>CAYGFS010000049.1:0-3606 GCA_964349305.1 uncultured Pseudomonadales bacterium
AGTAAAAAGTGAGGATGCTAAGCTAGCATAGCTCGCTGCACCTCCAACCACTTCTTTCAAAATTTGCCTCGGCAAACTAATATCATCAATCGCAAAAGTACCGAGTATTAATGACTTCATTAAATTCGTCTCCTCGTCCCAAACGCATGCACGAGCGTCTGATCATCTGCGTATTCTATCTCAACACCAGTGGGAAGTCCACGACCTATCCGACTAATCGCAACTTGGATCCCGCTGAGTGCCTGTTGGATATACAAAGCCGTCGCCTCTCCTTCTAAACTAGTATTAGTCGCCAGGATCACTTCTTTCACTATACCTTTTTTAATTCGCGCTACCAAGGTGTCAATGTAGAGCTCGTCCGGTCCGACATTGTTGAGGGGTGAAATAGAGCCATGTAGGACGTGATAAACCCCCTGGTAGCTGCCCGATTTCTCGATGGCCAGGACGTCCTGGAACGATTCCACCACGCACACCTGGGTTTTGTCCCGCTTGGGGTCGCTGCACACACTACACTCCTCTTGGTCGGTCAGGTTGTGACAAACTACACAAATTTTCGTTTGCTTTTTCAGGTTCGTCAGTGAGTGGGCAAAGCCATCTAGGTCGCGCTGTGGTACCCGGAGTAAGTAAAAAGCCAATCGCTGCGCCGACCTGCGTCCTATCCCAGGCAATTTCTCAAAACTATTGGTCAAATCTTCAACTATTTTTGGGAGCTTCATATGGGCTATTGTATCCTTAAAAATATGTGAACAGCAAGGCGGAGGAGTATCTCTCACCAAAAAATTATTAGCAGCGCGACGGCGCGAGACAAAGCAAAATTTTCACCAGAAAATTATTGCGGTTTTTTGAGAGATGGTACTCCGAGCCTAGCGAAGTGAGCAAACCTCACTGTCCCCCGCCCATGCCCCCTAGCAGCCCTTTTAGTCCTCCAGACATTTCCTGGAGCTTTTTAGCCGCTACTTGCTGGGATTTCTTGATGGCGTCGTTTAACACCTTGACTAGTCTCTCTTCGTATTTGCCATCAATGGTCACGGTCTCGACCTTTTGGTCACCGGTCATCACGACGCGGATTCCGTTTTCCTCGACCTCAATCACCTCAGCTTGCAACTGCTTTTGCATTTGTACAGCTTGATCGCGAATTTTTTTCAGATTGGACACTTGCTGACCCATTTGTTGGAATTTATCAAACATAAGACTTCTCCTAACTATTAAATATTGCGATTGCTTCGTCTATTGTATCATCTTGAGTTTTAATCTCTGTCTGCATACTGGCTACGACACTCTTTACGCTAGCGTTAACCTCGCATTTTATCTTCATTGGCCGCCCTACCGCCCTAGTGATAATCTCCTCTAGTTTGACCAGGTTTTTCTCACTCATCAGTTGTTGGCGATGGAAATCGTATGACACATACACCGTGAGCTCGTCCCCGTGGATATTACCCGGCATTGCCTTAGACAAGATTGTATCCAGCGCCATATTATTTTGGCCTATACTCCCCAAGACTTGCTTCCAGACATCTTTACTATCCATTGATGCAACTTGTTCGACTACTTTTTCTTCTGATTTGTCTGATTTGAGAATTGGAGGATTCGTCTTTCCCTGATCCCCATTTGAGGATTTGAGAATTTGTGATTTAGGATTATTTTCACCCTCCCCACACCCACACCATTCCACAATCGCCACTTGTAGAAGTAATTCTCCATCGAGACTAGTAGCTAACCGCCGTGCCACCTCGTCCAGCACAAAAATCAACTTGGTAATCTCAACCTCTACCAACCCTGCCAGTAGTTTATCCCGCAATCCCCGCATCAAGCTCACAATCAGGTAGGTCAAATCCACCCCGTCCGCAATCGCGTCATTCAGCTTGCCTAGCGCCATCCCCACATCCTTGGCGACCAGTGCTACCACGAGTGATTCGATCTTATATCCGGCACTCCCCGACACAATCTGTTCAATATCCAAGAGCTCTACTTTGTCAGAGTTGGCCAGGACTTGATCCAGGATCTTGACTCCGTCACGAAACGATCCATCCACCATTTTAGCCAGGTATTCGATTGCCTCGGCACTGACACTTTTCCCCTCCCCCTCCACCACCCGCTTAAACGACCGCCTCATCTCGCCAATTGTGGCTTTGGTAAATTGGATACGAGTACAGCGGGACACAATTGTCTCTGGGACCTTGTGTAGCTCCGTGGTACACAGGATAAACAGCGAGTGGCTCGGCGGCTCCTCAAGGGTCTTAAGGAGCGCGTTAAAGGCTTCGGTAGTCAGCATGTGAACTTCGTCGATAATATAGACTTTCTTTCGCAGGATCGCCGGTGACAAGCGGATTTTTTCTTTCAGCTCGCGGATATCATCAATCCCGCGATTAGAGGCGGCGTCAATCTCAATCACATCAACCGCTGCGCCGTTTAGGATCGATTTGCATGCCGAGCAGTCGTTGCACGGCTCCCCGAGTTTATCCCCATTTTTCTCACAGTTTACGATTCTAGCCAGTACCCTGGCTGTGCTAGTCTTCCCTGCCCCGCGGGGACCTGTCAAGAGATAGGCATGCGCCACATTACCAGAGCTCACCATATCACTCAGAGTCTTGCGCACACTGGCTAAATCCAGTTCATCAATTGTGCGCGGACGATATTTGAGATAAAGATTCATGGACTACACTGTACCAAAAAATTATCCTCTATTAAACCTATCAAACAGGAACAGAAATTATTCGTGATGATACCCCAACAAATGCATAAGTCCGTGTTCCGCCAAAAACTTGATCTGATCATCTACCTTGCACTGTTTCTCCAGTGCTTCCTCGACCGCTACCGAGTAACAGACCACCAGATCCCCCAGTCGCAGTACTCCATCTGGGGAAGAAATAAATGGCCGGTCATCCGCCGGATCATTCAGTGGGAACGACAACACATCAGTTGGCCCGGGGATCTGCATATACACCCTGTGGAGTTCGCTCATTTTGCGCTTCCCCACCACCTGGACGTCAATCTCAATATTATCGGTCAGGCGATACTTGACCAACACTTTCGTCAAATGGTCGCGCAAACTAGTACGATCAAAAGGATACTTGGCATCAGCTAAAATATTTATCGTGATCATTTGCCAGCAAACAATTCTTTGACTATTTTACTCACCACTGCACCATTGGATTGTCCCGCCACCGCCTGCATGGCCGCGTTCATGGCCATCCCAAAGTTTTCTGGTTTAGCGCTCTCTAGGGCTGATTTTACTTTTGCCCTCACTTCATCCTCGGGCATGGTTTTTGGGAGATATTCTTCAATCAAGCTGAGCTCATATTGCTCTTTCTGAGCTAGCTCATCCCGCCCACCGGCTTTGTAGGCCTCAATCGCTTCACGGCGTTTTTTGGCTTCTTTTTGGAGCACTACCACAATTTGCTCATCGGTAATATTGGGCGAGTCAACTTGGGCATACTTGATCGCCGAAACCATGAGGCGTAAAGCGTCCAGCCGCACTTGATCACGCGCCTTCATCGCCATCTTCATCTCATCTTGTAGGGTCACCAAAATTGTCATTATTTCTTCTTACTAGCGTTCATCCGCTGCATACGATCAACGTATTTTTTACGTTTAATTTCGTTGTTA
>CAYGFS010000050.1:0-3541 GCA_964349305.1 uncultured Pseudomonadales bacterium
CGAACCGATTTAGTTCGGGTGAAACGGGCAATCCTCCCTGCTGCAACCGACGAATTTGGCGACAAAGACAGTAGCACTCCTGAGCCATAAAGTTTGCGGGCACAGAGAAATGATCATCTTAAAAACAGAATCTGGCTTATGCCTACCCAAGGCAAAATAAATTAGATGATTTCGCTATACTGGGGAAGTTTGTTTTTCCCGTAATCCAAGAGTATGAGTCCACCCATTGGGATGTAGCGGATTTCTTTTTTAAGCACTCCTCTCAAAAAAATCATCATTGGATCTCCATGAGAGACAATTAAGTAGTTAGAATTTTTACTGGTTAGTTTAAGTGTGTCAACAAAATTATTCATACGATTAAAGATGACCTCAACTGCTTCGCCCCCACCCTCTATATGTCTCGGATCTAGGTAAATATCTAGTGGCATGTCTACTTTTTTTATGCCAGCGAGTGGAGTACTGGTTTCAATTAATTCTGATTTTTGATTCGGAAAGAGATGTAAGTGTTTGGCTATGATACTGGCGGTTTCTAAGCAGCGCTCGAGCGGACTAGTATAGATAGCGCGGATTTTAACATCAATCAGTTTGTCGGCTTGAAGTTGAGCTTGAGATTTACCCAATTCGCTGAGGGTAATTCCGGGCATTGTATAGGGAACAATATTGTCGGGATTTTGATAATCACCGTGGCGGGCTAAATATATTTTCATTTTTTACTGGCGCGGTACGCGCGGATTTTTTCCCAGACGATTAAGATCGGAGCCGCAGTAAAGGTGGAGGAATAGGTGCCGGAGAAGGTACCTACGAGCAGAGCAAAAATGAACCAGCGGGTAGTGTCGCCGCCGAGCAAATACATGGAGAGCAGCATAAAGATAATGGTGAGGGAGTTGTTGATACTGCGACCCATGGTCTCGACCACGGCGCGGTTGACGATGTCATCAAACTCTAGATAGCCGTGCTTTTTCTTCAGTTCGCGAATACGGTCATAAACCACGATGGTGTCGTGTACCGAGAAACTGAGGATTGTGAGAAGCGCAGTAACGAAGAGAGTATCGACCTCCACGCCCATAAAATGACCTAGGAGCGAGAAAACGCCGAGGAGAACCAGACTGTCATGGAGCATAGCCAGGATGGCAGAAACGCCAAACTTGATATTCTTAAATCGATAAGCCACGTAGAGCAAGATCATGGAGGCAGATAGAACTACAGCGTACAACGTCTTGCGGATTAGTTCGGCGCCCAGAGAAGGTCCGACAGTATCATAAGAGAGTTCCTGTACGACACCAGCGCTGGCTTTAAAGGTTTGATAGACATCCTGGGCGATGGGGGCAGCAGAGATCGTCCAAATATTGTTTGTCCCACTGATCTGTCTGATCTCAATATTGTTGGTACTCGCTAGCTCACGTAATGCTTCTTCGGTAGTCTCTACTTGCCAGACTATAGTTGAGCCACCCGTAAAATCGATTGAGGGTTTGAGACCATAGCGGATGAGCGAGTACAGCCCTGGCAAGATGACGAGAAGAGAAATGACAAAGTAGAGCCACCAGTACTTCATGGGCTGGAGGATATTGAGCTGTGATTTTGATTTATCCATGGAGGACTGTCCTTTCGTCTGCCGACGAGCCCTTCTCGGCTTGCAGCCGGGAATTCCTTTTAAGGACAGTCCTCTGGGGAGAGGTCAGAGCTCTTAACAGGTTGCGGGTAACAAAAATACCGGTGAAGAGTGAGATCGCAATGCCAAGGAAGAGTGTTAGGGCAAATCCCCGAACCATACCAGAGCTATTGAGGAAAGTCCAATCGAGCGGATTGAACAAAATAAAGGTGGTGATCAGAGTCGCAATATTGGCGTCTTTGATGGCATCCCAGGCTTTACCAAATCCGAGCTCCATACTCCTACTCCAATCATTGCCTTTGCGGATCTCTTCTTTCATGCGTTCAAAAATCAAGATGTTGGAGTCAACCGCCATGCCGATCGAGAGGATAAATCCAGCGAGCCCTGGCAGGGTGACGGTGATTGGGACGAGTTTGTAAACGGCAAGCGTGAGAAGACCATAAATGATGAGCCCTATGTCAGCGATGAAGCCGAGCCAGCCGTAGTTGAGAATCATAAACAGCGCGACGAGCCCTAGCCCCACGAGCCCGGCTGAGATACTTTTGGCAATGCTCGCCTCGCCGAGGGTGGGGGCAATGTTTTGCTGCTGGATGATTTGGATGGGGATCGGCAGGGCGCCGGCATTTAAGGTAATCACCAAGTTTTTCGCTTCTTCGATTGTGTATTCTCCGTTGATGACGGCGTTGCCATCCAAGATGGCTTGCTGGACGGTGGGATAAGTCAAAACCTGACCATCGAGCAGGATCCAAACGGGTTTGCCGATGTTGCGCGAGGTAATCTCGCCAAACATTTTGCCACCTTCCTCGGTAAACTGAAGATTGATCTGAGGTTTGCCGTTTTGTGAATCAAAACCAACGCTCGATTTTTTCAAATCTTTACCGGTTAGACCAGTGGGTTTTAAATCGGCAAAGGTCGGACTGTCGGTGGCCACTGGCATCTCGTAAAAATCGAGGGAGGCAGTCTGACCAATTAAAGCTAGGGCTTCATCGGGGTTGCTCACTCCTGGCAACGCAACTAAAATACGGTGATTATCGCCACTTACGACCGTTTTAATGGTCGGCTCTGCAACTCCGTAGAGATCGACGCGGCGAGCGATGACTTCTTTAGCCGAATCGAGGGCATCTTGACGGTCGGCAGCCTCGACATTGGTCATATCCGCTTCAAGAGTCACTTCAGTACCACCCTGGAGATCCAAACCTTTTTTGATAATCAGCTCACGGTGAAAGTTTCCGATGTTCAAGGTCGGGCTGGAAAGAGTGAAGTTGCCGATTTTGTAGTTCTTGGGAGCGTCAATGATTAAGGCTAGGGCAGATAAGAGAACAATAAAGAAGAGATTGCGGCGCAGTTTCATAGGGGTTTATTTTACATCAAGTTTGAGCTGTTTAGTGTGGGGGAATTTGACGGCGAGGATCTGGGTCAGGGCATCGTAATCCAGTTCAACTTCGTCACCTTCTTCCAGGGCCAGGGCTTTGATCACAACGCTCGGGATAATAATGCCTTTAGAGTTGCCGATCCGGGTAATTTTGGTGGAGGTCATGCCACGAGTTCCTCTTCGTCTCCCACAATCATGATCCGTGAAGCCTCGAGGATGCGACCGATAAAGGGGTCAGAGTGGGTTTTGCGGTAGACCAGCTCAGCCTCGGTCATGACGGTGTAGTTGATCTCGCGACTCAGCTTGGCTTCTTGTTCTTTGATCAGCTCGGTGAGCTGAGGCATGATGAGATCGCCTACCAGGAGGAGATCAACGGTATCTTTGGCGCGGGGCATATGGCGCACAAAACGCCCAGAGACCATGGCAAATTTGAGACGACCTAGTTTGGGGGCGGCTTTGGTGAGGGCTAATCCCAGTCCTGTGGTCTTGCCGATCATACTCATGAGCTCTTTGTGGAAGAGATAGTTTTTGTTGAAAGTGTAGTAGATGCGGTTGCCGCG
>CAYGFS010000051.1:0-3534 GCA_964349305.1 uncultured Pseudomonadales bacterium
ATCTCAACGAACGGAGCGTCGTACTGCTTTTACTAGAGGGTAGCAAGCGAATTATCTTGACTGGAGACGCTGGTGACCAGACAGAGAAAACACTGCTAGAACAGGGTAGTCTGCAAGATATCGACATACTCAAAGTGGGTCACCATGGATCAAAGTATGCCAGTACCCAAAAATTCCTGGAAATAATCGATCCTGAGCTGGCGGTGATCTCGGTGGGGGCCAAAAATAGCTATGGTCACCCGACGATGGAAACTTTGGAACGATTGTTGGAAGTTGGGGCAGTTGTGCATAGGACTGACGAAGAGGGGACGATAGAGATAGAGCTTTAGAAAGGGCATGTTGAGATCGGCCCTGCGAGGATTATCCTCGCAGGCTAGCCTAGCGATCCAAGTCAAGGGCAATTTTGGATATTCGTGTGATATCATCAGACTCAGATTCTTCGACAAAATTTTGGTATGAGAGATGAGGCTTGGTTTGAGAGAAATAGGAGAGAATATCGTCTGTTGCTACCCAGTTTTGTTGAAATAGACGAAGATAATTACCATAAGACGAGTATTTATAGTCTACGAGCTTTGATGCTTTAGAGTTATCCCTTATTCTGGGCAGGTCTAGCGGATTACGGTGAATATATTTTGTGAGATATGTATATTGTTCTTCACCTAAGATTCGAACAGCTTTGTAACTCCCCTGAAATAGGTGACCAGTGCGTTTGTGGCGAGCGTTGAAGTAATGAGCATATTTGGTGCAGAGAGAGCGCATGAAGTAGTTTATTCCGTACTCAGAATTTTGCCGAACCATGAGGTGAAAGTGATTTGGCATGAGGCAATAGCATATAAGCCGGATGTCTTTGGCGTAGTTTTTGAGTATTTTTGACGGAGCAATAGGCTGCTGACCCTGCGAGGATAATCCTCGCAGGGCTGGGATAGGAGGTGAAAGGTAGAACTGGAGATAGGAGAGAAAGGTGGAGTAGTCTTTTTGATCTTTGAAGATTAGCCGCTTATTGACCCCACGATTGTATAAATGGTAGAACCCACCTGGTTCGTATTCTTTAATAATGTTTTTGCTAGGCATTGGTTAAAGTGTACTATTTACCACATTGTTTTCAAGTTGTCGTGACCTTGCCTGCGAGGATAATCCTCGCAGGTTTCGTAGGCTGGATGTTCCGTTTCAAGAAATAGATCATATAGAAGACTTGCAATGTGTGGATAATGTAGATAATATAGACAGTATGGAACGTAAGGATAAACCATTTGATAGAGAACTGAGTAGGATGTCGAAAAACCAGCTAGTGGTGTTGCGCGCCATGCTGGCCAAACCCGAAAATATTGTCACTACGCGCGAACTCGCGAAGAAAACGGGGGTAGTAGAGAAGCAATTGGGCGGGGTACTGTCGGCCATGACGCGTAAACGACTAGCTGGGATGAGCTTGGTGGAGATTATGGGGCGCGACAGTGCCACAGGACTGCGTTTCAGGCTCAATAGCAAAGCTGTTACCGTAGTGCTGGCAGAGAAACAAGTGAAAGTGCTAATTGCGAGCTTTAAGTAGGGAATTTACCTGGTTTTACTAGTTTTTACAAGCTATTAAAGAGTGTGAAAGACGTTTGGAGACTAGATTCTAGATTCTAGATTCTAGATTCTAGTATCTGAATAATATGGGACGTGAGGCGAGAGGGGTAGAGTGCATAGAAGCTAGATTTTAGACGTTAGATGCTAGAAATGATGTTTTTCTTTAAAATTACACATTTTCAGATCATTTTTAGAGTACTATTTGTGTTCAATGGGGCATATTTACGACAAAACCAATAATTTTTTAGCTAGGTTGGAGTGTCGAATACGGACTGGCTGAGAGAAATGGGGAACATTACAGGTTTTTGTAAGTACGTGTTAAATAGTATGAAAAACTGGGCTCCTGCCTGCGCAGGCAGGTGTGATACGATTGAAGCGTATGTTTGAACTAGGGATCTACAGCGCCATCGCTCCGTTTGTCCTCCTGCTCCTATCGAGCGTATGGAGCTACCCGGCTGTACTAGAAGAGGTGGTAAAGTGGGGAATACTGCGGCTGAGTACGGACAGCCAACTGCTAACGGTGAAGCACGGGGCGCTGGTAGGCATCGTATTTGGGCTGTCGGAGGCAGTGCTGTTTAGCAGCAATGCATGGATGAGCGGTGACTGGAGTAGTATGGTGAGCCGGCTGCTGCTGACCGTCCCGATGCATGCAGCGACTGGTACTATCACTGCGTGGGGGATCCCCCTTCGCTCTAACGAGCTTCGGAGGGACGCAGTGGTGAGGCAATTGGTATGTTTAGCGATTGCGATGGGGATACACGGAGTATTTAATAATTTTGTGAAGTAATTCTGGTTCCTATTTTTTGTTTTTGTGAAGCTCGCTTCAATATTTCATCCATGCTGAGTCGCATGTCTCAAACGCAAAAACGGTCTGTCTCCGCTTGGTAGCGGAGCGACCTCAAACTCGGCCTACCCGGCCTGCGTAAATTTTGCAACTTGATCCACGCAACTCATCATGAAGCTATTTGTAATTGATCGACTATTTTTCTTCGAGGAAGGAAGAGTGGACCCAGTAACCTTTGGTACTGTCTGACTCGCTAAAACCGATCTGGCGCCAGTCGCCGGTGGTCTTGAAGACATAGACATCCTGGGTCTCTTTGATGCTCATGATGATGTCGCCGTCGCTGCTAGGCAGGTTGCGGACGTTGACGGAGGAGTCGGCGGGGACGACCAGGGTATAGGAAAGTTTAGCAGTAGGAGCAGTGGAGGCAGTAGATGTGGGTGATGGGGACGGAGAAGGTGATGGGGTACTAGTTGGTGCGGGAGTGGGGGTGGCAACAGGGGAGGCCACGATGACTTCATTCACCACGGGTGGTGTCTTGGGTTTGGCCGCCTGGGTCAGGAGATAGGTACCGCCGGCAGTGACCACAACGACCGCGGCGATGATGGCGGGCATCTGCCAGGAGGGTTTGTGTTTGGACTCAAAGTTGTAGTCGAGGGGAGTGAGGCGGCCGATTTCGTTCATCGCCTGACTGGAGCTTGATGAGACCGATTCCAGGACGTCGGGTGAGGCTGAGTCAGTGGCTAGGGCAGGAGAGAGAGCGAGTTTTTTGAAATAGGTAGACATGAAAACAAAACCGGCGACGATCACGAGAATGATACCAAAGACAGCGGTGGTGCCAGCTCCCCCGACAAACCCGAGGAGTGAGCCAGATGAACCGGCCTGAGCCACAAGATTTTCGAGCTGAGTCATATTGCTAGTAGTAGTGGCGAGAGCGAGGCGTGCTTCTCGGTAAGCGCGGATGCGGTTTTCGGGTTTGACGTTTTGGTTTTGGCTAGAGAGCAATTTGTCGACGTCGCCGATGATGCTGCTTTTGAGAACGACTCCCTGCGAGAGCAGATTGGATTTTTCGAGGGTTTTGGTGAGCTCTTCGGCTTTGGTTTTGAGGGTAGTGAGCTCATCTTCGTTTAATTGCCAGATGTCTTCGACTTCGACGGCCACAATTTTGGTCCCTCCTGGATTGAGAT
>CAYGFS010000052.1:0-3312 GCA_964349305.1 uncultured Pseudomonadales bacterium
TCACAATCACGATTTCGAGGCCGTGAATTTTTTCGGTCTTGGCGTAGTCAATCTCGGGAAAGATGATTTGTTCCGAGAGTCCGAGTGTGTAGTTGCCGTGCCCGTCAAAAGAAGTACTTTTGACGCCGCGAAAGTCTTTAACTTGCGGAAGCACTATTCTACACAATTTATCGAGGAAATCAAACATTTTGGCTCCGCGGAGAGTGACGGAGACACCCACGGGGTCGCCGGCGCGGATCTTGAAACCGGCGATAGATTGCTTGGCTCCACCGACTTTGGGTGAGAGACCGGAAAGTGAAGCAAGCTCCCGGCTCGCAGTTTCCACATCCTTAGTAGAGGTATCAGACTTGGGGATACCGACATTCAAGATTATTTTGGACAAGCGAGGTGAAGCCAGGCGATTGCTGAGCCCCAGTTCTTGCATGAGTTTGAGACTATATTCAGTCTCAAAGCGCGTTTTTAGGTTGGCGTCTGTTGTTGTCATACTTTTTTCCTGCTGGCAAACCGGACTGGCTTGCCATCTTGTACATGACTAATTTTACCGGTTGAGAGGGCGCGCTCGCGGGACACGACACCACCTTGAGTATTTTGGGTAGGTTTAACGTGTTTTTTGTAGAGGTTGGCACCGGCTACAATGACAGAATCTTTCTTGGGAAAAACCCGCATAATTTCTCCGGTTTTGCCTTTGTCTTTGCCCGCGGTCACGAGGACGGTGTCGCCTTTTTTAAACTTTTTCATGTTCATATTAGAGTACCTCCGGTGCGAGTGATGCTATTTTGGCGTAACCGCGATCTTTGACTTCGCGGGCGATGGGGCCAAAGACACGACTGGCAATAGGGTCTTTGGTTTTGGGGTCGATAATGACGGCGGCGTTGTCGTCGAAACGGACGTAAGTACCGTCAGAGCGCCTGGTCTCTTTGCGGGTACGCACAATCACGGCTTTGACTAGCTGGGAGTCTTTGACGTAACCGTTGGGGTCGGCTTGATCGACGACGGCCGTAACCATGTCGCCAATAAAGCCAAAGCGGCGCCAAGAACCACCGTGGACATGGATAACTTTGAGGCGTTTGGCGCCTGAGTTATCGGCTGAGGCGAGGACTGAGCGTAGTTGGATCATATTATTTTTTGATTACCTTGGTAATGGTAAAGCGTTTGCGGGCCGACATAGGACGGGTCTCTTGGATTTCGACGTGGTCACCGGTTTTGGCTTTGACGTCGTTTTGAACCAAATATTTTTTGCTGCGACGGACGAGCTTGGTGTAGAGAGGATGCTTCCAGGAGGTTTCGACCATGACCACAGCCGTTTGTTCCATCTTGGCTGATATGACGGTGGCGTTTAATTTTTTCACTTGGTCTCCTTTAGTTCCGCTCTAATAGTTTTTAGGGTAGCGATCGCGCGGCGAGTAACACCGGCCTCCCTTAGATTTTTTAATTCGTTTTTCATTTGTGTCATCTTGGTAGCGGCCAAACTCACGCCCAACTCGACGAGCTTGGCGTCCACGGCTTTGAGTCCGCCTTTGCGTAATTCAAGGTAGTCGTTCTTTTTTAGTTTCATACGATTGAACCTCTCACTACGAAACGAGTAAGGACGGGAAGCTTGGACGCGGCTTTGCGGAAGGCTTCGCGGGCAGTGGCTTCGTCGGTGCTCCCTAGTTCAAAGACAACGGTTCCGCGTTTGACGACGGAAGTATATTTGTCGATATCACCTTTACCCGAGCCCATTTTGGCGCCGGCGGTTTTGTGAGTCAAAGGCTTGTGAGGGAAGACGCGGAGCCAGAGCTTACCACCACGTTTGGTGTGGTGAGTAATGGTGCGGCGCGCTGACTCGAGCACTGCCGCAGAGATCCAGGCGCTTTCGATAACTTTGAGACCGAAATCGCCAAAGGCGACGGTATTACCGCGGGTAGCGATGCCACCCATCTTGCCTCTGAATTCTTTGCGGTGTTTAGACTTTTTTGGTTGCATCATATATTTATTGTTCTTCTTCCCGACGTTCGTCGGGACTTCGGCCTTGTTTTATAATACGGCCTCGCCTTTGTAAATCCAGACTTTAATCCCGACATAGCCGGAACGAGTCAAGGCGGGTACTTTAGCAAAATCAATGTCGGAACGAAGAGTTTGGGTAGGAATGGTACCTATGGGGTATTTTTCGGTGCGGCCAATCTCGGCTCCACCAACCCGACCAGAAACCTGGATCTTCACTCCTTTGGCGCCGGCGGACATCACACGCTCTTGAGCTTGGGAAATGGCGCGGCGATGAGGATAGCGTTTGATGAGCTGTTCGGCAATGCGTTCACCCACCAGCTTGGCGGAGAGATCGGGATTTTTGACTTCTTTGACCTCGAGCTGGAATTTGAGCGAGCTACTCTCACCGATCTTTTTGAGGTAGCCTTCGAGTTCTTTTTTGAGAATGTCGAGACTGGAACCACCGCGGCCAATAATGACGCCAGGTCTACCGGCGTGAATAATGACTTTGATGATATTGATCGAACGCTCGATGTCCACAGCCACGATGCCAGCCAAGGCAAGGCGCTTGAAGATAAATTGCTTGATCTTGATGTCGGCCAGCACGAGACCCTGGTAATCTTTCTTTGGGGCAAACCAAGTACTGCTTGCCTTGTAGAGCACACCTAGTCTAAAGCTGAGAGGATTAACTTTTTGGCCCACGGCTAACCTCCTTGAGCTCAACGCGAATATGACTGGTGCGCTTCATGATGGAATGAGCCATTCCACGTGATACTGCTTGGAATCTTTTGTAAGTGGGACCATCCATGACGTCGATGGTTTTGAAGGCGAGCTTAGAGACCTCGAGACCTAATTGGTCTTTGGCGTTGCTGACAGCTTGCTTGATGGCTTTGTACATGGGGTCGGCCGCGGCTTTGCCAGTGAACTTGAGGTGGAGGAGGGCTTGTTCGGGTGAGAGCGCACGCACGGCATCGGCCACAAGGCGGAGTTTGCGGGGACTGGTGCGAATGTAGCGTTGGATTGTTTTCATATTATGTTTTGGTCAGTGTGCGTTTAACGATCTTACCGTGACCACGGAAGGTACGTGTGAGGGAGAATTCCCCTAGTTTGTGGCCGACCATGCCTTCGGAGACGAAGACTTCTTTAAATACTCGGCCGTTGTGGACGAGGAAAGTGGTGCCGACGAACTCTGGGGGGATAGTGCATGAGCGAGCCCAAGTTTTGATAGGCATTTTAGTCCCAGTTGAACCAGCTTTCATGACTTTCGCCAAGAGCTTCTCGTTGATGAATGGACCTTTGGCGCTACTGCGGCTCATTTATTTCACTCTCCTGTCTTTAATAATATAT
>CAYGFS010000053.1:0-3186 GCA_964349305.1 uncultured Pseudomonadales bacterium
AGAGCGTTACATTGACATTGTAAAGGTAATAGGTTCGATCCCTATACCGCCCACATTGACATCTATGCCATAATGAAACACATGAAACAAAGTAGCTTACAAACAACCACTACTACAAACCCGTAAGGGATGGAGTGGTCTTTGGCAGATCTCCATCCCGCTTAAGCGGGATTTTTAATGCCAAAATTACCTGATACAATAACCAAAGGAAAACTATGAGAAAACTAAATGATAGTCAAGATTTAAACAACCTCCGCCACTCCATGGCGCATTTACTGGCCAAAGCAGTCAAGGAGCTCTTTCCTGGTGCCCAAAACGCGATTGGCCCTGCCATCGAGAATGGCTTCTACCAGGACTTTGACATGGGCGAGCACGTTGTCTCCGAAACAGATTTACCAAAAATCGAGAAAAGAATGCGCAAAATTCTCCCTACCTGGAAAAAATTTACATATAACGAAGTTACGTTAGAGGAAGCCAAAAAACTCTTTGCCGACAACCCCTACAAAGTAGAAATGATGGAGACTTTTGCCAAAGACGGCAAAAAACTACTCACCAACGATCCGGGCAATTTCCTCGATTTATGCAAAATGGGTCACGTGGAAAACCCGAGTGAGGAAATGAAGTATTTCAAACTCCTCTCGGTCGCCGGTGCCTATTGGCATGGGGACGAGAACAATAAAATGCTCACTCGAATCTACGGCACGGCTTTCTTTACCAAAGAAGAACTCGATGCTTATATCGAACGGCAAGCACAAGCCAAGTTGAGAGATCATCGCAAACTCGGTATCGAGCTCGATCTCTTCTGTTTCTCTGATCTAGTCGGTAAAGGTTTGCCCCTGCTTACTCCCTACGGCGCCACCATCAGACGCGAACTTGAGCGTTTTGTTGTAGACGAAGAAATCAAGCGTGGTTACCAGCACGTCGTCACTCCACCTCTTGCCAAAGTCGATCTTTACCGCAAGAGCGGTCACTACCCATACTACAAAGACACCATGTACCCCCCTATGATCGTCGATGAAGATGAGCTTATTTTGCGTCCCATGACATGCCCTCATCACTTCCAGCTCTATGACGCGCGCCCTCGCAGTTACCGCGAGCTCCCCATCCGCTATGCCGAACTCTCAGATCTATTTAGATATGAGAAAAGCGGTGAGCTCACTGGGCTCATGCGGGTTCGCACTTTTTGTCTGGCCGATGCCCACATTATCTGTACCAAAGATCAAGCGATCGAAGAGATCAATGGTGTTCTCGATCTCATTGAATTTATCAATCAAACTCTCGGCATGGAGAAGGGGGTCGACTATCAATATCGACTCTCACTTGGTAACCGCGAGGATACCAAAAAATACTTCAAAGACGATGCCGCCTGGGATCATGCCGAAGGAGTGCTGCGTAAAGTACTCATATCGCGAAACGCCCCGTATTATGAAGCCGCTGATGAGGCCGCTTTCTACGGTCCCAAGCTAGACGTTCAAATCAAAAACGTCCTTGGCAAAGAAGAAACTGCCTTTACTTGTCAGTACGACTTTGTCATGCCCAAGCGTTTTGCTTTAACCTATGTCGACAATAGCGGTCAAAAACAAGAGCCCATCGTGGTCCACCGGAGCAGCGTCGGCGCGTTCGAGCGCACCATGGCATTCCTCATCGAGCATTACGCCGGGGCCTTCCCCCTGTGGCTCGCACCCGTTCAGATCGCCCTGCTCCCCATTTCTGAAAACGAGCTCGAGTACGTCAAAACGGTGGCAGCTGGACTCAAAGCCGAGGGGATCCGGGTCGAAATCGACGAGTCCGCCAGTACCCTGGGCAAAAAGATGGTCAATGCGCGTGCGATGAAAGTGCCCTATATGGCGATTCTCGGCAAGCAAGAAGTCGAAAATAACACGGTCACCATCAAAAATCGCGCCAGCGAGCAGCTGACTCTCAATCTCGACGAATTAATCGCCAAACTGAAACAAGAGGTCGTAAGTAAGCTATAATATAACCTCATGAAATTCTACGCCGTCAACCAGTTCATCAAAGCCACCGAAATGCGCGTGGTCGACGAAACGGGTAAGCAGGTCGGGGTCATGACCAAATCCGAGGCGTTGCGGATCGCCGGTGAGCGGGGACTCGATTTAGTCGAGATTGCCCCCACCGCCAAGCCTCCCGTAGGCAAGATCATCGATTTTAAAAAGTTCAAATACCTCGAAGCCAAAAAAGAGCGCGAGGGCAAGGCCAGCAGCGGCAAAGTCGAGATTAAAGAGATCCGTTTCTCTCCCTTTATTGGTCAGGGCGACATGGACACTCGCCTAGAGAGAATCAAAGGCATTCTCGAGGGTGGTGACAGAGTCAAGATTGTGGTAAAATTCACCGGTCGCCAAATTACCAAGGTCGAGTTTGGACATGATTTGATCAAAAGAATTATGTCTGCACTAGAAGGAGTAGCTACAGCCGATGGAGTCCCCAAGCTCCAGGGCAAACAACTATTCCTGATCCTCAATCCTTCTAAAAAGAAGGCCTAAACATATGAAAACAACCAAACGTCGCAGCAAAAGATCTCTGACCCGCCGGGTCAAAGTGACTGCAACCGGCAAAGTAATGCGTCGCACCCAAAACATGCGCCATCGCCGCGCCCACAAAAGCAAAGCCCAGGTTCGCCGCATGAAAGCCGCGAAGTTCTTGACTGGTGGCACCGCCCGACGTATTAAAAAAATCTTAGGAATCTAAATTTATGACTAGAGTCACCAACGGTCCTCAAAAGCGCGCCCGTCACAAAGCGGTGCTCAATCGTACCAAAGGCTTCCGCATGTCCAAGCACCGCCTATGGAAAGTCGCCCACGAAGCTTATCTGCATGCCCTCGACTATTCATTTCAGGGTCGCAAAGACCGTAAGAGTAACTTCCGTACCCTCTGGATCATCCGCATCAACGCCGCCCTACGAGCACTGGATGCTACCTACACCTACGGCCGTTTTATCTCTGCCATGACCAAAAAAGGCATCCTCCTCGACCGCAAAATTCTGGCTGATCTGGCTGTCACTGACCCCAAAACCTTTGCTACAATTGCGAAACAAGTTAACAGTTAGTTTGTTGCTACGTTAGTTTGTTAAATTACCTCTTGTTTTTTGTTATCTCATAGTGTATAGTCCCAACTTGCGAGAAGCAACCATCCGCACATTCCCACTAATAAGGGTTTGCTGACTGGAAG
>CAYGFS010000054.1:0-3138 GCA_964349305.1 uncultured Pseudomonadales bacterium
GTTAAAAACGGTACTACCATCTCTTTGAATTGTATTTAGATGTGTAGTTATTCAATTGTTAAGGCGCGAGTTTGTTTGATCCGCAGAGGCACTAAAAAACCCGCCTCGGGGGATAAAATCCTTACCCTAGACAAGCAAGAGTGTATTCACAGATGTAAAAGGTATTGTAGCAGAAAAAGTGTGGGGCGCAATAGACTAGCAGTGGCAAAGCCAGCTTATTTGAGTTTATTGCCCTCTTCCATGGAATCCCACTCTGGCGGAGGACTATTAAAATCCTTGCCATCATTGCCCCAGTCATAGTAATCCATAATATTCCAAACTTGTTTTGGCACAGAGTTATTTATTTGAAGATCCAACATAGTGCCGATACGACAAAGATTGTCTTTATTGTCCCACCGAACCGAATAAATCTTTTTGATAAAAAATAATGGACACTCACCAGCGCAAATTGGCACAGCTTCATACAGATTATTTTCTACACGATACCATCCCCACTGAGAATCATTCTCATCCCCACGATAATGTCTACTGCCATACAAACATTGTTTGGTCGGATCGGCGTAAAGCCAAACAAGATCATCTTGATTTAAAATTTGCTCTAAGGTGAATTTATCGTCAAATGGGTTGCCGTCCTCTTGAACAGAGAATGGCGTGGGAGATGGGATAGCTGGGGTCTGAGTTGGTACTCTCTTGGATAGAAAAGTAATCGTAACTAAAACGACGATAACTAGAATAGTAGAGCGAGGTGAGAATCGATGTGTTTTCATAAGTAAGAATTTTAATTTAGGTGGTGGCGAAGCCTGTGAAAGTTTGGAGCTCTTTGATTTCGGTATCATGTCGGTCGACTTTGGCTTGGGTGAGAGTTAATTCCTCACGAGTATCTTTGGAGATTTTGCATGCCATGTCAATTTTATTTTCAATCCGATCCAGGCGACCTTGATAATTTTCGCCAAGCTCATCAACTAGGGCTTGCTTCATCGCTACCTTGATTTGCTGAATTTGAGTGTTATTGAAGGTTGCGTCCATAGTTCCAATATATCACTTTCTATGTAAGATCAGTAAATGGATTGTAGGCTACCTCCCACAGATATCTGTCAGGGTCAGCAAAGTAGCCAGAATAGCCACCCCAATTGGTAGCTTCTGGTTTTTTAGTCGGTTGGGCACCTGCCGTAATAGCTTGATTCCAAACTTGATCTACTTCTTCTCTAGATTTAGCATTATGTGAAAGTGTGAATCCAGGAAAACCATTTCCTATTGGATCAACTTTTGCATCTCCTGCAAGTTTATCGCGCAAAAAAATACCCAACCAGCTACCCTCCATCTCAAACATGACATAATCTTCACCTTCTTTATAATCGTGGGGGATAAAACCAAGTCCATCACGATAGAACTTTAGAGAGAGTTGAAAGTCTTTAACTCCTAGATGTACTACGCTTATTTTTGGTTTCATAATTGTTTTTTGGAATGATAGGCATAGGCGGATTTGATGATCGATTCCAGGTCGGAGTGGGTGGGTGACCAGGAGAGCTCGGACTTGAGGCGGGAGACGTCGGCGACCAACTTGTTGGCGTCGCCGGGGCGACGAGGTTCGTATTTCACCGCCACAGGCTTGCCGGAGACTTTTTCGACCATTTGAACAATCTGCTTGTTACTATATCCCGTGCCGGTGCCAGCGTTGTAGGAAGTAGTATCCCCACCAGCTACCAGTTTCTCGGCGGCGAGGCGGAAAGCTTCAGCGAGGTCGAGGACGTGAATATAGTCGCGGATACAAGTACCATCGAGAGTGGGATAGTCGTTGCCAAACATAACAAATTCTTTACCAGAGAGCTGAGCGGTAATGATATTGGGGATGAGGTGGGATTCGTCGTGGTGATCTTCCCCTAATTCCTCCGTGGCACCGGCAGCGTTGAAAAAGCGAATGGAGATGGATTTGAAGCCGTAGGCCTGGTCGTACCATTTAAGCAGGCGTTCGGCGGCCAACTTGGTTTCGCCGTAGGGGTTTTCTGGTTCTTTTGGGTGATCTTCAGGGATCGGGATCTGGGTCGGATTGCCGTAGACGCCGGCGGTACTGGCAAAGACCAGCTTGTGACAGCCAGCGGTAATCATGGCTTCGATCAAGCCTAGAGTGCCAACAAAGTTGTTCGTGTAATACTTGCGAGGATCACGGACGCTTTCTCCCATCTGGATATAGGCGGCAAAATGCATGACGACATCGGGGTGGAAACTAGCGAGAGTTTTGGCGAGGGTTTTATGGTCCAGGATGCCGCCTTTGACGTATGAGGTGTTGCCAATTTTAGTGGGCATATGTGAGGCAAAGTGATCGTAGACCAAGACTTCGTGCCTCTGTGACTCAAGATATTTAGCAGTGATCGCTCCGATATAACCGGCTCCACCTGTAATCAATATCTTCATAGAAGATATTGTAAAGCACAAATCATAAATGACAAATTCTCAAATTAAATTGGAGAATTGGAGAATTTTTGATTTAATATTTTTTTGGCTATGGCCAAAAAAGCGATCGCGCCGAGGGTGTCGAGGATCCAGTCTAGAGGGTCGGCCGAGCGGCCGGGTACCCTGCGCTGGACCATCTCGATCAGTACACCGTAGAGTGAGGCACAGGCTACGGCGACAATGTTAGAAGATAGATTCCAGATTCTAGCGGGGAGCGCGAGAAGTATAAATACGGCTTGGATTCCAAAAAAGAAAAAGTGACCACCATTGGAAATGATGAAACTCAGGACGGTATCTTCGGTGACTTTGAAGTCGGGGGTGGTGGTGAGACGCCAAATCAGAAATGCCCAAATAAATGCAGGGAGCCAACCAAGATACTTTTTCATTGACTCATTATCGCACGATACTTGCGGTACCCAAAATAACCGGCGAACGAGACGAGGATGAGTCCCGAGCCGACAATCAGGGCTGTTTTGGCACGAGATTTGTTGAGGGTCGGACCCTGCAAGGTCTGACCTTGCAGGATAGGTGAGGGAGATGGAGACAGTCCAAACCCAGAGAGGTCAATTGCTGTGGCAGCGCCGGCCACCGTACCCTCCAGCGGTGACGCCAAGTCGGAGGATGGACTTGGTTTGGGAATAGGCTTTGGGGTGGGAGTCGGAGTGGAAGTAGGAGGAGTTGTGGGGG
>CAYGFS010000055.1:0-2333 GCA_964349305.1 uncultured Pseudomonadales bacterium
ATCTTATGTAATCTTATACAATCTTATATATATGAACAATACATTCGATTTGCGATTACAAAAGATACCACAAGACATCTGGTTAAAGATCACCCAGATTGAGGCGATTAAAGGTAAGTGGGAGGGAAGCACTAAGCTAAGTCCTCAAATACTTGGTAGGCTTAAAAAATCAGTACTTGTTACTTCTACGGGTGCTTCAACTCGAATTGAGGGGTCTCAGCTATCTGACGAAGATATTGAAAAAATGCTCCGCGGTATTTTTATCCAGAAGTTTAGCAATCGGGATGCACAGGAGGCGCAAGGATACTACGAACTTTTGCAAAATGTCTTTAATTCGTGGGGATCATTAAGATTTAACGAAAATTTGGTCAAACATTTTCATAAAGAGATGCTGAAGTATGTCGAGAAAGATATTTTTCACCGAGGTGAGTACAAGAAAAAAGAAAACGCCGTCGAGATGATCAATGAAGTTGGAGAATCCGTCGGAGTCCTTTTTGAGACAACCAAAGCCTGGTTAACGCCCAAAGAAACGTCCGAACTTATCGACTGGACCAAGATAGCTTTACAAAATAAAAGCTACCATCCACTTCTAATAATCGCGAACTTTCTTGTAGAATTTTTAAATATCCATCCATTTGAAGACGGCAATGGTCGATTGTCCAGGGTCATAACTAATTTGCTCCTATTACAACAAGGCTATGCCTACATACCCTATGTATCTCACGAAAAGCTTATTGAAGACAACAAGCCAGACTACTACTTGGCACTTCGAAAAAGCCAAAAAACATTACGGACTGAGCAGTCTGACATATCACCGTGGCTAAACTTCTTTTTGGATATCCTGCTAAAGCAGTCTCAAATGGCCGCAAAGCTTCTCACAACAACCAATATTGAAACGATTCTCTCGCCTCAACAATTGCTCGTGTGGCAATACCTTGAGGATGTTTTAGAAGCGACGCCGAAAGAAATTGTAAATGCTACCGGCGTACCTAGGCCGACAATAAACCAGGTAATTAATAGACTATTAGACCTAAAAGTGGTCGAGCGGATAGGTCAAGGTGCGACAACGAGATACCGAAAAAGTTAATTGTAACTCTGAGCTTGACATCACACTCTATTCTTACTTAAATGAGAGCATGGAAGAAATTCTGCCCTCAGAGTCTGATCAGTTACAACTACCCATCAAAAAACCACGCTCACTCGTCCTCCCCCTGACCTTACTCCTCCTTGGAGTCAGCTTAGGCAGTGGCTACCTCTATCTCGAGACTACCTACCCTGCTCTTTTTAAGCAAATCTACGAGCGCATTATCCCTCCTCGCCAGGCAGCATCAACCACGGCACCAGCATCCAGTCCAGAGCCCACCCGGAGCCCCTATCCTGTCCTTCCTGATGCAGGCACGGCTGGCACCTTCAAAATCAGTCAAGGTACACATACCGGGCCGACATTCACCGACCTGATGATTGATCCCTTAGACGCCAAAGTCGGGGACCAAATGACGATCAGCATCCAGCTCACCAGTCCCACTCCAGTTATTTCTGTCACCGCCAAGCTCCTTACAGATGGTGGCATCGTTGATCTCACTTTCCAAAAAATCTCCCGCGATGGTGAGACCGAGAAGTGGCGCTCCACCTTTGATCTTACCCAGAGCGTTCTCTACAACTACAAACTCACGCTATATGCACAACACGGTGAGACTACGAGTCAAGTATCCATGGCTATCCGCCAATAAAATATATGATCAAAAAAGCTTTAACCCCTACCCTTTTACTCCTGTTGTTTACCCTATTTTACCCCAGACATTCACATGCAGTCTGTATGGGACAGATTGATAGCAACGTCACAATTAGCGCGGGAGACACGTGTACCATCCCCGCCGGTACTACCTACTACATCGACAACGCCACCACTGAGGCCTCCTCTACCACCAACGGCCAAATCACTTTGACTGGCGGATCTCTCACTATCGCCAATACCGGCATCCTCAAAACCAACAAGCTCGTCCCAAATGGTGGAAGCATTATTATTCAAAACGGAGGCAGGATCGACATCACCGCCAACACCACTTCGCTCTGGGTAGTCGACGCCGATGCCGACGGATACCCCCTCAACTGGACTACCTATACGGCCAGTGCCTCAGGCCGCCGCCGCGCCGGACTCATGAAGACCAAGACTCTTGTCGACTGCAACGACGCCGATGCCAATATCAAGATCCAGGGAGCTACCGGAGGCACAATTACATATAGTGGCAACTACGCTATTCATACTTTTACAACTTCTGGCACTTTCAACCTCAACTGTGGTGGCGGCAGTGGCAATATCGACGTCTTAGTAG
>CAYGFS010000056.1:0-2330 GCA_964349305.1 uncultured Pseudomonadales bacterium
GTCTATGTCACTTGCGACGTGTGTGAGGGTAAGCGGTACAACGAAGAAACTCTCAGCATCAAGTACAAAGCCATGACTATTTTTGACATTCTCAATATGACGCTCACTGACGGGGTCAGTTTCTTCAAAAATTATCCCAAGATCTACCGCAAGCTCCAGCTCTTGGTCGACGTCGGTCTCGGTTATCTCAAAATTGGGCAGCCCGCACCAACTCTTTCGGGCGGTGAAGCTCAGCGGATCAAATTGGCTCACGAGCTGGGCAAACGCGAGGGCAATAATGCTCTCTACATCTTGGACGAGCCCACGACTGGGCTACACTTTGACGATATCAACAAGCTCATGGTCACGCTCAAAAGATTAGTTCAAAAAGGCAATACTGTGGTCGTGATCGAGCACAACCTCGATGTGATCAAAAACTGCCAGTACCTAGTCGACCTCGGTCCCGAGGGCGGCGACGAGGGTGGCCACCTCGTCTTCCAGGGCCCAACCGAGGATATTCTTGCCGTCAAAAATAGCTATACCGCCAAATATCTCAAGAAGTATCTCTAAATTATCGATTTAACATGATCTCTAATGCTGACATTGGATCAACGCCGTGTAAGACAAAATATTCATAAGTTTTCATTAAATGACCGTTAACGTCAAGTGTTCCTGTCTCATCGGCAGTACATTTTAACGAACATTTATATACAGTTCCCGACCAATTTTCAGTTTTTAAAACTTCTAGTCTTGAAATACTAGCTTTGTCTGGAACCTCTAAGCGAATACCTCGACTCAAAAAATACATCCCTACATCCCCCGACACAGGTGTGGATCCTTCCAAATGACCATTTCTAAAACTTACTTGTGGCATAATGATCACCCTTAGACTTATATGAGATAATTATATCCTATGAGTCAACTCGCTTGGGCTACCATCACCGATTTTCACGACGCACCCGGCACCTGCGGGGTCTATCAGTACTGGGCAGGAGACACCTTGCTCTATATCGGCAAGGCGGTGAATCTCAAGGCCAGACTGTCTAGCCACGCCCAAAATGCCAAGTTAGACGCCAAAGAAGCCGCGATCGTGGCCGGAGATACCATCCGTTACACCCTCTGCGATACGGAGTTCAAGGCGCTCCTCCTCGAGTCCGAATTGATTCGTAAATTCATGCCGCCCCACAATCGCGCCTGGAAAGACGACAAAACCTACCTCTACATCGTGATCGACCTCAAAAATCCTTTCCCGCGCCCACACTTTGACCGCGCCCATGATTTGAAAGAAAATCCCCGATTCCAAAATAAGGAATCTAAATTCAAAGTCTTTGGTCCATTCCCCAACGCTAAAATAGCCGAGGAAGTGTTGCGCGCCATTCGCCGCCTCATCCCATTTTGCATGGCGAAAAAAGTGGGCAAACACCCTTGCTTTTATTCGCGCATTGGCCTCTGCAGCCCGTGTCCCTCCAATATTCAAAAACTCACACTCCTGGAGTGTGATATTCAAAAGCGCCAGTATCGCACCCAAATCCGCCAGGTCGTCAAAATCCTGCAGGGAAACGTCGATCCCGTGATCAAAGATCTCACCCTCAAAATGAAAGAGGCCTCGCTGCAGCAAGATTTTGAAACTGCGCTGTCTACCCGCAAAGGAATTGAGCGCTTTGAGCGATTTATCACCACCAACAGCTTCGCCGACCGCCACTTCTCCTACAACGACTCCTCCGCGAAGCTCGAAGCCCTTAGGTCTGTCCTTGCCCCATATTACAAGGACCGTCCCCGTAATATGTCGCGTATTGAGTGTTACGACGCCAGCAACTCGGCCATGTTTGACTCTACCGTTTCTCTGACGGTTATGACCGACGGACTCCTAGATAACTGTCAGTACCGGCGGTTCAAAATCAAAAATCCCCGTGCTCGCTCCGATTTTGACCGGCTGGATGAAGCCATGACTCGTCGGCTCAAAAACACTTCGTGGCCCAAACCCGATTTGATTGTGATCGATGGGGGAGTACCCCAGCTGCGTCGTCTCCAACGGATTTTTGATAAACAGGAGTATCCTCCGCTCTACCTCGGCCTCGCCAAACACCCGGATCGTCTAATTGTTCCCGTTCCCAAGGTTCCGAACTTTCTGATCCCGAGTTCGGAACCTTTGCAGCCAGCTTTCATCACCGTCAAGCTTCCCTCCGATCACCCCGGTCTCCAGCTCCTGCAGCAGCTCAGAGATGAAGCCCATCGTTTCGCCAATAGCTACCGCAAAATCCTGCAAAAGAAACGAACTGCTATATAATTACCCCACTGCATCCGTAGCTCAACTGGATAGAGCGTTTGTCTTCGGAACAAAAGGTTGGTGG
>CAYGFS010000057.1:0-1935 GCA_964349305.1 uncultured Pseudomonadales bacterium
GAGCAGCGGTATCGTAAACCGCAGGTAGTGGGTTCGAGTCCCACCTTCGGCTCCAGATGATGACCAATCTTATCTACATCCTTACCCCGACCAACCTAGAGTCAGAGCGGGAGAAATTTTTTGCCTCAAATACCTACGATCCTATTTTCCAGTATTCCTGGGTAGATGATCCGGGCGACATCTCATTTCGCAATCAGCCAAAACAATCGCTTTGGGAAGCCGTCAAGCTCCAAGACCATGACTCGATTGTGCGTGCAGCTAGTCGACTATTTGAAGCAGTCGTTACGTCGGGCCAACTTGCGGGAGCCAAAAGGGTCGCCAGCACCAGGGGTATCACGAGCCCTGGATCATCAAAGGAGTATGCCGCACTTGTCCGCGAGGCCTTAGCCTACTTTGACCTTACCGATATCCAGGTCATAGAGTCGCCCGAAGCTGGGTACAACGCTCGTCCTAACCACAAAGACAAAACCATTACCATCAGCCAACACATTCATTTTGATTATTTTTCGATGGAGGGCGGCGTACATCATGAGCTCGTCCACGTACTCAGATATCGCAATGGAGTGTACAACAAGATCAAGCGGAGTCCACGATATTTGCCCACGGAGGAAGGACTAGCTTCGTGGTGTCAGGACAATACCAATGACGACAACGGCGCGGCCCAACACGCCATGGAGTTCGTCGCCTCGTCGGTAGGGCTAAAAGGGCAGCTTACGTGATATCTTTAACTGCATGTGCGAGCTCGGCATGTCAAAAGATCTGGCCTGGAAGCGCTCATCTCGTCATAAATTTGGCTTTGTGGACACCAGTCAACCAGGAGATATTTTAAAACCTGCTATGTACTACGCCAACGAAATCAAAGTTGCCAAGCTCACTACTGATGAAAAGTTACGGCTATTTGTCGGCAAAATCGCGCTATCCGAACTATCTGGTTATCCAACCTATACTGGTATCTGGTCAGCCGAGAAAATCATCGCTTACTTCAAAATTTAAACAGTTTGTTCAATTGGCTTTTTAAAATAATTTTTTAGAGTAAAATACTCTGCATTATGTCCTCACCAGCAGAACAATATCTTTCTTCGGTAAACTTTAAACTAGATCCTGATCATGTAACACCAGAAATAGTTAACGAGATGATTGGTATAGGCATCAACCTACTATTTTTATGTCTTGGTGGTAACGGAAGGAGTCACATCGCCGCTCAAATGATGACGAATTTTGGATTTCCCTCTATCTGTCTCGATTTGGGTTTAGTCTATTTAAATGGTCTACCAAATAAGGCCAAAATAATCACTTCATTGTCTAAAATGCCCCACAAATACACCATACTAGATAAGTATGTCGAACTCCGCCAATATGATAATTTACTCGCCCCACTAAAATATGAGAACTACGACAATTTTTGGCGAGTAGACGCGGAGGCTCTATGCCGCAAGTTGAGCACCGATCGCAATTAAGTTTTGTCCATTCGCAATATCCGATTTTTCCCCTTCTCGATCTGCGTAATACAGCTCCTGCAGATCTAGTCCAGATGCCTGAACCAAATCCGTCATTGACTGGATATCAAACGCCACACAATACCGCCTCCACTGCCTGTTATACGGCACTTCAAAATGGTCATCGACCTGGAACTGAGCAAACTTTTCTTGCCACAAATTCCACACTGTCAAATAAACGAATCCACCTTGCTTTAAATGTTCTTTGACTTGCTTCAGTACGTATAATTGCTGTCTCTCTTCTGGGATATGATGTAGCACGGCCACACAAAAGATTGCATCGAACTTACCCAATCCTGACCAATGTTCTGGATCGACTACATTCCCAAACCTAAAATCTCTATCTGGGTGCAGCTTCTTGGCTTCCGCGAGCAATGTTTGAGAAAAATCCGTCCCTGTGTACTCAACATCTGTGGGCAGTCCTGCCTGCGCAGGCAGG
>CAYGFS010000058.1:0-1843 GCA_964349305.1 uncultured Pseudomonadales bacterium
ATATAGCTTATTAACGGGAATAAAATTCCACAATTAATTGTTCGTTAATAGCCTCAATGATGTCGCTTCTGGCAGGTAAGCGAGTAACCTTGCCGAGTACGGCTTTTTTGTCCAGCCAAGGGGCGGAACCCAATTCTTTGTCGTCTAGTCGAGATTTGATGTAGGGGATCTTGGCAGCGGTGTTGGTCAGGGAGAGGACGTCGCCTACTTTGACAATATAGGAAGGAATATTGAGTTTTTTGCCGTTGACGGTCACGTTGCCGTGGCTCACCAGCTGGCGACCAGCAGCGCGAGTGGGGACAAATCCGAGACGATAGATGCAGTTGTCGAGGCGGCGCTCGAGAAGTGAAAGCATTACTTCTCCGGTAGCGAGAGGGTTTTTGGAAGCCATGACATAGTATTTTTTGAATTGGCGCTCGAGGATGCCGTACATGATTTTGGCTTTTTGCTTTTCGGCGAGCTGGACACCGTAGTCAGAAACTTTGCGGCTGCCTTTGCGGCCGTGGGCACCGGGTGGAGTGCCAAGTCTGCGCTCGAGTTTGTTGCTCGATTTAAGACCCAGATCAACACCTAGGCGACGAGCTTTTTTGTTTTTGGGTCCAGTGTAGCGTGCCATATTATCCGTGCCTCGGTTTTTTTGCCCTAGTCCCGTTGTGAGGGATAGGAGTAACGTCTAACATTTCAGTGACTTTGATGCCAATGGTGCGCAGTACACGGAGCGCGGCGTCGCGTCCGGGACCTGGACCCTTGATATAGACAGCGGCTTGGCGCAGCCCCATACCTTTGGCGGCGTCGACCGCGGCGGTAATGGCCTGGGTAGCGGCAAATGGAGTGCTCTTACGAGAACCTTTAAATCCTACTTTACCTGTCGAGCTCCAGCCTACGACGTTGCCAGAAGTGTCTGTCACGGTGACTACCGTGTTGTTGAAGGTGGCGAGGATGTAAATGCGACCTTCTGTGACTGTTTTGTTTTTTGATATTGCCATATTATTTGACTCCTCCTACTTTGGCGGCGTCTTCTTTTTTCATGGCACCAATGGTCTTGCGTTTGCCACGAAGAGTACGAGCATTCGTACGGGTGCGTTGACCACGGGTCGGGAGTCCAGCTGAGTGGCGGGATCCACGATAGCTACTAATGCGTTTGAGGCGTTGGATGTTTTCGCGAACTTCTTTGCGCAGGTCGCCCTCGACTTTGAATTCTTCGATGATTTTTTGGAGTTTGGCGACGTCAACGGCGGAGAGATCTTTGGCGCGGAGATTGACATCAATCTTGGCTTTGTCCAAGATGATTTTGGAGATTTTGGGACCGATACCATAGACATACGTCAGGGCGATCTCGATGCGCTTATTTTCTGGTAAATCGATTCCGACTAGACGTAGCATAAATTATCCTTGGCGTTGTTTGTGGCGAGGATTCTCACACACAATAAATAAGACGCGTTTGCGGCGCACGTATTTGCACTTTAAACAGCGTTTTCTAAGTGATGCTTGTACTTTCATACAGTTGGTCCTGGTTGTTGGCCTTCGCGTACGCGATAAGTAATACGACCCTTGGTGGTATCGTATGGCGTCATCTCGAGCTTGACCTTGTCGCCTGGCATTATACTAATTCTAAACATACGCATCTTGCCAGATAGGTGCGCGAGTACTTCGGTGCCGCCTTCTTCGAGGGTGACACGGAACATGGTATTGGGCAAAGCCTGGGTAACAGTACCAATCTTTTCTGTGACGCCAGCTTTACTCATATTTGATTTTGTTATTGTACCAGATTAACCGATCTGAAACAACGTGGGGGTGGTCAAAATTGAACAACCGTCCTGAGTTACCACGACGGTCTCTTCGA
>CAYGFS010000059.1:0-414 GCA_964349305.1 uncultured Pseudomonadales bacterium
CTTTAGGAGCGTGTGCTTTACAGCATGGAGGTTCAAGTCCTCTCCTCGGCACATGTTATAATCCAAACAACTTATGACAAAAATCACCCAAAAACCAGACGGCACCGTCACTTTTGACCTCGTCATCACTAAAGAGATTGTCGCCAAGGAATACATTCACGCGCTCTCTGAGGTCGCCAAGTCGGCCAGTATCAAAGGATTCCGACCAGGCAAAGCTCCACTCAAAATGGTCGAGTCTCAAACCGACAAATCTCAGCTCTACTCCCACATCCTGGATCACGTCCTCTCTCCCGCCTACTCTGAAGTGATCCATGAGTACAAGCTAGTACCTCTGATTGAGCCTCGTGTAACTCCCAAAAGCATGGAGGAGGGCAAAGATTGGGTCATGGCGGTCGAAGCCGCTATCGCCCCCGC
>CAYGFS010000059.1:424-1683 GCA_964349305.1 uncultured Pseudomonadales bacterium
AGTTAGGTGATTATCAGAAGATTATCTCCGCTACTCTCAAAAAGCACGCCAAAGCGCACAAAGAAGACCCCAAAGCCAAGCCAGAAGAGGTCAAAGACCACAAGCTCAACGTTATCTTTGATGCGCTTTTAGACGATATCAAATTTGAGGTCGCTCCGCTCCTGATCCAGGCAGAGGCTGAATCAGCGCTTTCCCGTCTCTCGACCCAGCTCACATCCCTCAAGCTCTCGGTCGCCGACTACGCCAAATCCATCAAAAAAACCACCGAAGAACTGGTGGCAGAGTACAAAAAATCCGCACAAAGCAATCTCAAACTCGAATTTATCCTCCAAAAACTGATTGACGACCAAAAGCCCGTTGTCACCGATGACGAAGTCGCAACCCTCAAACCCCAGAAAGGGCAGGAGGGCTACGCCAAATACGTACTGCAAAAACGAAAAATCCTTGACTTTCTCGCCGAGTTATAGGATAATACGCGTGTATTTTGGATACACCTATGACAAACGATCCATTCAAAAATTTCAAGCCGCTCAACAGCAAGCCTGCCAGTAAACCCGCGTCTAAAACCACGGTCAACAACAGCTTCGTCGAATCCATGCGCGACATGGGTGGCTCGGTCGTCAAATCCATTACCAACGACGTGGTAAAGGGGACCGCCCAGAGTATTTTTGACCAGCTCCTGGGCAGTGCCAAAACCGGCCGCATGCCCACCACTCCAGACCAGGCCATCAACCCCGATCTCGATAAATATATCGCCGAAAAAGAGGCTCAGGCGGCTGAACAAGCCAAGTCTCAAGAGCGTGCCTTCCACGTCCAAAAAGCCAGTGAAAACAAAGTCCTCTTCTCTTTCGCCGACGAAAGCCTGAAAAAAGAGATCGACGGGGTTCGCCAAGAGCTCCAAATGCTTGTGTCTACCATGGGCCAAGTTCAGGCCACTATAGAACAGGCCATGATGGACAACATCGTGGATGGTGGTGTCTACCACGCCAATTACTTCGCCAAACTCAAGACCTGGATCATCTTTATGCGCAAATCCCTCGAGGATAGCTCGTCCTGGCTCCAAATGTCCGGTGGCCGTAAGTCTAAGGGGTATTTCTGGACCCAAGAATCCAAGTCGGGTAGTAAATACTCCATGTCTTCCGAGCGCAACGTCCAAATGGGTGCAGGCTAACACCTTTTTCGTTCCTTCTGCTAAAATACATTTTTATCAGGGCGGTTAGCTCACTTGGTAGAGCGTTACATTGACATTGTAAAGGTAA
>CAYGFS010000060.1:0-1554 GCA_964349305.1 uncultured Pseudomonadales bacterium
GGGTATAGCCGTCACCTCCATTCAAATGTTATCGGCTGTGGGTGCGCTCGCAAACAAAGGGGAGATGATGGAGCCACACCTAGTAGCCAGTGTACTGGGCGACACCGAGGTCACCATTCCGCCCAAAAGTAGGGGACAGGTCATCTCCGAAGATGCCGCCCGTCGCATTACCAATCTCATGGTCCAGGCTGTCGAGCAGGGAGAAGCCAAGTGGGCAGCCCCCAAAGGCTACAAAGTCGCCGGCAAAACCGGTACAGCCCAGATCGCAGTCGAGGGTCATTACGACGCCGAAAAAACCACGGCTTCGTTTGTCGGATTTGCTCCCGCGCAGAACCCGCGGTTTGTTATGATCGTCAAATTGTCCGAGCCCCAAACCAGTCAGTGGGCCTCCGAGACCGCTGCCCCCCTTTGGTTTGGGATAGCCAAAAAATTGCTCTTGCGGTACAACATCTCCCCGACCGAGTAAGAGGGGGGGGTGCTACAATACATTATCTATGCAAATTAAGCGTCACATACTTCGTTTGGCCAGGCTATTCCGTCCATTATTTCCTCAGGCAGTTGTCAACTATCTCTATCATCTCCCCAAGGCCTTTTTGGCCGCCAGGTTGTACGGTGACCCTGGGCGCGATTTGGAGATTATCGGTGTCACGGGTACGGATGGCAAAACCACCACTTCCACGCTTATTTATCACATTCTCAAAACCGCCAAAAAAAAGGTCGCCCTCATCTCTACAGTTGACGCCAAGATCGGTCGTAAATCCATCAAAACTGGTTTCCATGTGACCTCACCCAATCCTTTTGCCCTCCAAGCCTTGCTAAGACGGATGCGATCACAGAAAGTTCGCTACGTGGTCCTCGAAGTTACGAGTCATGGTTTAGATCAGTTTCGCATCTATCCGCTCAAGCCCAAGATCGCGGTCCTGACCAATATTACTCACGAGCATCTCGACTATCATCCTAGTTTTGAGGCTTATCGCGACGCCAAACTCAAGCTTTTCAAGCATGCCGAGCACGCCGTAGTCAACAAAGATCTTCCCATTTTCAACGATATCAACGCGCGTTTGCCAAACGTGCTTTTCTCTACTTATTCGCTCCACGAAAGTTCTCAGATCAAGCCCGATCACATTGATTATCAGCAGGACAAAACAGTCTTTAGACTTGGTTCTACTACCTACACTCTGCCTTTAACTGGCGAATATAATCTTTACAATGGCTTGGCGGCGATCTCGACAGCACTCCTCCTCGACGTGAGCCCTATCGATATCAAGCATGCGCTCGTGAGTTTCAAGGGGATCCGCGGACGTCTCGACGAAGTAGTCAACACTCGCGGGATTCATGTGTTTGTCGATTTTGCCCATACCCCCAACGCCCTTACCGCCGTGCTGACCAACCTCCGCGCCAAGCTAGGCAAAGGGGAGTCGCTCATCGTGGTTTTTGGCTCTGCTGGCCTGCGTGACACCTCCAAACGCCCACTCATGGGTGCGGCAGCTGGCGCTCTAGCGGATAAAATTGTCTTGACCTCCGAAGATCCGCGAGTCGAAGATGCCGGCGAGA